>JAPOJD010000013.1 GCA_029978585.1 Actinomycetota bacterium
CGAGGAGTTCACCGAGCGCGCCCAGGCCTCGATGGCCAAGCACGTCGAGGCCATTGTCGGCTTCATTGACGCCGGCTCCGAGGTCTTCGACTACGGCAACTCGATCCGCGACGAGGCACGCAAGGGCGGCTACGACCGGGCGTTCGCCTTCCCCGGCTTCATCCCCGCCTACATCCGGCCGCTGTTCTGCGAGGGCAAGGGCCCGTTCCGCTGGGCGGCGCTGAGCGGCGACCCGAAGGACATCGCCCGCACCGACCAGGCCGTCCTCGACCTGTTCCCCGACAACGACCACCTGCGCCGCTGGATCACGATGGCCGAGGAGCGCGTGGCGTTCCAGGGGCTGCCGGCGCGCATCTGCTGGCTCGGCTACGGCGAGCGCGACAAGGCGGGCCTGCGCTTCAACGAGATGGTCGCGAACGGCGAGGTGTCCGCGCCCATTGTCATCGGCCGCGACCACCTTGACTGCGGCTCCGTCGCCTCGCCCTACCGCGAGACCGAGTCGATGAATGACGGTTCGGATGCGATCGCGGACTGGCCCATCCTCAACGCCCTGGTGAACACGGCCTCGGGTGCGAGCTGGGTGTCGTTCCACCACGGCGGCGGCGTAGGCATCGGCCGCTCGCTGCACGCCGGCCAGGTGAGCGTTGCCGACGGCACCCCGCTGGCGGCGCAGAAGCTCGCGCGCGTGCTCACCAACGATCCGGGCATGGGTGTCATCCGACATGTCGACGCCGGGTATGAGCTCGCCGAAGAGGTGGCCGAGGAGCGCGGGGTGCGCATCCCGATGCGCGAGGGCGCGTGAGCGTCGCCGCACGACTCGAGGAGATCGCCGGCCTGGGCCGCGATCCGTCTTCCGGCGGCTACCGGCGGCTCGCCTGGACCGATCCTGACCTCGCGCTCCGCGAGTGGTTCGCTGGCGAGGCAGCGTCCCTCGGTCTCGACGTCGAAACCGACCGCAACGGCAACATGTGGGCATGGTGGGGGGATGCCGCCACGGACGGTGCCGTCATCACCGGGTCGCACCTGGACTCGGTGCCCGACGGAGGCAACTTCGACGGCCCACTCGGTGTCGCGAGTGCCTTCGAGGCGGTCGAGGAGTTGCAGCGGCGCGGGGTCCAGCCGGGCCGGCCGCTCGCGGTCGCGTGCTTCACCGACGAGGAGGGTGGCCGCTTCGGCGTCGCCTGCATCGGCTCGCGACTGTCGTCGGGAGCGCTCGCCCCCGATCGGGCGCTCGCCCTGCGCGACGCCGACGGCGTCACATTCGCCGAAGCGCTCTCTCGTGCTGGGCGCGATCCCCGGTCCCTGGGTGCTGAGCCGGATCGCTTGTCTCGTATCGGGGCATTCGTCGAACTCCATGTCGAGCAGGGCCGCGGGCTCATCGACCTCGATCGTGCGGTGGCCGTCGGTACGGCGATCTACCCGCATGGCCGCTGGCGCGTGGACTTCTCCGGACAGCCCAACCATGCTGGCACCACGCGGATGGCTGACCGACGCGATCCGATGGTCGCCTTCGCGCGACTCGTGCTGGCAGCGCAGGCCCAGGCGGATGCGCTCGATACGCCGACGCGGGCGGCGCGCGCGACCGTCGGCAAGGTCGCCTGCACCCCGAATGCCGTGAACGCCGTACCCGCCCACGTCACCGGATGGCTCGATGCCCGTGCCGAGGACGAGGGGACCCTGGATGCCTTGCTCGAGACCATCACGGGGGAGGCCGCAATTCCGGGCATCAGCGTCACCGTGACCGAGGAGTCGCGCACGCCGGCCCAGCACTTCGATGTCACGCTCTCGCAGCACATCGCCGGCCTGCTGCCGGGCGCTCCGCTGCTGGCCACCGGCGCGGGCCATGATGCCGGCGTACTCGCTGAGGCGGGCATTCCTGCAGCCATGCTCTTCGTGCGGAATCCCACCGGGATCTCCCACTCGCCCGAGGAGTTGGCCGAGGACGCGGACTGCGAGGCGGGCGGACGCGCTCTGGCCGATGTCCTCGCTGACCTGCTGACAGCGGAGCGCCTGCCCCGATGACGACGTGGTGGGCCGCTCGCGCCGTCATCGGAGGTGCGGTGCGCCACGATGTCGTCATCGAGGCCGCCGGTGGAATCCTCACGCGAGTCGAGCCCGATGCCGAGATGCCCTGGCACGCGAGGGTGTTGCGCGGCATTGTGCTTCCCGGTGCAGTCAACGCGCACTCCCATGCATTCCATCGCATCTTGCGGGGTCGCACCCATCGCGGGCGCGACTCATTCTGGGCGTGGCGCGATCAGATGTATGCCTCGGCCGCAGTGCTCGACCCGGACAGCTATCGCGCACTCGCCCGTGCGGTCTTCTCGGAGATGCTTCTCGCCGGCTACACCGCGGTGGGCGAATTCCACTACTTGCACCATGCGCCCGGGGGGGCGGCGTACGACGATCCGAATGCGATGTCAGCGGCCTTGGCGGCGGCGGCCGAGGAAGCGGGTATTCGCCTGGTCCTGCTGGACACCCTCTACCTGGAGTCCGCGCCCGGGCGGCCTCCTGACGAGACCCAGGTGCGGTTCAGCGACGGCTCTGCGGAGCAGTGGGTCGGCCGCACGGCCGAGTTGCGGGCCACCGGCCTCGTGAGCCATGGCCTGGCCATCCACTCGGTGCGCGCCGTGCCCCCTGGCGCGATTGCCATTGCCGCCGCGGTCGCGCACGAACGCGGCATGCCCCTGCACGCGCACGTGTCGGAGCAGCCGCGGGAGAACGACGAGGCGCTGCAGGCGTATGGCCGCACGCCGGTGGAGATCCTGGGCGAAGCCGGCGCCCTGGACGGGGACTTCACCGCGGTGCACGCCACGCATCTGACGGCTTCTGACATCGGGGCGCTGGGCGGTAGTCACGTCTGCGTTTGTGCCACCACCGAGCGCGAACTGGCTGACGGCATCGGGCCGATCCCTGCGCTTCGTGATGCCGGCGCCTACCTGTGTCTCGGCAGCGACAGCCACGCGGTCATCGACCCATTTGAGGAGTCGCGCGCGATAGAGATGGACGAGCGCCTGGGCAGCCGTCACCGCGGCACCTTCACCGGCGAGGAACTGCTCACTGCGATGACCAGCGGGGGTAGCGCCGCGCTCGGCCTGCCCGACGCCGGCCTCGTGGTGGGCTCGCCCGCGGACTTCATCGAGGTGGGCCTGTCGTCAGTCCGCCTGGCCGGGCATGGAGAGGCGAATCTCGTCGACGCGGTCGTCTACGCCGCGACCTCGGGCGACGTGTGCACCGTGGTGGTCGACGGAGTTGAGCGCGTGCGTGGCGGCGCCCATATGTCCATCGACGTCGCGGCGGAACTGGATCGCTCCATCAGGTCGGTGGCGTCGTGACCTCAGTGGCCTGGACCAACATCGGGGAGCTCAGCACCGCGGATCCGTCACTCGGGGAGGGGGCCCTCGGCGTGCTCCGCGATGCGGCGATCGTCGCCGTCGACGGTGTGATCTCGTGGGTGGGCCCGTCATCTTCGTGCCCTGCGGCAGACGAGGCCCACGACATGGCTGGGCGGGCTGTTCTACCCGGGTTCGTCGACGCCCACATGCACCCGGTGTTCGCGGGCGACCGCGCCGCAGAGTTCGACGCGCGGATGACGGGGACGCCGTACACCGCGGGAGGTATCCGCACGACCGTGGCAGCAACCCGCGCGGCCAGTGATGCGGACCTCGCGCGCAATGCCGCGCGCCTGGCTGCTGAGGCGGCCAGGCAGGGCACGACGACTCTGGAGGCCAAGTCCGGATACGGCTTGACGGTCCGGGACGAGCAGCGCTCGCTCGTGGCCGCGCGGACGGTGACGGACGAGACCACATTCCTCGGTGCTCACGTCGTACCCGTCGAGTACGCCGATCGCCCTGATGACTATGTCGAGCTGGTGTGCGGGGAGATGCTCGATGCGTGCGCGCCGCACGCGAAGTGGGCTGACGTGTTCATCGAGCGCGGTGCATTCGACCGCGATCAGGCGCGGGCCATCCTCGAGGCGGCGCGGGCCAAGGGCCTTGGCCTGCGCGTGCACGCCAACCAACTCACGCAGGGCGAGGGGGTGCGCCTGGGTGTCGAGCTGGGCGCCGCGTCGGTGGATCACTGCACGAACCTGGGGGATGAGGACATCGAGGCGCTGGCTGGCTCGGGCACCGTCGCGACCCTCGTCCCGGGGGCGGAGTTCTCCACGCGATCGGCATACGCGCCCGCTCGGCGGCTGTGGGATGCCGGAGTCACCGTCGCCATCGCCTCGGACTGCAATCCCGGGTCGTCGTACACGACATCAATGCCGCTCATGATTGCCCTCGCGGTGCGCGAGATGGGCCTCTCGCCCGCTCAGGCGGTGTGGGCGGCGACTGCGGGGGGTGCTGCCTCGCTGCGGCGTGACGACATCGGGGTGCTGGCGCCCGGCCGACGGGCGGATCTCATCGCCCTGGATGCGCCCTCGCATGTGCACCTGGCCTATCGCCCCGGCGTCCCCCTCGTCACCGACGTCTGGCGCTCCGCCGATCGCCTGCCTTCCGCCGTTTGAGTTCCGCGAATGGTTGCCAACTCCCGAGTTGGCAACCATTCGCGGAACTCAAACGGCGAAGCGAAGGGAGTCGGTGAGGCGGGTGGAGGGGGAGCCGGCGATGCGGTGCAGTGGTAGGACGGGAGCGACGTACTCCGCGATGATCGTGTCGACGCGCTGGCGGTAGTCGTCGCCGTCGCGAATGCCGAGCTCCGGCTCCCACGGGATGTCGGGGGCGCACCACAGCAGGACGTCGTACGACGAGGCATCGGCGATTCCGTCCGACATCAGCGAGTCGTCATCGAAGTACGCGACGCTGTAGACCGCGGTCATCAGCGGCAGGGGATCGGCGATAACCCACGGCGTGTCCGCGAACTCCGCGGCGCGCACCACCGTGGCCACGGTCGCCTGCTGGGTGAGGTAGATGCCCTCCTGGTCGTGCGGCAGCGGCGTACGCCCGTACGACGCCACGAAGTCCCGGAGGTACTCCTCAGCGACGAAGGCCGGCAGCACGTCGGCGAGGGCGTGCGCCAGGGCGGTCTTGCCCGTCGACTCCCCGCCGAGGAGCCCGATGCGACGTACCTCCACCCGCCACTCAACGGGGGAGAGACCCCCCTTGCCAGAGGGGTTACCGGCGAGTAGCGTGTGTTGACAGATGCTCAACGACACGGCGTTCGACCGAGGACGGCGTTGGACCGGCAGGAGGACGGAATGACCGAGGCATTCATCTACGAGGCGATCCGCACCCCCCGCGGTCGCGGCAAGTCCACCGGCTCGCTCCACGGCGTCAAGCCCGTGTCGCTGGTGACGGGGCTCATCGACGAGATGCAGGCGCGCCACCCGGGCCTCGACCCGAACCAGATCGACGACCTCATCCTCGGCTGCCTCACGCCCCTGGGCGACCAGGGGGCCAACATCGCCAAGACCGTCGCGATCGCCTCGGGGCTGCCGGACACCGTCGCCGGCATGCAGATCAACCGCTACTGCTCCTCCGGCCTCGAGGCCATCAACCTCGCCGCGCAGAAGGTGCGCGCGGGCTGGGACCAGATGCTCCTGGCCGGCGGCGTCGAGTCGATGAGCCGCGTGCCCATGGGCAGCGACGGCGGGCCGTGGGCGATGGACCCGGAGACGGCCTACAACTCCTACTTCGTCCCGCAGGGCATCAGCGCGGACCTCATCGCCACCATCGAGGGCTTCTCGCGCGACGATGTCGATGCGTACGCCGTCCGCTCGCAGGAGCGCGCTGCCGCCGCGTGGTCGGGCGGCCGCTTCGCGAAGTCCGTGGTTCCGGTGAAGGACCTCAACGGAGTCACCATCCTCGACCACGACGAGTTCATGCGCCCCGACACCACCATGGAGTCGCTGTCGAAGCTCAACCCGTCATTCGCGGCCATGGGCGACATGGGCGGATTCGACGCAGTCGCGCTGCAGAAGTACCACTGGGTCGAGCGCATCGACCACGTCCACACGCCCGGCAACTCCTCGGGGATCGTCGACGGCGCGGCTCTGACCCTCGTCGGCAGCGAGGCCGCCGGCAAGGCCGCCGGACTGACCCCCCGCGCCCGCGTCGTGGCCACCGCCGTCACCGGGGCAGACCCGACGATCATGCTCACGGGCCCCACGCCGGCCACCCTGAAGGTCCTGGCCGCGGCAGGGCTGAAGCCCGAGGACATCGACGTCTGGGAGTTGAACGAGGCATTCGCCTCGGTGGTCCTGAAGTGGATGAAGGACTTCAACCTCGATATCGAGCAGGTCAACGTGAACGGCGGTGCCATCGCGATGGGCCACCCGATCGGCGCGACCGGCGCCATGATCACCGGCACCGTCATCGACGAGTTGGAGCGCACCGGAGGCCGCTACGGCCTCATCACCCTGTGCATCGGCGGCGGCATGGGCCTCGCCACCATCATCGAGCGGATCTGAGAGGGATGACCGTGCACGACAACATGTTCCGCTGGGAAAAGGACTCCGACAACGTCGTCCTCCTGACTATGGACGACCCGGGCGGCAGCGCCAACACCCTCAACGACACCTTCATCCACGACCTCGAGAAGACCCTGCACCGCCTCGAGCACGAGAAGGACGACATCGCCGGGGTCGTGATCACGAGCGCCAAGAAGACCTTCTTCGCCGGTGCCGATCTCAACATGATCATCCAGGCCACGCCCGCGGATGCCGAGCGGCTGGAGAAGGAGATCGCGCGGGTGAAGTCGGCGTTCGACCGGCTCGAGACCTTAGGCAAGCCTGTCGCCGCCGCGATCAACGGCGCTGCCCTCGGCGGGGGCCTGGAGATCGCCCTCGCCTGCCACTACCGCGTGGCCCTCGATGCCAAGGGCAGCGAGATCGGCCTCCCGGAGGTGACGCTCGGTCTGCTGCCCGGTGCCGGCGGCGTCGCGCGCACCACGCGGATGTTCGGCCTGCAGAAGGCGCTCATGGAGGTGCTGCTGCAGGGCCAGCGGCGCAAGCCCCAGGCCGCAAAGGAGGTCGGCCTCGTCGACGAGGTCGTCGCCACCCCCGAGGAGATGATCGCGGTTGCGAAGAAGTGGGTGCTGGAGCATCCCGACGCCGCGCAGCCGTGGCACACGCCGGGATACAAGATCCCCGGCGGAGCGCCATCGAATCCGAAGCTCGCCATGATGCTCCCGGCCTTCCCCGCCAACCTGCGCAAGCAGATCAAGGGAGCGCCCATGCCGGCGCCGCTGGCGATCATGGCTGCCTCTGTCGAGGGTGCGCAGGTCGACTTCGCGACCGCGCAGAAGATCGAGTCGCGCTACTTCGCCAGCCTGGCCACCGGGCAGGTCGCCAAGAACATGACGCAGGCGTTCTTCTTCGACCTGCAGCACATCACCAAGGGCGGGGCGCGCCCCGAGGGATACCCGCAGTACAAGCCCGTCAAGGCGCTCGTCATGGGTGCCGGAATGATGGGCGCGGGCATCGCCTACGTGTGTGCTCGCAATGGCATTGAGGTCGTCCTCGTCGACACGACGATGGAGGCGGCGGAGAAGGGCAAGTCCTACTCCCAGGGGATCCTCGACAAGGCCGTCTCGCGCGGCAAGATGACCGAGGCTGCCCGGGACGAGGTGCTTGCGCGCATCACGCCGAGCGACTCGCTCGACCTGGCCAAGGGCGCGGACCTGGTCATCGAGGCCGTGTTCGAGAACCAGGAGCTCAAGCACGAGACGTTCGGGCGAATCGAGCAGGTCGTCGCCGACGATGCCCTGCTCGGTTCCAACACCTCAACGCTTCCCATCACCGGGCTGGCCCAGGCGGTCAAGCGCCCTGAGGACTTCATCGGACTGCACTTCTTCTCCCCGGTCGACAAGATGCCCCTGCTGGAGATCGTCGTCGGCGAGAAGACCTCCGATGCCACGATCGCCAAGGCACTCGACGTCGCTGCCGCGATCAAGAAGACCCCCATCGTCGTCAACGACAGCCGGGGCTTCTTCACGAGCCGGGTGATCGGGACATTCATGGGCGAGGCCGTGGCCATGCTCGCCGAGGGCATTCCCGCACCGTCCATCGAGCAGGCGGGTCTTCAGGCGGGCTATCCCACCGGGCCGCTCGCCCTCTTCGACGAGGTGAGCCTGACGCTCGGTCGCCGCATCCGTGAGGAGGGGCGTATCGCGATGGAGGCGGCCGGCCAGACCTTCCCCGACCATCCGTCGTACGCCGCCATCGACCGCATGGTGCTGGACTTCGAGCGGGGAGGCCGTGCTGCCGGTGCGGGCTTCTACGACTACGCGGAGGGCAAGCGCCTCGGCCTGTGGGACGGCCTCGTCGACAACTTCGGTGGCGACAACCAGGAGGTGCCGTTCGAGGACATGAAGGAGCGCATGCTCTTCGCCGAGGCTCTCGAGTCGGTCAAGTGCTACGACGAGGGCGTGCTGCGCTCGGTCCCGGAGGCCAACATCGGATCCATCTTCGGCATCGGCTTCCCCCCGTGGACCGGTGGCGTGCTGCAGTACATCAACGGCTATCCCGGAGGCCCGGCCGGATTCGTCGCGCGCGCCCGCGAGCTTGCGGCGGCGTACGGCGACCGCTTCACCCCGCCCGCGTCACTCGTGGCGCTGGCAGAGTCGGGTGGCCGCTACTCCTGACGTGGCGAGCCCGGTCGGCACCCCGGCCGGGCTCCCCACGCGCATGTCGGCGGATGCCCGGCGGGCGCAGCTCATCGAGGTCGGCTGGGAGCTCCTGCAGTCCCGGCCCATCCACGAGATGCCCCTGGACGAGGTCGCGGCCGCCGCAGGGATCTCCCGAACGCTGCTGTTCCACTACTTCCCCACCAAGGCCGACTTCTACCTCGCGGTGGTGGCGACCATGGGGGAACGTCTGCTGCGCCCGCCTCGCATCCCTGCGGGAGCAGCCCCGGTCGAGCGCATTCGGGCCCTGGTCGACGGGTTCGTGCGGCTCGTGGAGCGCAACCGGCTCAGCTACACCGCGCTGGTGCGGGGAGCAGGCGGCGGAGACCAGCGCGTCGTCGACCTGATCGCCAGCACGCGAGACGCGCTCGTCCCCCGGTGGCTCGACGCGGCCGGGCGCGAGAATGCATCCGCGCTCACGCGGCTGGCCTTGCGAGGCTGGCTGGTGGGCATGGAGGAGACCGTCATCGCGTGGGATCCGCAGTCGGTACCCCGCGATGAACTGGTGAACCACCTCACGGCATCCTTCCTCACCGAACTCGAACTCGCGGAAGGGAGACACTGATGGGCCAGCCGGTCGTCATCATCGTGCGCCACGCGGAGAAGCCGGAGCCGGGCGTGGCCGACGGGGTGGACCACAAGGGCCACCCGACCGGGCACGGGCTCACTCCGCGGGGATGGTCGCGTGCTGGTGCCCTGGCCGCGCGCATGGCGTACGCCGGCGCAGCCGGTGACACCCTGATCCGGCCGGACCGGGTCTACGCCACCGCGACGGATCCCCACCACGAGAGCGACCGGCCCCGGCTCACGGCGCACGGGATCGCCAAGCGCCTGGATCTGGACATGCTGGACCATCTGGGCCGCGGAGACGAGGGCAAGCTGGCCCGCGAGATCATCGCCGACGATGCCCCGACGCTCGTCGTGTGGGACCACGGCCACATCCCGGCGCTGACGCGGGAGTTCCCGCTCGCGTCCGGGGTCGACGTCCCGGATGCCTGGCCCGAGGATCGCTTCGACCTCTACTGGATCCTGACGCCGGGGAATGCGGGGTACACGCTGGCAATTGTTCCGCAGGAACTGCTCGCCGGGGATTCCCGCACGGCGTAGATGCGCGCGCCGTAACGTCGAATTTGCGACACGCCCCAGTACCGTGCGGTCATGACGGATCTCGAACTGCGCGAGATCAGCGGAGTCGGGGCCTCCGCGCACCTCATCCGGGTTGTGCTGGCCGTCGGTTCCCTGGTCTTCCTCCTCTCCGCGATCGTGCTCGTCCTCTCCCCCCGGTCCTTCGCCGCCTGGCTCGGCATGACGACCGTCGAGGAGATCCTGTGGACTCTGCGCCTGCTCGGTGTGGCGGTGTTCGGCCTTGCGGGCCAGATGTGGCTGGTACGCCGCGCCGGGGACCATCCGGTGCTGGGGTCCGCGGCCGTCATGGTGCTGGTGAGCCTGGCCATGAGCGCGCTCGTCGTCACCCTCCCGGCGGCCGGCTGGACCCCGCTGCGCTGGGCCTACCTCGGCATCGGCCTGGTCTTCGCCATCGCGTACGCCGGCCTCCTGGCCCTCAGCCGCCGACAGGCCTGAGGCGCCAGACGGCATGGGCGCGGGCCTCGCGCACCCGATCGGCACGACACCTGGGTGAGCGTGGCGCTAGCCTCCCCTGAGCGGGGAGGAGACCGATGTCGTTGAGCAGTCGCGCGTTCGTCCGCGGTGTCGTGGCCACCGCGGCCACGGTGCTCGTGCTTGGCCTCACGCCCGCAGCGCAGTCGGTGGTCGTGCTCCCGGCCGATCCCGCACGTCGCTGCGCATGGCCCGTGGTCTACCCGGTGGACGCGAACTATGCCTGGCCTGACACCCACGCTGCTTACATCAACCAGGCCGTCCTTCTCGGCCCCGGCGAGAAGGTCGTCATCACCGGACGCGATCCGAAGGCGCGCTACTGGTCGATCACGACGTACAACCTCCAGGACCGCGAGGTCATCGACCGGGTCAACGATGCGACGGTGAAGCGTCAGGGCAAGGGCGCGAAGACCACGTGGACCGTCACGGTGAGCCCCCGGGACAACCCGCGCGACCCCAATTCGCTGAAGTCGGCGGCCGCGTATACGTATGGCGACCCCGTGGACCAGCAGAAGGTCACGGTCATCATGTACCGGGTCTACCTCTCGCAGACCAAGGGATACACCGGCGGGCCCCTCCCGGTGGTGACGCTCCACCACGATGACGGCCTGGGCAAGAGGACAGAGCGACTCACCCCCTGCGTGGGCGATCAGATCAAGCCGCCGGACCAGCCGGTGGATCTCGACACCGCCGTGGGCGTGCCAGCGGAGTTCGTCCGCGCGGAGGGCGGGCGCTTCTACCCGAGTTACGACACGTCGTATCTCGCGGCCCAGGTGCCCTACGACCCCAGCCGCATCCTCGTCGTGACCGGCAAGGCGCCACGCGTCCCGCGTCAGGTCCGCTACTGGTCCCTGTGCCAGAACGTCAATGCCGGTGACCTGCCCGTGGTGGACTGCGCCAGTGATGAGGACATCACACTGACTGACGGGCGCTACACGATCGCCGTCGTCGGCCCGGGTCAGGTTCCCGACCGATCCCGCTATCCGGGGGTGACGTTCGTGGAGTGGACCGATCCGGCCGAGACACCGGCGGACATCCCCGATGCCTTCCTCATCTGGCGCAACATCCTGCCGGCGAAGTCGTTCCCGTACGCGGTCGACAAGGTGCCGTTGGGCGAGCCGGCGTCACCGACGATGGGCGACTACGCGCCGGTGATCTCGCACATGACCCTCGAGCAACTCGGCGGTTAGCCCCGCTCACGCGGAGTCGAAGATCCGCATGAGGCTCGGCCAGGCGGCCGACAGGGGAGCGAAGAGCGGCAGGTCATCGATCTCGCGCACGGTCCACCAGGCTGCTTCGTCGTTCTCCAGCGACAGGGTCGCGTGGTACGCCGGTGACTCCGAGACCTCGGCGCAGCAGGTGTGGTAGCTCCACACCCCCTCCTCCGCGACGTACTCGTGCACGCCCAACAGGCGCCAGCCTGCGGGTATCGCGCCGATCTCCTCGTCGAACTCGCGCAGCGCGGCCTCCACGGGGCTCTCTTGCTCGTCGATCGCGCCGCCCGGAACGGCCCACTCGCCGTTGCCACCGTGGACCCAGTGGGCCCGGCGGGCCAGGAGGAAGCGTTCAGTCCCGTCATCATCGCGGTGGCGCAGCAGCATGCCGGCCGCACCGAAGCGGCCCCAGACGACGCGCCCGCTGGCCAGGGTCACCCAGCCATCGCCTGAGCCGCGCGTGCCGGAGTCCACCCGGCCATCTTCGCTGCCCGTCTCGAATGCCGCCACACCGGCGTCGGCCGCGACCTACGAGGACGCGTTGACCTTCGCGTGGCGCTCCCATGACTCGCGGATCTCCTGCTCGGCCTCCTCGCGGCCCTCCCAGGTCGCGCCCTCGACGGACTTCCCCGGCTCGAGGTCCTTGTACACCTCGAAGAAGTGCTGGATCTCCAGCCGGTCGAACTCGGCCACGTGATAGATGTCGCGAATGTGATCGAGGCGGGGATCATTCACCGGAACGCACAGCAGCTTGTCGTCGCCCCCCGCCTCGTCCGTCATGCGGAACATGCCGACCGTGCGACAGCGAATGACGACACCTGGGAACGTGGGATCCTGCACGAGCACGAGCGCGTCGAGAGGGTCGCCATCCAGTCCGAGGGTGTTGTCGACGAAGCCGTAGTCGTGCGGGTAGCGCGTCGAGGTGAAAAGCATGCGGTCGAGCCGTATGCGTCCGGTCTCGTGATCCATCTCGTACTTGTTCCGGCTGCCGGCGGGGATCTCGACGATGACGTCGAACTCCAGGGGTGTCACGGGACCTCCTCGGGTGGGTGCTGACCTAGTGTTCCCTAGGGCGGGTCCCGCTGGGAACGCCCACCGGCGAGGAATCCGACGGGAGGAGGCGTGGCCGTGAAGCGCACTGCCGCCACAGTCCCGGCCCGCTGGCTTGCCGGTTGCGCAGCCCTCGCCGCAGCACTCGCGGTGCTGGGGCCAGGTGCGCTCGCCCCGGCGGGAGCCGTCCTTCCCTCGGCTGCCCCGGTGGGACCGGCGGGCGATGTGCTCCCGCCGCTGACCGACACGGGCCCCCGGCCGAGTGCCGATGCCGTCGCCGCGGCTCTCTCTGGCCCGCTCTCCGACCCCGCCCTCGGCGGCTCGGTGGGTGCGGTCGTCATCGATGTCACGACCGGCACGGTGGTCTTCGCGCAGGATCCCGCCACCCCGCGCTCGGCGGCCTCGACCCAGAAGATACTCACGGCGGTCGCCGTACTCGATGCCCTGGGACCGGAGCATCGCATTGCCACGACCGCATCCTGGGATCCGGGGACGCGGACGGTCACGCTGGTGGGAGCGGGCGACCCCACGCTGTCGTCGGTGGCAGCGGAGGGATCCTCCCTGGCGGCCCTCGCCGACGAGGTCGCGGCGAACGTGCCCCCGGGCCCTGTCTCCCTCGTGTACGACACGACGCTCTTCGACGGACCCGAACTGGCTCCCGACTGGCCGCCGTCATATCCCGCGACGGGCGTGGCCGCGCCCGTCTCCGCCCTCATCGTCGATCGCGCCCGGATCGCCGGGTCCGACCAACGCGAGGAGGATCCATCCCTGGTCGCCGCCCAGATGTTCGCGACGATGCTGGCGGAGCGCGGATACACCGTCGACGAGGTGCGCCCGGGGCTGACGAGCGGGCAGGTCGTGGCATCCACGGAGTCCGTGCCCCTAGCGGCCATCGTGGCGCAGACGCTCACCGAATCGGACAACGATGCCTCGGAGATGCTCGCCCACCTCGCCGGAGCGGCACGGTCCGGCACGGGGTCGTTCACCACGGGAAGCGAGGCGACCCTGGCGACCCTGGACAGCCTCGGCCTGGACACTGCTGGGATGCAGGTGGCCGACGGGAGCGGACTGTCCTACGAGGACACCGTGCCCCCGCAGCTCATGGCCTCGCTGCTCGCCATCCTCGCCGACGATTCCGCTCCTGAATGGGGCTGGCCCATCCTCCCCGGCCTGCCCGTCGCTGGTCTCACGGGAACTCTCAACGATCGGTTCCTCGGCGCGGATGCCTTCGCGGGGGCCGGGCGCGTGCGCGCCAAGACCGGGACGCTCGACGGAGTCTCTGCCCTCTCCGGCACCGTGGTCGATGCTGACGGGCAGTTGCTGGCATTCGCCCTGATGTCCGACGCCGCCACCGACGTGTTTGCGGCACGCGCGGCACTGGACCGTGCGGCGGCCGCACTTGCCTCCTGCGGCTGCACCTGACCGGCGGAGCCCCCGTCCATCAGGGGGCACGTACAGTCATGGGGTGGGCGACATCATCGACTGGGAGCTGGCCACCGCGACCGGCATCAGGCTGCTCCCGCGTGGACCGGAGACCTCCGAGGAGGAGGCCCGGCGCGTCGTCCGCCAGTTGCGTCGCGCCAGCGAGCGCGCGGTCCTGCCCGTGCAGGAGGTCACCGGGCTCGAGGCGCCGTTCGAGGCGAATCGCGCCGTGGTCATCGGCCGTCCGGAGTGGCTGCGTTCCAACGTGACGCAGATGGCCGAGGCGATCGCCCCGGTCGCGCACCTGCTGCAGGAACGTCGTCCTCCCGCCGCCGTCGCCGCGGTCGGGTCGCGGGCGACAGCACTGCAGATGGGCGCCGTTCTCGCCTGGTTGTCCGCGAAGGTCCTGGGCCAGTTCGAGGCCTTCGGGTCGCAGGGCCGCCTGCTGCTCGTGGCCCCCAACATCGTGCATGCCGAGCGCCAACTGGACGTCGACCCCACCGACTTCCGACTGTGGGTATGCCTTCACGAGGAGACGCACCGCGTCCAGTTCGGAGCGGTGCCCTGGCTGTCGGACCACTTCACCGCGGAGGTTCACACGTACCTCGCGTCGACCGACGACGATGCTCGCAGCGCCGTGGCGCGCGTCGTGGCCGGGCTGCGGCAACGCGCGGCCCGCGACGGAGCAGACCCGGAGGAACGCCAGGGTCTCCTCGACCTCGTGCAGAGCCCCGAGCAGCGCGAGGTCCTCGATCGGCTCACCGCGCTCATGTCTCTGCTCGAGGGTCACGCCGATGTCGTCATGGACGAGGTCGGCCCGAGCATCGTGCCCTCGGTCGCGGTCATCCGCTCGCGATTCAATGCGCGCCGGCACCGGGCCAGCGGCCTCGACGGCGCACTGCGGCGGCTGCTCGGCCTGGACCGCAAGATGCGCCAGTACACCGAGGGGGCCGGCTTCGTGCGCGGAGTCGTCGACCGCATCGGGATGAGCGGATTCAATGCCGTGTGGTCGGGGCCCGAGAGCCTGCCGACCCTGGAGGAGATCGGCGCACCCGAGGCCTGGATCACGCGAGTGCACGGATGACGGTCGCGCAGACAGCCGCTTCCCAGGCGCAACTGTCCGTGCGCCGCGCCATCCGCCACTCTCTGCGCGACCTCGACCCGGATGCCCCCGTGCTGGTCGCGTGCTCCGGCGGCGCGGACTCCCTCGCGCTCGCCGCGGGGGCCGCGGCGGAGTCAGCGGGACGCCGCACCGGAGCGGTGATCATCGACCACGGGCTGCAGGAGGGCAGCGCTGCGGTCGCGGACGATGCGGCCGGGCTGTGCCGCGCATTCGGTCTCGACCCGGTGCAGGTCATCGCTGTGGAGCCGGCCCGCGGGCCCGGTAGCGGGGGTCCTGAGGCGGCCGCCCGAGACGCCCGGCGAGAGGCCCTCGCCGCTGCGGCGGCGCGGTGCGACGCGCACGCCGTGCTCCTCGCCCACACCCGCGATGACCAGGCCGAGACCGTGCTGCTGCGGCTCGCCCGTGGTTCCGGGGCGCGTGCGCTGTCGGGCATGCCCGCCGTCGACGGAATCTGGCGCCGCCCTCTCCTCGACCTTCCCCGCGACGTGGTGCGCGCGAGCCTGGGCGACGTGCCCGCATGGTCCGATCCGCACAATGACGATCCCCGATTCGCGCGCGTGCGGGTGCGCCGCGATGCGATGCCGTCCCTCATCGAGGCGCTCGGACCCACCGTCGTCGATTCACTGGCCCGCTCGGCCCGGCTGCTCCGCGACGACGCCGATGCCCTCGATGCCTGGGCGGGGCGCGAGTGGGGGCGCCTCGTCACGCCCGGAGGTTCCATCGACTGGGATGTCGATGAACTGCTGGCACTGCCGCGCGCGGTGCGAACGAGGCTCCTGCGCCGCGCCTGCCTTGCCAGCGGGTCGCCGGCGACCGATCTCACCGCCGATCACATAGACGGCATCGAGGCTCTGGTGTCGGACTGGCACGGGCAGGGGGCCCTTGCCATGCCCGGTGGGGTGTCCGTCGCACGTCGATGTGGAAGGCTGAGCGTCCAGCCGGCGAGAGGGAACCAGAGTGGACGTCGATCACCTGCCCACTGAGATCTCGTCAGTCCTGCTCACCGAGGAGCAGATCCAGCATCGGCTGGAGGAGATCGCGACAGAGGTCGATTCCGACTACAGCGGCCGGGACCTCCTCCTCGTCGGGATCCTCAAGGGGGCCACGCTCGTCATGGCCGACTTCGTGCGGCACCTGAAGTCCCACGTCCAGATGGACTGGATGGCGGTGTCGTCGTATGGCTCGGGCACCCAGTCCTCCGGGGTTGTGCGCATCCTGAAGGACCTGGACGCGGACATCTCCGGCCGCCACGTCCTCGTCGTCGAGGACATCCTGGACACCGGCCTCACGCTCTCCTGGCTGGTCCGCAATCTCTCGGCCCGCGGGGCGGCGTCGGTGGAGGTGTTCACGCTGCTGCGCAAGCCCGAGGCCGTCCAGATGCCGGTCAGCCCGCGCTACGTCGGGTTCGACATCCCGGATGTCTTCGTCGTGGGGTACGGGCTGGACTACGCGGAGCGGTACCGCAACCTGCGCCAGATCGCCGTCCTGGACCCCCGGGTGTACGGGGGCTGACCGAACCCTGGCCTGCCCCGGCCCCTGAGCACGGCCCCCGGGAACAAAACGAGCCGGTGTACCGTCTTATTGCTGAGCACCTTCCCCGACGCGAGGACGTTCCCATCCCATGACCCTCAAGAGACTGCTGCGTGGTCCGGTCTTCTGGATCATGCTGGCGGTGCTGCTTGTCCTCCTGGGCTCCACGGTCCTCACCGGTATCGGGGGGCCGGAGCAGGTTGATACCAGCCAGGCGGTGGCGGACATCCAGTCGGACAAGGTCCAGTCCGCGACGTTGGTCGATCGGGACCAGGTCATCGAGCTCACACTCAAGGACGGCACCGAGGTCACGGCGCACTATGTCTCGGGGCAGGGCGTGGAGTTGCAGAACCTCCTGCAGTCGAAGGTGGACTCCGGAGCACTGCCCGACGGCTACAACATCGTCGTTCCCCAGGACAACCTCCTCTTCAGCCTCCTCTTCACCCTCCTGCCGTTCGCCCTGATCATCCTCCTGCTCTTCTTCTTCATGAACCAGATGCAGGGGGGCGGCTCCCGCATCATGAACTTCGGGAAGTCCAAGGCCAAGGTCGTCTCGAAGGACATGCCCAAGACGACGTTCTCCGACGTTGCCGGCGCGGACGAGGCCGTGGAAGAGCTGCAGGAGATCAAGGACTTTCTCTCGGAGCCGGCGAAGTTCCAGGCGGTGGGAGCGAAGATCCCCAAGGGCGTCCTCCTCTACGGCCCGCCCGGCACCGGGAAGACCCTGCTGGCGCGCGCGGTCGCGGGCGAGGCGGGGGTGCCGTTCTTCTCGATCTCCGGCTCGGACTTCGTCGAGATGTTCGTCGGCGTCGGCGCCAGCCGCGTGCGCGATCTCTTCGAGCAGGCGAAGAGCAACGCCCCGGCCATCATCTTCGTCGACGAGATCGATGCCGTGGGCCGACATCGTGGCGCGGGCCTCGGCGGCGGTCACGATGAGCGCGAGCAGACGCTCAACCAGATGCTCGTCGAGATGGACGGCTTCGACGTCTCATCCGGAGTCATCCTGATAGCGGCCACGAACCGCCCCGACATCCTGGACCCGGCCCTCCTGCGCCCGGGCAGATTCGACCGTCAGATCGCCGTTGAGCGCCCGGACCTCGAGGGCCGCGCCGCCATCCTCGCGGTGCACGCCCGAGGCAAGCCGCTGGCCGAGGGGGTGGATCTCAGGGCCGTGGCTAGGCGCACGCCCGGCTTCACCGGCGCCGACCTGGCCAACGTCCTCAACGAGGCGGCACTCCTCACGGCACGCAACAACGGCCAACTGATCGATAACGAAGCGCTCGACGAGGCCATTGATCGCGTGATCGCCGGCCCGCAGAAGCGCACCCGCGTGATGGACGACCACGAGAAGAAGATCACGGCGTACCACGAGGGCGGCCATGCGCTCGTCGCAGCCGCGCTGCCGGGCACCGATCCGGTGCACAAGATCACGATTATGCCGCGCGGCCGCGCACTCGGGTACACCATGGTCCTGCCGGACCAGGAGAAGTACTCGACGACGCGCAGCGAGATGCTCAACCAACTCGCCTACATGCTCGGGGGACGCGCCGCGGAGGAGTTGATCTTCCACGACCCCACCACGGGGGCGTCGAACGACATCGAGAAAGCCACCGGCCTCGCGCGGGCGATGGTCACGCAATACGGAATGACCGAGCGCCTCGGCGCCATCCGCTACGGCCAGGAGCAGAACGAGGTCTTCCTCGGCCGGGATATGGGCCATGTCCGGGACTACTCCGAGGATGTCGCCGCGGCCATCGACGAGGAGGTGCGCGCTCTCATCGAGACTGCGCACCAGGAGGCCTACGAGATCCTGGTGGAGAACCGCGACGTCCTCGACCGTCTCGTCCTGGAGTTGCTGGAGAAGGAGACCCTCGATAAGGGCGAGGTCGAAGCCGTCTTCGCCGACCTGCGGTCGAGGCAGCGCCGCCCGGCATGGACGGGCTCGGCCCTGCGCAAGCCTGATATCCGCGGCCCCGTGGACACCCCCCAGAAGGCCAACGGGTCGGTCAACGGCTCTGCCCACGCTGGTGCGAATGGATCCGTCAACGGCTCGGCTGACAGCGGCTCGGCGCCCTCGGCCCCCGCCGGGGAGGCGGATGCGACGCTCGCGACACCGGACGCCCCCGCCGAGCAGGGCTGACCGTGTCGGGCCCGGGCGATGACATCGCGCCGATCAGCCTTGATCGGGACCCTCCGGCGATTGCTGAATTCGACTACGCGCGCGCGGAGGCCGCGGTGCGCGAACTGCTGCTGGCCGTAGGCGAGGACCCGGACCGCGAGGGTCTCGTGGATACCCCGGCCCGGGTGGCCCGCGCCTACGCGGAGATCTTCTCCGGGATGCATCAGACGGCGGACGACGTCCTCACGACAACGTTCGACATCGGCCATGAGGAACTCGTCATCGTCAAGGACATCGAGGTCTACAGCACGTGCGAGCACCACCTTGTCCCCTTCCACGGCGTCGCGCACGTCGGCTACATCCCGGGGCCGGACGGTCGCATCACCGGACTGTCCAAACTGGCCCGCCTCGTCGATGTGTACGCCCGTCGACCCCAGGTCCAGGAGCGCCTCACCGGTCAGGTCGCGGACTCGCTCATGCGCATCCTCAAGCCCAGCGGCGCCATCGTCGTCGTCTCCTGCGAGCACCTGTGCATGTCCATGCGGGGAGTGCGCAAGCCCGGGTCCCGCACGGTGACCAGCGCGGTTCGCGGCTCGCTCGTCAACTCAGCCACTCGCGCCGAGGCGATGGCCCTCCTCATGGGCTAGCCATGCGCCACCCTGACGGATTGCCCCCGCCCCTCAGCGACCTGGACCGCACCCTGGTGATGGGGATTCTCAACGTGACCCCCGACTCCTTCTCCGACGGCGGCCGGTGGTCGGATCCCGAACGCGCGATCGCCCGCGGCCTCTCCCTCTGGGAGCAGGGCGCCGACGTGGTCGACGTGGGCGGGGAGTCCACGCGCCCGGGTGCTGACCGGATCCCCGTGCTTGCGGAACTCGACCGGGTGATTCCGGTCGTCGTCGGACTGGTGGCCGCGGGGGTTCCCGTCAGCATCGACACGATGCGGGCAGAGGTGGCGGCGGCGTGCGTCGAGGCAGGGGCATGTCTCGTCAACGACGTGAGCGGCGGGGCCGCCGACCCCGAGATGGGGCCGTGCATGGCCGAGATGACCGTGCCCTATGTCGTGATGCACTGGCGTGGACCGAGCAAGATCATGTCCCAGTTGACTTCGTACGACGACGTAGTCGCGGACGTCAGCGACGAACTCATGACGCGTGTCGACGCTCTGGCCGGCCAGGGTGTCGACCCGGGCCGGCTGATCCTCGACCCGGGTCTCGGCTTCGCCAAGGAGTCCCAGCACAACTGGCAGCTGCTCGGACGGCTCGATGTCCTGCAAGGCCTCGGATTCCCGCTGCTCATCGGGGCGTCGCGCAAAAGGTTCCTCGGCGATCTGCTCGCTGGACCCGCCGGACCGCGCTCCCTCGAGGGCCGCGACGCGGCAGGGGATGCGATCTCCGCGCTGGCCGCGTCGGTCGGAGTCTGGGCGGTGCGGGTTCACGAGGTGGCCGCCACGCGAGATGCCGTGGCCGTTGCGCAGGCGTGGGGCCGGTCGTGGGGCCCGTCGTTGGGAATGGCGCGGGAGGAGGACCGATGAGCGCGCTCATGCCTGGTTCGGGTACCGACATCATCCGCGTGCGGGGAATCCGCGCCCTGGGCAGACACGGTGTGCTTCCGGAGGAACGGGAGCGCGGCCAGCTTTTCAGCGCCGACGTGGCCGTCGCCGTGG
This sequence comes from Actinomycetota bacterium, assembly GCA_029978585.1. GTDB lineage: Bacteria > Actinomycetota > Actinomycetes > S36-B12 > S36-B12 > Mxb001. The sequence continues at coordinate 20,373 of JAPOJD010000013.1, forward strand.
CGCCCGCGTCGGGGGATGACCTTGCCACGACCGTCGACTACGGGCAGATCGCGCAGCGGACCCGCGAGATCCTCGCGGGCGATCCCTGCGACCTCATCGAGACGGTGGCTCAGCACATCGCGGACGCCTGCCTTGCCCTTCCCCTCGTGACCGCGGTCGAGGTGGAGGTCCACAAGCCCCATGCGCCGGTCGGTGTTGCCGTGGAGGACGTGAGCGTGCACGTGGTGCGGGAGCGCCACGGGTGAGCCACCGTGCCGTGCTCGCCCTGGGCTCAAATGTGGGCGACCCGATCGCCACCCTGCAGGGCGCCGTGGATGCCCTCGCGGCCGCGCCGGGCCTCCGCATTGTCGCGGTCTCCTCGCCCTACCGCACCGCCCCCGTGGGCGGACTCGAGCAGGACGACTTCGTTAACGCCGTGCTCCTCGCGGAGACGACTCTGGGGCCGCATGAGCTGCTCGCGAGTTGCCAGTCGGTTGAGGCGGCGTTCCACCGAGTGCGAGAGGTGCGGTGGGGCCCGCGAACGCTCGACATCGATGTCATCGACTTCGACGGCGTCATCGATGACGACCCGGAGCTCACCCTGCCGCACCCGCGCGCAGCGGACCGGGCCTTCGTCTGCGTTCCCTGGTCGGAGATCGACCCCGACGCGGTGGTTCCCGGCCGCGGACGGGTCGTCGACCTGCTCGATGTTCTCGACATGTCCGGCGTCCACCGGATCACGTCAACCGTCCTCGCCGTCCCCGGCAGCGCGTCGTGAAGCCGACGGGGTGGGTGACCCTCGTCGGCGTCTCCGCGATCGGCGTCGCGGTCGGCTGGGTGGCCGTGCTTCTCGTGGACCGGCTCGCCGGGCGCATCCTCGTCGTGCCCTGGCTGGCCGCCGGGGCACTGTGGGTGCTGGCCCTCGCGGTCGTCGTATGGGCGCTCCTGAGCCGCCCGTCACTGGTGGATGGGCGCCGTCGGGAAGGCCGCCGCGGTGAGCCAGTGCCGGTCGCAACGCCCCGGGCACAGCAGGGCGGCGCGCCACGGGATCCGGGGCGGCCGCGGATGCCCCCGCTCGTCGCCGCTCGCACGGCGGCCCTGGCGATGGCCGCCTCGCGCACCGGAGCGCTCATCGGCGGTTTCTATCTCGGCATCCTCCTGGCGCTCCTCCCCGTCATGTCGACGCCGAGCGGCTCCGCTTCGGCATCGGCGGCCCTGGCGAGTGTGGGGGCGTGCGCGGTGCTCGTGGCCTCCGCGCTGTGGCTGGAGTCGATGTGCCGGCTCAGGAACGACGAGGATCGCTAGAGTTCCAGCATGAGTTCCGGGCCCGCACTTGAGGATCTGCCGTTCGACGAACTGCGCGAGCGCGCCTTCCATGTCGCCGAGCGCCACCTCGACATTGGGTTCTTCACCGACCTGTACGCCCATATGCCCGGGATGGTCGCGATCGAGGGCGAGGGTGGGGACCTGGGGTCCACCGGCGGAACGATCCTGGAGTCCATCCGTGCCTTCAAGGAGATGTTCGGCGATGGCAGTGACCTGCCGGAGGACACCCAGGCGCTGCTGCGCGCGCGCTTCGCCACCTACCTCCGCGAGCACGGCCAGTCCTAGGCAGCGATCCGCGTCAGTGGTCGACGTCCCCGGCGACGAGCAGGAAAGACGACACCGCGGCGGCCAGGTCGGGCAGGGCAGTCCCCGGTAGCGCGAGGGCCATGGCCTGCGCGTGTGCGTATGACGGTGTCCGCAGCCGCACCCGCGACGGCGTCGCCTCACCCACGGAGACCACGTATGCGCCGGCGATGCCGGTACAGCTCTCCACCATTGAGTACGCCGCTCCCTCCGGCGCGCGCACGACCTTCGGCAGCGATACCGAGACCGGCCCCGGCGGTATCCGGCCGGCGATCACCTCGATGAGGTCGAGGTCGGCCTCCAACTGCTCGAGGAGCACGCGGTAGCGCGCCAGTGCGTCGCCTTCCGGGGCGGTGATGACCCGCACCTCGTCGAGAAGATCGGCGTAGGCAAGGTAGGGACGGTTCCGCCGAAGGTCTAGGGGGACCCCGCACGCGCGTAGCACCGGGCCCGTGACGCCGTACTCGATCGCGATCGCGGGGGGCAGCGGCGCGACGCCGCGGGGCACCGCGCGCTCGAGGGCGTCACGCAGCTCGGGCAACTGCGCACGCACGACGCCTACGGATTCGCGGACCTCGTGCAGCCACGCGTCGGTGACGTCATGGGCCAGGCCCCCGATGCGCGTGATCATGACGTGGACGCGGCCGCCGGAGAGGGACTCCAGGCATCGCAGGAGTGCCTCGCGTCCGGCCATCCCGGGGGCGTTGCGGGGATCGGCTCCGTGCGGGGGCAGGGTGGCCGCCCCGGCGAGGTGCATCAACGCGGCCGACGCGCGATTCACCTCGCACAGGAGGGTGCGCAGCCAGGTGGCGCGGGCAGGCACCTGCAGGCCGAGGAGTTCCTCGACGGCGAGTGCGACCGCGATCTCGGAGGTGACGGCCTGGAGCCAGTCGTGCCGGTTGGCGAGCATGAGCGCCTGCCGGTAGTCCCGCGACTCCATGAGCTTCTCCGCGCCTCGGTGCAGGAGGCCCGGACGCACTTCAGCGTCAACGAGGCGGGCGGGGTCAGCCGAGGTGTCGATGCGGCAGTCCAGGCGCAGCGCCCCGTGGCCGGAGGGGTGGATCTCGCCGAGGTCGAGGACGATGTCGCAGGCCGATGCGCCTGCGCCGACGCCGAGGGTCGCCGGCGCTCCGTCCGCCTCGCTCCACTGAGCGGATTCGCTCACCGGCTGAGTCACCCCGGCAGCATCCCACGGGGCTGACCGAGTCGGGATGCGACCGCGATCCAGCGACTTGGCCTGTGCGACAGTGCCGGCATGGCTCTCCCGTGGTCCGAGGCCTGGCGGCGCGCCTCCACCGGCGACGGCGGCTTCTGGCGTCACGAGATTCCGTCATCCCACTTCGCAACGTCCACCGGCCCGGTGCTCGCGCAGGCCATGGTCCGATTGCTGCAGGACGTGTCCGCGCGCATCGCGGGCGGTCAGAGTGCCGGACCGGCCGGAGACGGCGATCTGGATGTGATCGACGTGGGCGCCGGTGATGGCACGCTGCTCAATGCCATGGCGGACATCTTGGAGGGGACCGAACTCGGCGCGCGGTGCCGCCTTCGCGGGGTCGATGTCCGGCCGCGTCCGCCGACTCTCCGAGCGGACGTCGAGTGGTCGGAGGGGGATGCGGAGGATCTCCCCGCGAGCGGAATTCGCGGCCTCGTCATGGCGCATGAATGGCTTGACGAGGTGCCGCTGGACATCATCCAGCGCGACGCCCGCGGCATCGACCGCCTGGTGCTCGTGGGGGAGGACGGCCGCGAGATCCTGGGCGACCCCGTCCCACCCGGCGATCCGCTCGCCGCGTGGGCCGCGGAGTGGTGGCCGCTGCGTGAGATCGGCGATCGCGCGGAGGTCGGGAACACGCGCGACCTGGCCTGGGATCGGCTCTGCGCCTCCGTCCGGATCGGCGCTGTCGTCGCGTCGGACTACGCGCGCTACGGGCGCGGTTCGACCCTTCGGGGCTATCGCGGCGGCAACGCCGTCCTCCCGGTACCCGATGGCACCTGCAACCTCACCGCGGACGTCACCATCGGCTCCTGTGTCGCGGCGACCGCCATCAGGCGGGTGTCGACGTGCACCCAGCGCGAGGCGCTCGCATCCCTCGGGGTGTCGGGCGAACTCCCGGATCCCACGACCATGGATGGCGAGGCCTACGCGCGGGATCTGTCGCGTGCATTCAGTGCGCGTGCCCTGCGGGCACCGGGGGGTCGCGGTGCGTTTCGATGGCTGCGCGCCGACGTCGGATGACCAGCCTCTACCCTGCAGGCGTGGTGTCCCCGCCTCCGCGACTGCGGGTCGGCGTGATCGGCTCCGGTCGCGTCGGGGCCGTGCTGGGCGCAGCCCTGCGCCGCACCGGGCACGCGGTCGTTGCGTGCTCCGCCCGCTCCGACCTCTCGCGAGTCCGCGCCGAGGCGCTTCTGCCCGGTGTCCCGATCGCGCCGCCCCGAGACGTCGCCGCGCAGTGCGACCTGCTCCTGCTCACGGTTTCCGACGACCGCCTGCCGGAGGTGGTCGCCGATCTCGCGCCGGCCGTGCGAGACGGTCAGATCGTGATGCACGTATCGGGGAGGCTGGGGCTGGACGTCCTCGCACCGCTCGGAGGCGTACTGCCCATCGCGGCGCACCCGGTCATGACCTTCACTGGCACCAGTCTCGATCTCGAGCGGCTCGAGGATTGCCCCTTCGGCGTCACGGCGCCGGACGCGGTGCGTCCCATCGCGGAAGCGCTGGTCGTGGAGATGGGCGGCGAGCCGGTCTGGGTCGAAGAGGGCTCTCGCGCGCTCTACCACGCCGCCCTCGCCCACGGTGCGAACCACCTCGTCACCCTCGTCGCTCAGACGCTCGACATGCTGTCCAGTGCTGGCGTGAGCGATCCGGCCGTGCTCGCCCGCCCACTGCTCACCGCGGCTCTCGACAATGCCCTGCGCGAGGGAGACGCCGCGCTGACCGGGCCCATCGCCCGCGGCGATGTCTCCACCGTCCGCGCCCACCTGATCGAGTTGGAGGGTGGTGACGAGGCCACCCTCGCCGCGTATCTCGCCCTTGCCCGGGCCACCCTCGACCGCGCGTTCGTCCGCGGCACCGTCGATGCGATTCGCGCCGAGGAGATCGGTCACCTGCTCGACGCCGCCGGGGCCCCGTGGGAGCACGGGGGCCTGCCATGACGGTCCTGGTCGCGCACCGCGCGGACCTCGAGGAGTTGGGCAGTCCCGCGGGCAGGTCGGCCGTCGTCATGACGATGGGTGCCCTCCACGACGGCCACGCCGCCCTGGTGCGCGCGGGCCGGGGCCTCGTCGGCGCACAGGGCCGCGTCCTCGTCACCGTGTTCGTGAACCCGCGGCAGTTCGGTGCGGGTGAGGACTTCGCGCGCTACCCGCGCACCCTCGAGGAGGACATCGCTATCGCGGGCGAGGCGGGGGCCGATGTCGTCTTCGCCCCCGACGTGACCGAGGTGTACCCCCCCGAGGGCACGCCGGCGGCCGCGATCACCGTCGAGCCGGGACGGCTCGGCTCGGAACTCGAAGGAGCCAGCCGACCGGGGCACTTCGCCGGCGTGCTCACCGTCGTTGCCAAGCTGCTCCACATGACACGGCCCGATCTCGCGCTGTTCGGCGAGAAGGACTACCAGCAGCTCGTCCTCATCCGCGCGATGGCGCAGGCGCTGGACTTCCCCGTCGACATCGTGGGCATCCCCACCGTGCGCGAGGCTGATGGACTGGCGATGAGCAGCCGCAACCGCTACCTGTCGTCGTCCGCGCGAGACGCGGCATCCGCGATCCCGCGGGCCCTGCGAGTCGGGCAGGAGCACGCCGCGGGTGGCGCCCAGGCCGTGGAGTCGGTCGTACGCCGGGCCCTCGAGGAGGCGACGGCGTCCGCGGCCGTTCCCATGACGGTCGACTACGTCGCCGTCCGCTCACTCGATCTGGGGGCGCCCCCGCGGAGCGGTGAGGCGCGGCTGCTCACCGCTGTCGTCGTCGACGGCACCCGCCTGCTCGACAACCTGCCGCTGACGCTGGGGCCGCCATGACCGGCCTACTGGCCCAGGAGCCCGGCTGGAAGGCCGAGGAGGACGCCATCGTCATCGGTTCTGGCGTCGCCGGGCTCACCGCCGCCATGCACGCCCGCCTCCCCGGACGTCGGGTGCTGCTCGTCACCAAGGGCCGCGTCGAGGAGGGGTCGACGCAGTGGGCGCAGGGGGGTATCGCGGCGGCGCTAGCGGACGACGACTCCCCGCGCGATCACCTGCACGACACGCTTGTGGCCGGCGCTGGCCTCTGCGACGTCGATGCGGTCCGCGCCCTGGTGACCGAGGGTCCGCAGGCGGTCTGGGATCTGATCGAGGTGGGTGCGGCATTCGACCGCGACGCATCCGGTGCGCTCTCGCTCACCCGCGAAGGCGGCCACCTGCGCAGTC
>JAPOJD010000118.1 GCA_029978585.1 Actinomycetota bacterium
CGCCGGCTACCTGGACCGCGCTGGCCGCGGTGGGCGACGTCGTCCTCGGCTCTCCCGAGATCGATGCCGTCGTGCTCTCCGGCAGCGGACCGTCTTTCTCGGCGGGCCTGGACCGGCGGATGTTCACCCCCGAGGGCATCCCGGGGGAGATGTCGCTGCTGTCGCTTGCCCGTGCCGGTGACGAGGAACTCGAGGAATCCATTGCCGCTGCCCAGGCGGCATTCACGTGGTGGCGGGCCTGCGATGCCATCACGTTCGCACTCGTGCAGGGCCACGCGATCGGCGCAGGATTCCAGCTGGCCCTGGCCTGCGACATCCTCATCGCTGCACCTGACGCCCAATTCGCAATGCGGGAGACGTCCTACGGCCTCGTGCCTGACCTCGCGGGCACCAGCACGCTGGTGCGCGCGGTCGGACATGCTCGTGCCCTGGAGATCTGCGCCACGGGGAGATCGGTGAGCGCCGAGGAGGCCTACCGCCTCGGCCTGGTCACCCGGATCCACGAGAACCTGGACGACGCTGCCGAGGAGATGCTCGCCGCCCTCGGCGCGGCCCCCCCGGGCGCGGTGCGCGAGCTCACCCGGCTGCTGCGAGACGCACACGAACGCACCGCCGAGGAGCAGCGGGCTGCCGAACGCCGGGCCCAGTCCAGGCGGCTGCGCAGCCTGCTCGCCGCGATCGAGGGCTGACCGTGTCCCAGATCAGCCCCTGGCAGATCTACCAGTCGATGACCCGGGACCCCTCCCAGGTGCGCGGGGTCAGCCGGACAGTGGTGCGCAGGATCCTGCGATATGCGCGCCCCTACCGCAAGCTCGTGATCGCCTTCCTGATCACGCTCGTCGCCGGTTCCTTGCTCACCGTCGCGCAGCCGCTGCTGTTCCGGCAGATCATCGACAATGGGATATCCCAGGGCAACTCCACCCTGGTCACGGTCCTCGCGCTGTGCATCGCGGTGCTCGCCGTGGTCGACGCGCTCGTGGGGCTCGTGGGCCGCTGGTACTCGTCGCGGATCGGCGAGGGACTCATCTTCGACCTTCGTACGCAGGTGTACGACCACGTGCAGGAGCAGTCGATCGCGTTCTTCACGCGGGCTCAGACGGGCGCACTTGTCTCGCGCCTGAACTCCGACGTGATCGGCGCCCAGCAGGCATTCACGTCGACCCTCGGTGGAGTGGTCGGCAATCTCATCACCACGGTCGTCGTCCTGGTCACGATGTTCCTGCTCTCGTGGCAGGTGACGCTGCTGTCCCTCCTCCTCGTTCCGCTCTTCCTGCTTCCCGCCCGGTGGATGGGCCGGCGACTCCAGGGCCTCACCAAGGAGCAGATGCAACTCAACGCCACGATGAGCACGCAGATGACCGAACGCTTCAACGTCGCCGGCGCACTGCTGGTGACCCTCTTCGGCCGGAGGACCGACGAGCACTCGGAATTCGCCGACCGGGCGAGCCGAGTCAGGGACGCCGGGGTCTCCATCGCCATGGCCAACCGCTGGTTCTTCACCGCCCTGGTGCTCGTCGGTTCGCTTGCCACGGCGATCACCTACGGCGTCGGGGGCAATCTGGTCATCGCGGGGACGCTCACCCTGGGCACGCTCCTCGCTCTGGTCGGGCTCCTGGCGCAGCTCTATGCCCCGCTGACGGCCCTCTCGAACGTACGCGTCGACGTCATGACCGCGCTGGTGAGCTTCGAGCGGGTCTTCGAGGTGCTGGACCTTCCTCCGCTGGTGCGCGAGCCCGCCGATCCGCAGCCCCTTCCCCCAGGCCCGCTGTCGGTGTCCTTCGAGGACGTGACCTTCCGCTATCCCACCTCCGAAGAGGTGTCGCTGGCCTCCCTGGAGTCCATCGCCCGGGAGGAGGAGCCGCGCAGTTCCGAGCCGGTCCTGCGCGGGGTGTCGTTCGAGGCCAGGCCGGGACAGTTGGTCGCGCTCGTCGGTCCCTCCGGCGCGGGCAAGACCACGATGACGGCGCTGGTTCCAAGGCTGTACGACGCCACCTCGGGAAGCGTCCGGGTCGGGGGAGTGGACGTACGCGATGTCGACCTCCAAGAGCTCCGGGACTCCATCGGAGTCGTGACCCAAGACGCGCATCTCTTCCACGACACGATCGGTGCCAATCTCCGGTATGCGCGCCCGAGTGCCTCGGACGAGGAGATCTGGGCGGCGCTCCGTGGCGCCCACATCGACGACCTCATCGGGACCCTGCCGCAGGGACTGCAGACCGTGGTGGGGGATCGCGGGTACCGCCTGTCCGGCGGGGAGAAGCAGCGCATCGCCATCGCCCGGCTCCTGCTCAAGGCACCCCGCGTCGTGGTCCTCGACGAGGCGACGGCACATCTGGACTCGGAGAGCGAGGCGGCGGTCCAGGAGGCCCTGGCGACAGCGCTCCACGGGAGGACGTCCCTGGTCATCGCCCATCGACTCTCCACCATCCGCCAGGCCGACCTCATCCTGGTCGTCGACGACGGGCGCATCGTCGAGCGCGGCACCCACGAGGAGCTCCTCGACCATGGCGGGCTGTACGCGTCACTGCACGCGACCCAGTTCACGTAGGCCGAAGAGTCACCGACGCCTCGGCGCAATCACCACGGGGAGTGCAGGATCCCGCCGTCCACGGGGACCAGGATCCCGGTGACATAGGACGCGGCAGGCGACACGAGGAAGGCGGCCACCCTCCCGAACTCCTCGGGAGCGCCATACCGGCCGAGGGGAATCATGGACTCCTGGGCGCGTCGGGCCGCAGGGTCGGGTCCGTCGAGGTCGAGGATGCGCTGGGTGGCGATGCGCCCGGGCAGGATCCCGTTGACTCGGATATCCGGGGCGAGGTCCCGGGAGAGTTCCTTGACGAGCATGGCCAGGCCGGGCCGCAGCACATTGCTGGCACCCAGGCCGGGGATGGGCTCCCGCACGGTCGTGCTGAGAATGATGAGGATGGCGGCGCCAGGGGCGAGAACCGGCACGAGCGCCCGCAGGGTCCGCACGCTGCCGAGGAGGACTCCCTCGATGGCCGCGTCCCATGCGTCGTCGGTGTAGTCCAGCGTCCGGCCGGGCGCGGGACCGCCGACATTCACGACCAGCCCGTCGAGCCCGCCCCAGCGGCTCACGACGTCTTCGGCCAGCCTTTCCGGCGCCCCGCGGTCGGCCAGGTCCAACGAGATGCCGCACGCATCCGAACCCAGCAGGGAGACGGCCGCATCGAGCCGGGCACTATCGCGGGCGGCGATGAGGACGCGGGCGCCGTCCGAGGCCAGCGCCTGCGCGGTCGCGAACCCAAGCCCCCGCGACCCGGCCGTGACGGCGATACGCCGGCCGGCTAGACCGAGGTCCACGTGGCGTCCTTTCCCTCCGCGGCGACCGTGCGGGCCTCACGGCGGAGAAAGAAGAACCACCCGGCCATGGCCACCAGCGCGAAGAGAATCCACTGGACGGCGTAGGAGATGTTGCGGCCCTCGTCGATGACGGGAAGCGGCAGGGCGGTGACTTCGGGATCAGCGGGATCGGAGGCGATCGCCTCGAGATAGACGCCCGCGACTCCCACGCCGAGGCGCGACGGGTCCATGCGGGGCACCTGCCCCGCGGGGAGGTCGTCAGGGGTTGGGCCCGGTGATGCCTCGGCCGATCGGAGGCGGGCCTGCACCCGCACGGTGCCTTCCGGCGCCGTCGGGGGCACCACCTGCTCGACGGCCGATGCCCCCGCGGGGATCCAGCCGCGAACGACCCACACGGTAGGTCCACCCTCCACGATGAGGGGCGTCGCCACCCAGAACCCATTGCGGCCGTCGAGGGGGCGCTGGCGCACGAGCACGGTCCGCTCGGAGTCATAGCGCCCCACCGCAACCACCGGCGTCCACTCGGGGGCTCCTGATCCGACGGCTTCAGCCGCTCCCACAGGCGCGGCCGAGCTTTCTGCGGCCAGGGTCACGCGCTCCACACGGCGGTCCTCCGCGCGCAGCCACTGCCAGCGGCTCAGCAGGCCGAATGCGGCGATGGCCACCACGACGAGGAGAGTGAAGGCAATCCACCGCCGAGTGCGTAGCAGGGATCCCATGCTTCCTACGGTAAGGGCTGATCAGGCTCCTGGAACCCCGGATCCCTCGCTGCCCCGAGGTAGGGCCGGACGCAGGGGTACCGCGGGGGCGACGGGCGCGGGCGCACGACGGGCGCGTCCTGCGTTGGCTGCCACGACGGCCAGGTAGGGCAGGGCCACCGCACCCGCGATGAGGACCCAGCGCGGCCACCCCGGCACGACGATGGCGAGGAGGACGCACGCGGTGCGCACGCCCATGGAGAACAGATAGCGCCGCGTGCGACCCGTCTGGTCGTCGGTGAGGCTCTCGGCGGCACCCGTGATGGAGTACACCTCGCCTGCCGCTGCGCCCCCCGGCGGCTTGGCCGGGGTTGACGCGGGCCGTGCGGCTCCTCCGTTCACCTCCCTACCGTACGTCGGGCGGACAGATCCGGCGACCGGGGCGCCAAGCGGGTCGGCTTGGCCGGCTGACGCCCTACAGGGCGTCGCTGCGCGTCGAAAGGTTGAAGTCGTCCACGTCGAGGGCCGGCATCGCCACCCTCGGCGCGTAGTCACCCATCTCCCGGGGCAGGGTCCGTCGGGTGACGCCCGCGCGCCGAATCCTGCCCAGCATGCCCACCGGGGAGTCGTTGAAGCGGAAGTTGCCGGCTGCGCCGATCACCTCGCCGTCGCGCACCACGAAAACCCCGTCGCGCGTCAGACCGGTGAGGAGCAGGGTCTGTGGGTCGACGACTCGGTTGTACCACAGGCAGGTGATCAACAGTCCCGCATCGACGCCGCGCACGAGGTCGTCAGTTACGGCCTGCCCCGCGAGCACGTCGAGTCGGATCGTGTCGGGGCTGGCGACGAACGGGAGGCCATGATCCTCAGCGAAGCGGCGCCCCGCCATGAGCGAAGCGAGGCGACCGTCGCGTATCCAGTCGACACGACCCAGAGGGGATCCGCCGTCGAACACCGACGCGTGATCGGAGGACGTCGCAGCCGCGAGGAACGCCGCCGCGGGGATCTCGGGATCGTCGGGGTCGCTCGCGAGCGTGATCGGGAGAGTGCTCAACCGCTCCCCGATGCGGGTGGATCCCAGGCCTCTCGGGCCCTGCGCCTGGAGACCGTGGCCCGACGATGTGTCGGGCTGCCTTCGATCGGCCGCACTGAACACGCTGCGCCCTTCGACGGCCTCGCGCGCCGTGGCCGACCACCACAGGTCGACCATGAGGTCTCCGACGGCGCCGGGCGTGAGCACGACCCGATGTCGCCCGGGAGCGACGTCCCAGACGCGGCCCTGCCACGCCAGGGACTGGGTCAGGGCCGCTTCCGCGTCGGACCAATCGATGTCCGCGAACGTGTCGGTCGCCGCCCCCCACCACGCCGATCGCGACCGAGCGTGGGACTTGGCGGTGATCTCCAGCCGACCCTGAGGCTGGGAGTGGTGCCGCCGAAGGCCCGTGCTGCTGGCAAGCCAGGTGGAGTGGATGGCGTGCTCGGCGTAGCCGAACAACTCGACATCGCGCGCCAGCGCCGAACGGAACATGCCGCCCAGGTCCGTGGCTGTCGACGTGAACACCGATCCGTCGGTCTGCGGCGCCGAATCGGGCCACTGGTCGACGGGTCCACCGGCAACGAGGGGAGCAGCATCCTCGGCGGGCGGCGCGCTGGCGAGAGCGGTCGACAGCCGTGTGACGAGGTCAGGCAGCCGTTGCGCGTCGGGAGCGGCGAGCGACACCGTCGCCGTCGCCGTGCCACCTGATGTACTCCGGAAGCCGATCAGCGTGATGTCGCGCGAGCGCGACTCACCTGTGGTGGTGAGGGTGTTGCGCGCCCACCGCAGGTTGGCATCGCTGGACTCACGAACCACAGCGATACAGCCGTCGAGCGCCGCGGCCGCGTGCACGGCAGCGTCGGCGAGATCGCGGGACGAGGTCACGCCGATGCCTCCTGCGCGCTGTTGAGGATATTGATGCCCTCGAAAACGGCCGTGGGGCAGCCGTGGGACACAGCGGCGACCTGGCCCGGCTGACCCTTGCCGCAGTTCAGGGCTCCACCGAGGAGGTACGTCTGCGGACCCCCGAGGGCGACGAGGGACCCCCAGAAGTCCGGGGTCCGGGACTGGTAGACCACGTCGCGGACCTGCCCGGCGAGGCGGCCGTGCCGAATCCGGTGGAATGTCTGGCCGGTGAACTGGAAGTTGTACCGCTGCATGTCGATGGACCAACTGCGATCGCCCACGATGAGGATGCCGTCGTCGACCGAGGAGATGAGGTCGTCCGTGCCCGGTCCGGAGGGATCAGGGAGCAGGGACACGTTGGGCATGCGCTGGATCGGTACATGGAGGCCGGAATCTGCGTACGCGCAGCCATTGGAGCGGGGCATGCCCATCTCCGCGGCCATGGCCCGGTCGAGCTGATATCCCACGAGGATGCCGTCGCGCACGAGATCCCATCTCTGCGCAGCCACGCCCTCGTCATCCCAGCCGACGGTCGCCAGTCCGTACGCCGCGAGCCGATCCCCCTGCACGTTCATGAGGTCCGATCCGTAGCGCAGGGTGCCCAGCAGATCCGGTGTCGCGAAGGAGGTGCCGGCGTAGTTCGCCTCGTATCCCAGTGCCCTGTCCAGCTCGGTGGCGTGCCCGATGGACTCGTGAATCGTGAGCCAGAGGTTGGTCGGGTCGATGACGAGGGTGTACCGGCCCGGGTCCACGCTGGGTGCGACGATCTTCTCGCTCACCAGGTCGGGGAGACGAGCGAGTTCGGCCTCCCAGTCCCAGGGACGAGCGCCGCCTTCACTCGGGCAAGGGCCGAGGAGGTATTCCCAGCCGCGGGCGACCGGCGGGGCCGTGGTGGCGACGGTCTCGAACCTCCCCGAG
>JAPOJD010000006.1 GCA_029978585.1 Actinomycetota bacterium
CCCCAAATACAATATGGGGAGCACCCCCAACCGCCACTCAACGACTTGGGGTGGGCTTGCGGAGGGTCTCGGGCATGACGAGCACGAACACCAGCGCGATGGCGGCGACGGCGGCACCCACCCCGAACGCCCACTCGAAGCCGTAGAGGTCCAGCAGCAGGCCGCCGAGGAGCGGCCCGATGACGGCGCCGAGGTCGGACACCATCTGGTACGTCGCGACCACGCTGCCACCCTGGCGCCCGCCCATGATGTCGCCGACCACGGCCGAGGGGGCCGACCCGAGGAACGCGGTGCCCACCGACATCACCACCATGCTCGCGAAGAAGACAACGAGGGCGAGGGACACCGAGCCACTGGCGAGGTCATCCGCCATGAGCATGACCATGCCCACGACGGTGGCGCTCGTGCCGATGATCATCGCGGGGCGCCGCCCCCGCAGGTCGGTGAGGCGTCCGGCGGGAACCAGGAAGCACGCCTGCGCGATTGCCGCGACGAGGAAGGCCCAGCCCGAAAGGCTGGGCCCCTGCTTCAGGCCCTGGACGACGAACAGCGGAATGAGCGCGGCGCGCAGTCCGAACGCCGTCAGGCCGGCCGTGAGGTTGACCGCGAGCGCGGCCCGGTACGCGCCGTTGCCGAGGGCCTCGCGCAGCTCCGCCCAGCCGCCGGCCCGCGTCTCGGCGGGGACCACTCCGCCCTCCTCGGCCACCGTCTCCTCGCGGGCGGCGATGCGGGCCGGGGAGAGGTAGACCAGGGCGATCACGGTGGCGACGGCGAGGGTCCCGGCGTAGAAGAAGAACGGCGCGCGGATCGAGATGGCTAGCAGCACCGCCCCGATGGCCGGGCCCGTCACGCCCCCGACGAGGAAGCCGCCCTGCCAGGCCGCCGAGGCCTGCCCGCGCTGGCCGGAGTCGACGACGCGCAGCAGGAGGCCGAGGGCGGACACCGTGAACATCGCCGACCCCACGCCGCCGAGGCCGCGCAGAACGAGGAGCTGGACGTAACTCTGGGAGAGCCCGGCGAGGAGGCTGGACACCGCGACGACTCCCAGCCCGGTGGCGAGGACGATGCGCTCCCCGAAGCGGTTGGTCCAACTCCCGGCGAGGGGTGATGAGACGAACCTCATGAGGGCGAACGACGACACCACCGCCGAGGCTGCCAGCGCGGAGACACCGAAGGACTCCGCGAAGATGGGAATCGACGGGATGACGATCCCGAACCCGAGGGCCACGAAGAACGCGATCGATGCGAGGACGCTGACTTCGACCGGGAGGTCACGCAGCAGCGGAATCCATCGACGCACGAGGGGCGAGCCTACGTGGCGCCCGGCACCGAGGTTCGGACCGACCCGTGCGTCAGGCGGTACGCCGCCGTCCGCGGCGGGACCGCACGTAGTCGGTGACGACGTAATCGCCCAGTTGGTCGCCGTCCGCGGCGAACACTCGGCCGCCGTTGCGCCGCGCCATCGCGTCGAGGAAGCGCTCCAGGCGGGGATCGTCGCCGAGGCGGAACCACGAGATCGGCACGCCGCGCCGCGTCAGCCGGTCGACCTCGGCCACGGTGAGGGCGATCGTCTCCCGATCGGGCGGCCAGGTGAACCACCATTGCCCGTCCGGCAGCAGGTGAGCGGTCGGCTCGCCGTCCGTGACGACGAGGCACACGGGCTCGGCATCGCGGTGCCGGTCGAGGAAGCGGCCGGCGAGCAGCAGCGCATGGTGCAGGTTCGTGCCCTGGATGTCACCGGCGTCCAGGTCGGGAAGTTCCTCGGCGGGGACCACGCGGGCGAGATTGGAGAACGTGATCACCTGCAGTGCATCGAGGGGGTACGCCGTCGCGGCGAGGGCGTGCAGGGCGAGCGCCGTGGTCTTCGCGGCACGCCAGGTGTCGTTCATGACCATGGAGAAGGACTGGTCGACCAGGAGCGCGACTGCAGCGCGCGTGCGGGTCTCGGTCTCGCGGACCTCGAAGTCGTCGGGGGACAGCCGGATCCGGCCGGGCGTGCCCTCCGCCAGGTGGCGCCGCGAGGCGTTGCCGAGGGTGCGCACGACATCGAGCGGCTGCTCGTCGCCGAACTGCCATGGTCGGGTCTGGCCCGTGAGCTCGCCGGCAGCGCCGGTGTCGTGAACGTCGTGGTCGCCGCGCGGCCCGGCCTCCATGCCGGCAAACACCCGGCGCAGCGCCGTGCGCCCGATGCGCCGGATGGCCCGCGGGGTGAGCTCCATCCGGTCGGTGAGGTACCCCTGCTCCCGCAGTTGCCGCTCGATCTCGCGCAGCCGCTCGATGTCGTCGACGGCCTGCCGCCCCAGGGCTCGACGCACGGCCTCCTCGTCGATGTCCTCCAGCGTGGCCCCGGGGTAGGACTGGGCGAGTTGAGACTCCAGTGAGTCGATGTCGGCGAGCTCGGCCAGCGCCTCGGTCGCATCGGGCAGCCCGAGGCCCTGCTCGCCCCGCATGCGCTGCCGCCCCTGCCACGCGAGGTCGGGTCGCAGCGCCCGCAGGTTGTCCTGGAGCGCGGCCATCTCCGCCGCGAGGTCGAGATCCTGCCAGGCCTGCGCCATCAGCCCGGCCAGCTCCTCCCGCTGCTCCGGCGTGAGCGAGTCGAGCATGCGCTGCATGGCGGCCGCGCGACGGGCCAGCTCGTCGAGCAACTGCTCGAAGGACTCCGGCCGGTCGGGGAAGAAGTCACCGTGCCGGTCCATGAACTGCTCGAAGTCCGCGCTGACATCCTCGCCGCGACGGTGCTTGTCCATCATGGCGTTGAGGTCGGCCATCATGTCCTTGAGCGCTCGCTGCGCCTCAGGCGACATCGGGTTCTGCATGGCCTGGGAGAGGTCCTTGAATTGCTGGTCGAGTACGTCGCGGCGCAGCATGTCGCGGATCTCGTCGTACGCCGCACGCGCCTCCGGGGAGCGCCAGTCGTATTCGGCGAGCTCCCGCACGGCACGAGCGGTGTCGTCCGGCAGCATGTCGAGCATCGACTCCCGGAACCGCGCGTCGTCGGAGGGGTCGGGGAAGAGCGCGGAGCGCTCGAGGTCGAGGGCCTCGTCGAGCTTGTCGCGCACCTGCTCCAGCAGCCCGTCGAGGCGACCCGACTTCTCCAGTTCGCGCCGCCGCTGCTGCAGCCGGCGCCGCAGGTCGTCGAGACCGCGCATCCCGTCAGTCCCGCGGCGCATGAGGTCGCGCAGCGCATCGCGCACCGAACTGCCGTCGAGGATGCGGTCCGCGAGAGCGTCGACGGCCGCGCCCGCGTCGACCGGCTCGGCCAGCGGGTCGGGGCCGCCGTGGTAGGCGCCGTATCGGTAGCGCGCCATGGCGTCAGGCCGCGTTCATCGCGGGTACACCGCGGCCGTCGGGTTCGACCATGGGCCCCAGCCGGCATCGGTGAGGGCCTGGATGCGGAAGCGATACGACGCCCACGGGTCCAGGCGGCGGAACGTCACCTCGAGCCGGCCGGACCGGTCCACGCGCTGCACCGACCACGCGCCGCCGTCGCGGGACACCGCGATGCGGTAGGCGACGACCGCGCTCCCGCCGTCGCGCAGGGGCGGCAGCCAGGTGAGGTGGACCTTGCCGGTCGGTACGCCGCTGGCCTGCACCTGCCGCGGCACGGTCGGGAGCGTGAGCGGGACGACGGGGCCCGCCTGCGCCGACCACGCGCCGCGACCGGCCGCCGTGACGGCGGCGACCTCGACGACGTAGGCGCGGCCGTTGCGCAGGCTGCCGATGGTGAACGTGGTGGCCGGACCGCCGGTGTAGGCATGCGTCCACGTCATCCCGGCGTCCGCCGACCAGCGGATGCGGTACTGCCGAATCGGCAGCCCCCCGGTGGCCACGGGCGCACTCCAGCGCACGGCGAGGGAGGCGTCCCCTCCGCGGACGAACACCTGCGTCGGCGCACCCGGGGCGCTCGCCGGAATCACCGGAGGGGATGGCACCGACTCCGGGCCGGCACCCGCGGCATTGATGGCCGCGACCCGGAAGAGGTACGGCGTGCCGTTCGACAGCCCGGTCGCGACGTACTCCGTGGCCGTCGATCCGGTGTCGGCGACGAGTTCGTACCACCCGGTATTCGAGGACGCCTCGATGCGGTAGCCGACGACGTTGCGGCCGTTGTCGCTGGTGGGCGGCTCCCAGGTCACCGTGGCCGTCGCGTTGCCCGCGACCGCGCTCACGCCGCTCGGCGTACCGGGGACCGTGAACGGTCGAGCGATCGCGGGCTGGCTGACGAGGCCGACCCCGAACGTGTTGGTGATCGCAGCGACGCGGAACTCGTAGGCCGTGCCGTTCGCCAACTGCGTCACGGTGTAGCGAGTCGCGCCGGTTCCCGTGGACGCGGTGTGGACGCGCCACTGCGAGGAGCCGGCCTCACGCAGGTCGATGCGGTAGCCCGTGAGCGTGCCCCCGCCCAGGTCGTTGGGCGGGTCCCACGTGAGCGTGACCGAGCGATCGGCCGGGGACCCCCGCAGCCGGGTCGGCGGCGACGACCGTGCCTCGGGGGAGATCGGGCCGGTGGGCGCGGACCAGGCGCTTGTCCCGGTCGCGCTCACGGCCGCGACCTCGAAGACGAGGTACGTCGCCTGCGTCAGGCCTGCGTAGAGGTAGGTCGTGGCCGTCGATCCCGTGGCGACGGGCGTGCTCCACGTCGCGCCGGAGTCGTCGGTGTAGCGCACGAGGTAGCCGGTCACCGGCACGGGCGATGCCGGAGGAGCCCGCCAGGTCAGGTCGACTGCCTGGTACGCCGACACGGCAACCAGGTCGGTGGGTGCGCCGGGGTCGAGCTCGGGGTAGATCAGCGATGACGCCGCCGACCACGCGCTCGTGCCCACGCTGTTGATCGCCGCCACCTCAAAGATGTAGCCCGCCTGGCTGGTCAGGTTGCCTACCGTCGCCGACGTGGCCGTCGACCCCGTGTTCGGCATCTGTGCCCACGACCCGCCACCATCGGTGGAGTAGCGGATGAAGTACCCCGTCACCGGGGCGCCCCCCGTCTGTGTCGGCGCGGTCCACGACAGGGCCACCGACTCGTAGCCGGGCGTCCCCGCGACATTCGTTGGCGCGTTCGACACCGACGTCACCGTCACCGGCTGGGTCACTGCCGACGGCGGCCCGGTGGTCGTTTGGTTGACTGCTGAAACCTGGAACACGTACGTGCCCGTGGGCAGGGATCCCGTGTAGGACGTCTGCGACGCGGGCACCGCTGCCCAGAGGCTCCACGTCTGGCCGCCATTCGTCGACCAGCCGATCACGTAGTTCACCAGCGGCGTTCCGCCGGTGAAGGTGGGTGCCGTCCAGGTCACTGTCGCCGTGCCCGTCCCGGCCGTGGCGCTGACAGCCGTCGGCGCCCCCGGCACGCTGGAGGCCTTGACGTCGCCGCTGTAGGTGACGGTGCTCGTGGCCAGCGCACCGGGTCCTGCCGTCGCCGACAGGGTGAAACTGAACACTTCGGCGCGCGTCGGGGTGCCCGACAGCAGGCCGGTCGGGCTCACGGACAGTCCGTCCGGGACGACACCGCCGGTCACCTGCCAGGTGATCGTGCTGGCCGGGTTGGCGAAGGTGGCCACCAGTTGCTGTGAGACGGGCACGCCCGCGGTCATCGTCGACAGCGATGTCGTGGTGATGTCGACCCACTGGATCGTTGCGGAGGGTGAGGAGGCCGGGCTGGCCAGTGTTGTCGTGGCGTTGGTCACCATGGCGGGATTCGCGTACGACTACCCGCCGCCGCCTCCGCCGCCCGCTCCCGCGTAGCCGACGATTCCTGCCTGTCCGGCCTGGCCCCCCCCGCCGCCGAGCCAGCCGCCGCCGCCTCCGCCGCCACCGGCGTTGCCCGTTCCGGTCTCGGAGTTGCCCCCCAGCTGGCCATTGCCGCTGGGATCCACGCCGCCGGGTCCGCCGTCACCGCCGTTGTCCCCGCCGGCACTCGCGCCGTCCTGCGCGGGGAAGACCCCGCCGCTCGCGGTCCCGGAGCCGCCGCTGCCACCCGCGCCCCCGGCCACATAGCCCTGGCCAGAGCCGCCCTGGTGCGCCCCGCCTCCACCGCCGCCACCGCCCGCGACCATGACCCGCGTGTCGGGGAGGTAGCCGCCGATGCGCAGGTCCGTGTCGCCGCCGCCCCCGCCGCCGCTCAAGCTGGCACCCGGCGACCAGCTGCCGGTCCCACCGCCCGCACCGCCGTTCCACCCACCCGTGCCGGGCGTGCCGCCATCGGCGTCGCCGCCGGCACCGCCGACCCATGCTGCGATGAGCGTCGTACCGGCGGTCCACGTGAGGGTGCCCTGCACCTGCGCTCCGGCACCGCCGGAGTCGTCCTGGATGCTGTCGGACCCACCGGCAGCGCCGATGAGGGTCACGTATGCAGACTGCACGCCCCTGGGGACCGACCAGCTCTGCGGGCTGCCGGTGGAGGAGAAGGTCACCTGGTTGGTGGCGCTCGCCCGCGACGAGGGCTCGGCTGTCGCCGTGGTAGGCACCACGACCGCGACTGCGGCCGCGAGGGCGAGGGCGGATACGCCGATGACAGGGGTGCGCATGGGCCTCATTCTCCCGAGGCGGCGTAGGTGATGCGACCGCCCGCCTCGTCCTTGTCGATGCGCCGGGTGAGCCACAGCCCCTCGAGGGCCATCTCGACGCAGGCCGCGCTGATGCCCGCGGTGGGTTCTGCCTCCGGGCCCTCGAGGGCGCTGACGAGCCGGCCTAGACCCTCGAACTGCCCGCCGGAGGCGAGGAGGTCAGGGCCGCGCACGAGGTCGCCGGTCTCGATGGTGGCCCCCTCGTCGAGGACGGCCACGAGCGGCCCGAGGTCCATGCCCCCGAGGTGGCGGCGGTAGGTCTCGGCGACCGCCTTGCGCGCGAGGTGATGCAGCACCTCCTCCTCCCGGCCCTCCTCGCTCACCTCGAACTCAACCTTCCCGCGGAGCGTCGGCACGACTCCGTCGAGATCCCCGACGCGCGCTACGGGGAAGTCGCCGGTGATCGCCGCGCGGCGCAGGGCGGCGCCCGCGAGTGCCTCGGCACCGGCGATGGCGAAGCGCGCGGATACGCCGCTGCGCTGATCGACCGCCGCGGACTCGCGCACGAGCCGGGTGAAGCGAGCCATCACCTCGAGCAGGTGACGCGGCACGATGGCGACGAGGTCGGCCTCCTGGGCGATCAGGTCGACCTCGTGGGCGACGTCGTAGGGGTAGTGGGTCGTGATCTCGGCGCCGAATCGGTCCTTCATCGGCGTGATGATGCGGCCGCGGTTGGTGTAGTCCTCGGGGTTGGCGCTGGCCATGACGAGCAGGTCCAGCGGCAGGCGCAGGGTGTAGCCGCGCACCTGGATATCGCGCTCCTCGAGCACGTTGAGCAGGGCAACCTGGATGCGCTCGGCGAGGTCGGGCAGTTCGTTGATCGCGAAGATGCCGCGGTTCGTTCGAGGGACGAGGCCGAAGTGGATGGTCTCCGGGTCGCCGAGAGTTCGGCCCTCGGCCACCTTGACCGGATCGACGTCGCCGATCAGGTCGCCGACCGACGTGTCGGGGGTGGCGAGCTTCTCGCCGTAGCGCTCGCTGCGATGCCGCCACGTCACCGGGGTGTCGTCGCCGAGCTCTGCCACGAGGCGCACCCCGTACGCGCTGACCGGGGCCATGGGGTCGTCGTTCACCTCCGACCCCTCGACGATGGGCATCCACTCGTCAAGCAGGGTGACCAGCGTCCGGATGAGGCGGGTCTTGCCCTGGCCGCGCTCGCCCAGGAGTACGACGTCGTGCCCCGCGAGGAGCGCTCGTTCGAGCTGCGGCAGCACGGTGTCGTCGAAACCGACGATCCCGGGGAATGTGGGCTCCCCGGCCGACAGTCGCGCGCGCAGGTTGTCGCGGATCTCCTCCTTGATGCTGCGGGGCTCATAGCCGGAGGAGCGCAGTGCGCCGAGTGTCCGCGGTAGGTGGGCCGGGATGACGGGGGTGCTCATGACCCGACGGTACGCCAGGATGGTGCCGTGGCATCCCGGGAGTGCTCGGTCGGGCTGGGACTGGATCTCGACCGCGGCGTCACTGCCGCGGTGTCCGACGCTCTCGCAGGACTCGACGGCGTGCCGGACCTGGCCATCGTCACGGTCTGTGCGCCCGGCGATCCGGCGGCCTCCGGGCGGGCGCTCGGCGAGGCCGGGCGAATCATCCGCGACTCCTCGCCCGAGTGCACTGTGGTGGGGACGGGCGCGCACGGCGTCGTCGGGGGCGGTGAGTCCATCGAGATGCGTCCGGCGGTCTCCGTGTGGATGGCGACCCTGGCCGGCTCGCGCCCGCGCGGCTTCCGCATCGGGGCCGTCCCCGCTCCCGCGGGAGGGGTTGCGATCACCGGGTTGCCGGAGCTGCGCGCCGACGACCGCGTCGCGCTCCTCTTCGCCGATCCGTGGACCCTGCCGGTGGACGAGGTGGTCGCGTCGTTCGCGCGAGTCGACGGGGATCTGCCCGTGGTCGGTGGGATGGCGTCGGGTGCGACACGGCATGGCGACTCCCGGCTCCTGCTCGACGGGGCGGTCTTCGACAACGGTGCGGTGGGGGTCGTGTTGGACCAGGCGTCCCCGGTGCGTGCCGTGGTGAGCCAGGGATGCCGGCCCATCGGGGATGCCATGACGGTCACGGCTGCGCAGGGGCACACCATCGGCGAGCTCGCGGGCCGTCCCGCGGTCGAGAGGCTGCGCGATGTCGTCGCCTCCCTCGATCCCGAGGAGCAGGCACTCGTGGTACGCGGGCTCCACATCGGGATCGCGCACGCGGGATCGGGAGACGGGGCAAGTGCAGCCGACTACGTCGTCCGCGGCATCCTCGGCGTCGATGCGGCGACCGGCGCGATAGCCGTGGGCGACGAGGTGCCCGTGGGCTGCGTAGTTCGCCTGCACCTGCGCGACGCGGATTCAGCCGACGCCGACCTGCGCTCCGTCGTGGCAGCGATCCGGCCAGCGGGCGCTAGAGCCCCATCCGGGGCCTACCTCATCACGTGCAATGGCCGCGGCGGGGCGATGTTCACGAGTTCCGACCATGACGGGGCACTCGTCCGGGAAGGACTGGGCACGGATGCCGTCGGCGGCTTCTTCGCGGCGGGGGAGATCGGGCCGGTGGGGGGAGCCAACCACCTGCACGGCTTCACCGCGGTCGTCCTCGTTGTCGACGCGGTTGATGGGGCCGGGGACGTGGAGATCCCGCGCTGGACGGCGCAGGACGAGCCGGGCGTGGACATCGACGCGGAACTGCGCGCACTCCTGGGACCCTGAGGAGTCGACCTGAACCGTCGACAGGGGCCGTCCACAGGCCCGGGCGCGCCGTTGACTCCGCCCGAGCGGCGCGATCTAGGTTGGACCGCGTGACCGTCGACCGTCATCGTTCCGCCGTGTACGCCGCCGAGGATCAGCTCGGCCGGCTCCTCGCGCGCGGCGGGACCGTCGACTTCTACGGCTCCGCGCTCACCCTGCCGGTCGAGCGACGCTTCGCCGACATCGCGAGCGTGACGCGCTACGTGGATTCCGTGCTCGCGCTGGCGTCCGTGCGCGCCCGCTGGCCCCAGGTCGCGCCGGTGCGCGTGCGCGAGCGCTCGGGCCTGGCGCGCGCGCACTACGAGCCGAGCTCCGCTGCACGCTCGGCGGTCATCGCCATTCCCCTCGCCGGTCCCGTCGAGACCCGGTGGGCGGCGCGGGAGACCGTCGTCCTGCACGAAGTCGCCCACCATCTCGTCGCCCAGGATCCAGCGACCGAGCCCTGGCATGGCCCGACGTTCTGCGGCGTTCTGCTCTCCTTGATCGGCACGGCGATCGGACCGGAGGCCGCACTGGCCCTGCGCGCGGCCTTCGACGGCGCCGGCATCCCGGTGAGCGAAAGCACGGTCGGGGTGCCGTCATGAGCCACCTCGACCGCATCGCCGCCCTCCTCGTCAAGGCCGAGCGCAGCGACAATGCCCACGAGGCGGAGGCCTACCTGGCGAAAGCGCAGGCGCTAGCCACGCAGGCGAGCGTCGATCTCGCGGTGGCCCGCGCTCTCACCGCCCGCCGCGAGGCACGGGAGCAGCCGGTGAGCGTGACGATCACCATCGGGGAGCGCGGCAAGCGGGCCAACACGCACCTGGTGAGCCTCTTCGTCGTCGTCGGGCAGTGCAACTCTCTGCAGATCGACATCGCGCACAACTCCACCTACGTCATCGCCTACGGCATGCCGAGCGACATCGAGCTCGCGGAGGCGCTGTTCGGATCACTCGCCACGCAGATGACGGCATCGGCGACGACCTGGCTGGCGCTGGGGGAGTGGCGCGGGGACACCTACGTCTCGCGCGACGGCTGGCGCAAGGACCACACGGCGCAGACGGCGCGCGCGGCGTTCTACCGCGCGTTCATCGATCGCATCGGTGATCGCCTGCAGCAGGCGCGGGAGGAGGTGCTGGCAGAGGCGGAGCGCCAGCGGATCCAGATCCCCGCGGAGGTGCCGGGCGGCACGGCCATCGCCACCACGGGAGCGCTGGTCCTGCGGAGCAAGGAGGCGGAGGTCCGTGCGTTCTACCGGCAGTCGTCCCGGGCCCGGGGCAACTGGTCCGGCTACTCGGGCGGGGTGAGTCGCCGCGGCGGGAGCGCCTCGCGCGCCGGCCGGGAGGCGGCCGACCGGGCGCGAACGACGAGTGCCCGCGGCATCGGCGCCAAGGGGCCGGGCCTGTCGGCCTAGCGCCGGCGCAGCACCATCGGCATGCCGCCCTTGCTGCGGAGCGTGACGGCGGGTGTCACCGTGATGTCGGCGCCGGGCACGAGCTCCGGCCGCCACCGCTGGGCGAGGGTAGCGAGCACGAGCGTCGCCTCGGTCCAGGCGAACTGCTCGCCGATGCAGCGGCGATTGCCCCAGCCGAAGGGGAACCAGGCACCGCGCGGCTGACCTGGGGCGTCCTCGCTGAAGGCGCCGTCAGCGTCGATCCAACGCTGCGGCATGAAGGTCAGCGACGAATTCCACCAGCGCGGGCTGCGGTGCATCGCGAACTGGCTGATGAGCGTTGTCGCTCCGGCGGGGATGGTCCACCCGTTGACCTCCGTGGGGGAGAGCATGCGTCGGCCCTGGATCCAGGCGGGTGGGTAGAGGCGGATGGCCTCCGCTATGACCGCCCGGGTGCGCGGCAGCGATCCCATGTCGTCCATGCCCGGCGCGCGCCCGGCGAGCACCGAGTCGAGCTCCTCGTGCAGCCACTCGGCGACCGCGGGGTTCTGCGCGAGCAGCATCCAGGTCCACGTGAGCGTCATCGCGGTGGTCTCATGGCCGGCGAGGATGAGGGTCATGGCCTCGTCGCGGACCTGGGCGTCGTCGAACCCGGTGCCATCCTCCTCCGCGGCGATGAGCATGCTGAGCATGTCACCGGTATCACCGGCGATCCGATGCTCGTCGATGATGCGCTGGACGATCTGGTCGATCCGGGCAAAGGACGTCAGTGCGCGCCTGCGCAGCGGGGTCGGAATGCGCAGGACCCGAGGGCCCAACATGATGTAGCGTCCCATGCCCTGCATCAATCCCTGGAGGGATTCACCGATCTCATGCGCGTCGCCGGCGAGGTCGGATCCGAAGAGAGTGCGTCCGACAATGGTCAGCGTGAGGGCCGACATGTTCACCTGCATGTCGAGTGCGCTCCCGTCATCCCATGACTGCTCGTGGATGAGCGTGATGTCGACCATGTCGCGCGAATAGCCAGCGATGCGATCGCGGTGGAAGGCAGGCTGCACGAGGCGACGGTTGCGCAGGTGCACCTCGCCTTCGCTGGTGAGCAGCCCATTCCCCAGGACTGCCTTCGTGCCCTGCAGGCCGCGCCCCTTCATCGTGTCCCGGCCGTGCCCGATGAAGACCTCGACGATGGCCTCGGGGGAGGTGAGGGTGTACATGTGCTCCCCGAGCACCCTCATGTGCGCGATGGTCGGATAGTCGCGCTCGACCTCGACCATGAACCACGGAGCCCCGTCACCGGAGATGAACCGGCGCCACACCTGTGCGCGCGACGGCCCGGGGGGCCGCGCAACGGCACGCTCCCGATCCTTCGGGATGACCACGTCGCTGTGGTCAAGGCGAGCCAGGGCGACGCGCGCGGTCTCACGCAGGTCGATCGGCTGCGAGATGGAGGTCACCCCCCCAGTCTGCACCCGGACATGCCAGGATGCGTCCGTGGCATCGGAGACGCCAGTCACGCTCGCCGATATCGAGGCGGCAGCGGAACGGCTCCACGGAGTCGTACGCGACCTGCCCGTGCATTCCGCGCGGTGGCTCTCGGACATCGCCGGCGGCCCCGTCGTCCTGGCCACCGAGAACCTCCAGCGGGCCGGCTCCTTCAAAATCCGCGGGGCCTACAACCGGCTGTCCCAGCTCACCGAGGGGGAGCGGGCTTCGGGGGTCGTGGCCGCGTCGGCGGGCAACCATGCCCAGGGCGTGGCGCTCGCCGCCGGAATGCTCGGCATACGCGCGACGATCTTCATGCCCCGTTCGGCATCCATGCCCAAGGTGATCGCCACCCAGGACTACGGCGCCGAGGTGCGGTTCGCGGGGGCCACCCTCGACGAGGCCATCGTGGACGCGAAGGAGTTCGCCCGGGAGACGGGCGCGCTCTTCATCTCGCCCTTCGACCACGCCGACATCGTGGCCGGGCAGGGGACCCTGGGGCTGGAGATCCTCGCCCAGCGGCCCGACGTCAGGACGGTCGTCGTCTGCACGGGCGGTGGCGGCCTCCTCGCGGGAGTTGCCCTCGCCGTGAAGTCCCTGCGCCCCGACGTGAAGGTCGTGGGCGCTCAGGCGGCAGGTGCTGCGGCGTACCCGCCCTCGCTCGTGGCGGGGCACCCGGTGCCGCTGTCGCTGATGCGCACGATTGCCGACGGCATCGCCGTGGGCCGACCGGGCGATATCCCGTTCGCGCTGGTGCAGGAGTACGTCGACGACATTCGCGTCGTCTCCGAGGACTCCCTGGCCCGCGCGCAACTGAAGCTCCTCGAGCGGTCGAAGCTCGTCGTCGAGCCGGCGGGCGCGGCGGCGGTTGCGGCGGTCATGGACGACCCGGATTCCTTCGAGACGCCGATCGTGGCGGTGCTGTCCGGGGGCAACGTCGACCCGCTCATCATGATGCGGGTCATCCGACACGGCCTCACTGCCGGCGGGCGGTTCACCCAGCTCACTGTCCACATGCCCGATCGCCCGGGGTCGCTGGCGGCGCTGCTCGGGGAGATCGCCTCCCTGGACGCCAATGTCGTCGACGTCTCGCACCTGCGCACGAACCCGCGCCTGGCGGTCGACGAGGTCGAGATCACCATCGACCTCGAGACGCGCGGTCCGCAGCATCGCGACCAGTTGCTCCAGCGGCTGCGCGACTCGGGCTACCGACTCATGGCGCCGTAGGAACTATGGGTCAGTAACTATCCGCCGTATGCCGCCACCGTGACGATCTGCACGGTCATCTGCTTGCCATTGGCCAGCGCGTACGTCGCCGTGTCACCGACTCGGCAGCCCGTCACGGCGCTGCCCAGGGGCGAGGTCGGCGAGTAGACCTCGACGGAGGCGTGGGCTGCCTCCTCGCGCGAGCCGAGCAGGAAGGTCTCCTCGTCCCCGAAGTCCACGAAGCGGACTGTCACGACCTTGCCCGGCGCCACCTCGTCCTCCGCCGATGCCGGAGCGCCGATGCGGGCGTTCTCGAGCAGGTGCTTGAGCTGGCGGATACGGGCCTCGTTCTTGCCCTGCTCCTCCTTGGCCGCGTGGTAGCCGCCGTTCTCCTTGAGGTCGCCCTCCTCGCGGGCAGCCTCGATGCGCTTGGTGATCTCTGCGCGGCGCGGCCCCGATCGCTCGGTGAGTTCGTCCTCGAGACGGTTGTACGCCTCCTGGGTCAGCCAGGTCTCCTGCTCGGTCGTCACCGCACCAGGGTACGTGCCGCACTCAGCTATTGGGGGACCACGGCTGTTCCGGTGGCACCACGCCGGGGGGGAACTGCGGCGGCGGGACCCGCTGGGGCGGGCCGCCCGCGGAGCAGGCGAGCAGTTCCACGACGAAGGCGGGAGCCAGGGTGTGCAGCGAGTAAGTCTCCTGGACGTACGTCGTCCCGCGGGGCAGGGGCACGACCGCGTACCCGAGGTCCGCACGAGTCTCGTCCTGGGCCCGGATGACGCAGTACACGTCCGCCGATGCCGAGCGGCGGACCTCGAAGGTCACGTCGACCCGGTCGGCGCCCACGACGTTCCAGGCGAGCAACTTCGGCTGGAGGCCAGGGGACAGGACGTTATAGGCCACGAAGGCCAGCGCCGCCGTGAAGGTCACGGCGAACGCGACGCCGAGGACCACCGGCCACGGGTTGCGGCGGTCCAGGCCGTAGCGCTCGCGCATGCGCGGGCTGAGGTCACGGCTGCGCAGGGGGCTGCCCATGACACCTCCGCTCGCCGTTATCGCCGTCGATTGCGAGACTAGTGGGGTGACCTCCCCCCTCCGCCTCATGGCTGTGCACGCCCATCCCGACGACGAGTCGAGCAAGGGCGCTGCCACCACGGCCCACTACGTCAACGAGGGCGTCGACGTGATGGTCGTCACATGCACCGGGGGCGAGCGGGGAGACGTCCTGCACGCGGGGGCGCAGGCCGATGTCGACGAGATCGGCCTGGCGGAGGTCCGGCGCCGGGAGATGGCCGAGGCGGCCCGCATCCTCGGGGTTCGGCACGAGTGGCTCGGCTTCGAGGACTCCGGCTACCCCGAGGGCGACCCGCGCCCGCCCCTGCCCGACGGCTGCTTCGCGGCGCTGCCCCTCGAGGTGGCGGCCCGGCCCCTCGTGGCCATGGTGCGCGCGTTCCGCCCGCATGTGATGACGACGTACGACGAGAACGGCGGCTACCCGCATCCGGACCACATCCGCTGCCACGAGGTGGCGATGGAGGCCTTCACGAAGTCCGGCGACGCAGACGCCTATCCGGGCACCGGGGAGCCGTGGCAGCCGGCGAAGCTGTACTACAACATGGCGTTCACCCGCAGCAGGGTGCTGACGTTCCACGAGGCGCTGATCGCGGCCGGCATGGAGTCGCCGTACGCCGAATGGCTGGACGACTGGGACGAGAGTGAGGAGGACCGGGTCACGACGCGCGTGCGCGTCGATGACTACTTCCCGGTGCGCGACGATGCCCTGCGCGCGCACCGCACCCAGGTCGACCCGGAGGGGATGTGGTTCGCGGTACCCCTCGACATGCAGCGCGACCTGTGGCCGACGGAGGACTTCCACCTCGCGATCTCCCATGTTCCCACCGACCTGCCCGAGGACGACCTCTTCGCGGGGCTGCGGGGGGCATCATGGGACTCGTGAGCGGTGCCCTCTGGCTGGTCGGCCTGCCGTGGGCGGCGGACCCGAGTCCGCTGCCCGAGGAGCCCCCCATCGATCCCAATCGCGTCACGCCCGGCATCCTGGCCATCGGCTCGCTGCTCTTCTTGGTCGTCGCCGTTGCGCTGCTGTATCTGTCGATGCGCAAGCAGATGCGCAAGGTCGATCCCAACCTTCCCAACGGGCCCGGCGACGACGAGCGAGCGGAGGACGAGCGGCTCACCGATGAGGCCGTCGAGCGCGGCGAGGAGGGCACCGAACAGGCCGAGAAGGGGTCGTGACCTCCCGGCTCTCCGGTCGAGCGCTGGTGCTCACGCTTGCGGCGATCGTCGCATCTATTGCGTGCGTGCTCCTCGCGATGTGGCAGTGGGGACGAGCGTCGGACGTACTCGAGGCGGAGCGTGCCGCCGCGAGCGCGCCTATTCCGCTGGCCGACGCGATCGTGGCCGGCGAGATCCCGGCCACGTCGATCGGCCGCACGGTGATCGTGGCGGGGGGCCACGACCCCCCCCCGCCGCTTGTCGTCGCCCAGCGTGCCCTCGGCGATCGAGCAGGCGTCTGGGTGGTGGCCCCGATGACCACCGAGGCGGGAGTCGTAGCCGTGGTTCGCGGCTGGCTGCCATCAGCCCAGAGCCCCGGGCTCGAGGCCCCTTCGGGACCCGTGCGCGTCGAGGGCGTGCTCCAGGGCTTCGAGGAGTTCTACGGCGACCGTCCGCGCCGAGATGACGGGCAACTCGTCGCGATCGCCCGCGACGCGGTCGAGGAGTCCTGGGGGACACCCATCCTGCCGGGACTGGTGATCCTGCAGTCCCAGCAGCCCGCGACGAGCCCCGCTCCGGCGCCGGTCCCGCCGACGGTTCCTCGCGGGCAGGTGCCCTTTCCCCTGCAGAATGCCGCCTACACCCTTCAGTGGTTCGTCTTCGCCGCCTTCGTCTGGGTGATGTGGTGGTTTTGGCTGAGGCGCGATGGGGTCGCGGCGGAGGAGCCTGCGGATAGGTTGGAGGAGTGAAGGGCCTCTCCGGCGCGCTGCTGCGCTACCGCATCATGGCGTGGGTCACCGGCATCCTGCTCGCGGTCATGTCGGTGATCTTCCTGCCCCTGAAGTACGTGTTCTCCATGACGGGGGAGGGCATTCTCGCCACCGTCTACGCCGTCGGCTGGCAGGCGCACGGATGGCTGTACATCCTCTACGTCGCGACAGCCCTCGATATCAGCTTCCGGATGCGCTACAGCGTCGTGCGCACAGTGGCGGTGGCCCTCGCCGGCACGATCCCTTTCGCCTCGTTCTTCGCAGACCACCTCGTGGCACGCAGCGTGCATGCGCGCATGGAGCAGCAGGGAACTCCGTCGCCCGGCTAGGCGTGGGGCGTGTCCTCCAGGGCTGCCGCGGGATTGCGCTCCGGCCGGGTGGCGAGGTAGGACCCGAGCAGCACGAGCGGGAACCCGAGGAGAAGGCCGAGCGTGATCGGCTCGGAGAGCACGACGACGCCGAGCAACACGGCGACGGCCGGGTTCAGGAAGGTGATGACCGTCATCCGTGAAGGCCCCACCTCCGCGACCAGGGCGAAGAAGATGAGGAACGCGATGGCCGTGCACAGCACTCCGAGCGCGATGATGCTCCACCAGGCCGATGCGGGGACGGGTTCCGTCGGGCGCTGGATCCACGCGATGGGCGCGTAGATGAGGGCGTTGAGGCCCAGGGCGAGGGAGATCACCGCCAGCGCCGGGGTGTCGGCGAGTTTCGTCGAGATCACCATGGGGCCGGTCGCGTAGCCGACCACGGTGAGGGCGGCCGCGCCGACCGCCCAGAACTCATCGCGCGGGACATCGAGTCCCACCAGGACGGCAACGCCGCAGATTCCGACGGCGAGGCCGAGGATGCGTGTCCACCGCAGGCGACGATCCAGGCCGAGTGCGCGGGCAAGGACGGCCGCGACGATGGGCACCGCGGCGATGAGCAGCGCAGTCGTGGAACTGGTGAGCTGCGTCTCCGCGTAGCCCAGCAGCAGGAACGGTCCGGTGATCTCGCACACGGCGAACACGACGATCCACGGCAGGGCCCCGCGTATCCCCCGGAATTGTCCCCGGGCCAGGGCAACGGGCACCAGGAGGAGGGCGCCGAGGGCCACCAGGAGGAAGGCCATGACCGAGGGCTCCACCGACTCCACCGCGACGCGGATGAAGAGGTACGGCGTTCCCCAGATGATGGACAGGGCGATGAACAGCGTCAGCCCTCGACGCGTCATCGCGAACTCAGGCGGCGGGCGGCGACGAGGTGAGCGCCCCCACGAGGAGGGCGGCGAGGCAGCCGAGGGCGAAGGCGAGGCCGAGGTAGCCGAGGATGAGGCCGGCGGTGCCCATGCCGCGGCCGCCGGTCCCGTAGGCGCGCGTCTGCGACACCGAGATGTGGCCGAGGATGACGGCGATGACCTGGGGGGCCGGGAAGAGCCAGAAGCAGGGCAGGGCGAGCCCGAGGATGCCGAGGATGAGCGAGGTCGCGGCGAACGCCTCGGTGCGCGGCGGCGAGGCGCTCGCTGGAGGGGTTGCCGGTGGGGCCGATGAGGTGGTCTCAGGCGCCGCGGGCACCGGGTCCGGGGCGTCGGGGACGACGACGGACGGGCCCTGCTCCTGCTCGCTCACGGGGCCACCGTACCGGGACGAACGCTCAGGGCATGCGCCACTCGACCGTGCGATCGAACTCCCGCATGCCCCGTGCGCGGTAGGTCGCGAGCGCCGCGGGGTGGTCCAGGTCGCAGGTGTGCACCCAGACCCGTCGCGTCCCGTCCAGTGCCCAGGCCCGCTCTAGGACGGTCGCCAGCCACCACGATCCCAGGCCTCGGCCCTGGAACCCGCCGAGCAGGCCGAAGTAGGCGATCTCGACATCGCCCCCGGGCTGCTGCTCGAGTTCGGCGTACCCCGCGGTATCGCCGTCGACGGTGCACACGAGGAGGCGGTACTCCGGGCGGTCGACCCAGGCCTGCCACTGCTCGGGGCGCCAGTCCAGTCGGTCCACCCAGTGCCAGTCGGCCCCGACGCGCCGGTAGAAGGACTCCGAGGCGTGCGGGGAGGGTTCCGCGACCACCTCGACGTCGGCGCCCGGCGGGCGCTCCGCTCGCACGAGTTGGTCGGGATCGGTCATCTCCAGGGAGGTGACCTCGACCGCCACGGCGCCGTCGGCGGGGCCTGGGAGCAGACGCATGCGCGAAAGAGTGCCATAAGCGACCGGCGAGGCGCTTAGATGGCGGCGTGGACGACAGCCTCCTCGTGGACCTCTCGCGCCTGCAGTTCGCGATGACGACGCTCTACCACTTCCTCTTCGTCCCGCTCACGCTCGGCCTCGCGCCGTTCGTCGCCCTCATGGAGACCCTCCACTGGCGCACCGGCAAGGCCAAGTACCGCAAGCTGGCGCGTCTGTTCGGTTCCCTCCTCGTCATCAACTTCGCCATGGGCATCGTCACGGGGATCGTCCAGGAGTTCCAGTTCGGCATGAACTGGTCGGTCTTCAGCAGATTCGTCGGCGACGTCTTCGGGGCGCCCTTGGCCATGGAGGGCCTCCTCGCGTTCTTCCTGGAGTCGACGTTCCTCGGGCTGTGGCTCTTCGGCCGCGACCGGCTGCCGCGGGGCGTCCACGTCGCCTGCATCTGGCTGTTCGTCGCCGGCACCTGGGCCTCGGCGTACTTCATCATCGTGGCGAACTCCTGGATGCAGCACCCGGTGGGCTACGAGATCGACGCGCTGACCGGCGACGCCGTCCTCAACGACTTCGCCGCGGTGCTGTTCCAGCCCTTCGCGATCCTCGCCTACCTGCACACTGTCCTCGGCGGCCTCCTCGCGGCCAGCGCCTTCGTGTTCGCGGTGGCGGCGTACCACCTCAAGCGGCGCCAGCATGTCGAGGAGATGCGATGGGCGTGGAAATCCGCCATCGCCATGGGCCTCATCGCCGCGACCTGCCAGGTCTTCGTCGGCGACATTCTCGGCGTGGTGGTGACGCAGGTGCAGCCGATGAAGATCGCCGCCGGGGAGGCGCTGTGGGAGACCGCCGGCCCGTGCGCGGGTCTCGCGATCGTGGCGATTCCCGACCAGCAGGCCCGGGACAACATCTGGGAGGTCGATATCCCCTGCCTGCTCTCCCTGGTGGCGACGAACTCCCTCGACGGGATCGTGCAGGGCGCCAACCCGCTGGAGCAGCAGTACGAGGAGACCTACGGACCAGGCGAGTACACCCCCAACGTGTGGATCGCGTTCTACGCATTCCGTCTCATGATGGGGTTCGGTCTGCTCGCCGCGGCGTGGATGGTGGTCGCCTGGTGGCGCACACGCAAGGGCAGGCTCCCGAAGGGCAGGCTGTTCTGGGCGATCTCCATCTGGGTCGTCATCGGCCCGTGGCTGGGCAACATGTTCGGCTGGATCTTCACCGAGAACGCCAGGCAGCCCTGGGTCGTCTACAACCTGCTCAAGACCGAGGACGCCGTGTCAGACATCTCCGAGTACTTCCTGTTCATCAGCCTGCCCGTGTTCTTCCTCCTGTACGGGGCCTTCGCAATCGTGGAGTTCATCCTGCTGCGCAAGTACGCCATCGCCGGTCCGCCGGAGGACGACGTCCCGATGGCCGGCCAGCCCGCAGAGTCCCTGCCGAAGCAGGTGGTGTGAGTGGGCCTGCCGGAGCTTTGGTTCATCATCATCGCGATCCTGTGGACGGGTTTCTTCTTCCTCGAGGGATTCGACTTCGGGGTCGGCGTCATCGCCCGCTGGCTCGGCTCGGACGAGAGCGAGCGCACCCAGATGCTCGCGGCCATCGGCCCCGTATGGGACGCCGATGAGGTCTGGCTCGTGACCGGTGGCATCGCCATCTTCGCGGCGTTCCCCGCCTGGTACGCCGCGCTGTTCCCGGCGGCGTACCTCCCGCTGCTCTTCGTCATCGTCGCCATCATCGTGCGTGCGGTCGCTATCGAGTACCGCTCCAAGCGGCCCGGTCAGAAGTGGCGGTCACGCTGGGACTCGGCGGTGGCGGTGGCCTCGCTGCTGCTCGCGTTCCTCTTCGGCGTCTTCTGGGCCGGGATCGTGCACGGCATCCCGCTCACCGCGGACGGACGTTTCGTCGGCCAGAGCCTGCTGTCGTTCATCAACGCCTACTCGATCCTCGGCGGCCTTACGGTCCTCACCTTCTCGCTTGCGCACGGCGCGACATTCCTGGCCCTGAAGACCACCGGTCCCGTCCGGGCGATGAACGAGTCATGGGCCCGCCGGTTCGATGTCGTCGCAGGCGCCCTCATGACCGCGTTCGCGCTGTGGACCTACTGGGCGTATTCCCAGGGCAACGTGGCCGCGCTGCTCATCGGGCTGCTCGCGGTCCTCGCCATGCTCGTGGCCCTCATCGCGAACTCCCGCGTGCGCCCGTTCGTGGCGTTCTGGGCACACGGGGTCGCGATCGCGGCCTTCGTCGCCCAGATGTTCGTGGCCCTGTACCCCAATGTCCTGCCCAGCACCCTCGACCCGGCCGACAGCCTCACGGTCCAGGGCGCCGCGGCGAGCCAGTACTCGCTCACCATCATCACGGTGATCGCCGTCGTGATGCTCCCGATCGTCATCGGGTACCAGGCGTGGTCATTCTGGGTCTTCCGGCGCCGCATCACCCCCGAGGAGGCCGCGGAGGCCTACGCGTAGGCGTCAGGATTTCGCGATGCCCCGCAGGCCCTCGACGAGGCGGTCGACGTCCTCCTCGCTGGTGTACGGCGCGAGCCCTGCTCGCACGCCCCCAGCGTCGCCGAGGCCCAGCCAGCGCGACGCCTCGAGGGCGTAGAAGTTGCCCGACGGCGCGTTGACGCCCTGCAGGGCCAGCCTTTCGGTCACCTCGTCGGCGCTCATGCCCTCGAGCGTGAACGTCTCGGTCGGGGTTCGGTGCCGGGCATTGCTGTAGGTGCGGATCCCGGGGACCGATTCCAGGCCCGCCCGCAGGCGCGCGTGCAGGGCGTCCTCGTAAGTCTCGAGTGCGGCGAGTGACACGAGGAGGCGCTCGCGACGGGACCCCTCCGACGGCACGAGGTCGGCGAGGATGTCGACGGCCGCGGTGACGCCGGCCAGGAGCTCATAGGGGAGGGTGCCGAGCTCGAATCTCTCCGGCACGCGGTCGGTCGCGGGCAGCAGCTTGTCGGGGTGCAGTGAGTCGAGCAGTTCCGGGCTCGCCGCCAGCGCGCCCAGGTGCGGGCCCAGGAACTTGTACGGCGAGCACGCGTAGAAGTCCGCTCCGATGTCCGCGACGCTGATCGGGGCGTGGGCGGTGAGGTGCACGCCGTCGGCGTACAGCAGCGCGCCCGCGTCGTGCACCTCGTCAGCGACGGCGGCGAGGTCGGGCCGCGTGCCGATGAGGTTCGAGGCCCCGGTGAGGGCGACCACCCTGGTGCGCTCGCTCAACTGCGCCCGCACGTCGTCGACGGTGAGTTCTCCGGTTGCCGGATCGAACTCGATCCAGCGCACGGTCGCGCCCGCGCGTGACGCATGGATCACCCAGGGGCGGACGTTGGCATCGTGGTCGAGGCGGCTCACGACCACCTCGTCCCCGGGTCCCCAGTCCTGCGAGAGCGTCCGGGCAATGTCGAAGGTGACCTGGGTCATGCTGCGGCCGAACACGATCCCGCCCGGGTCGGCGCCCAGCAGGTCCGCCATCGCCTCGCGGGCCGCGATGACCATGTCATCCGCGCGCCGCTCGGCCGCGGTGACGCGGCCGCGGTTTGAGACAGCCGAGCGCAGTGCCTCGGACATGGCATCGGCCACCGGGTCGGGGATCTGCGTGCCCCCGGGGCCGTCGAAGTGGGCAGCGCCCTCGCGGAGCGCGGGCACCTGGTCGCGGAGGCGCTGGACGTCGTACGTCGTAGCAGGCGGCATAGCGGAACCCTAGGCCGTCGCGGTTCCCGCCCGTCACAATGTCGCGATGAGCGCGCGGCCTCCGGCCCTCACCCGGGCCGTGGCGGCCCTGTGCACCGCCGCGGCGCTCGTGGTCCTGTCGCCGCTGGCCCTGCTGGGCGCGCTCTGGGTCGGACCGCAGACGGTGGTCGCCGGCCTGCGGGCGGCCTCGCCCGCCTACGCGGCCGCCGGTCTCGCGGTCGTCCTCGGCCAGGTGCTCGTCGTGGTCCTCCTCTCCAGCCTGCCGGGGGTGTGGCGAGCCGGGCGGCGGGCCGCGATCACGGCGCTCGTCGTCGTGGTCCTGCTCCTCCTCGTGACCCTCACCGCGGCATGGACGACGGTGGTGGCGCCATGGTGCCCGCGCCCGCTCGCCGCCGCCGTCCTGGCGGCCGCCGGGATCTCCCTGGTCGTCCTCCTCGCGCGCCGTGGCAGCACCCATGACGCCGACCAGGGTGCGAGCGTGCCTCGCGTCGGACTGGTCGCGACCGGCATCGTGGTGGCGTACTGCGCCGTCGCCGTCGCCGTCGTGGTCGCACTCGGGTCCACGGGCATCCCGTCGTTCCCTCGACTGCCCGGGCAGGTTGAGTGGGTGCAGGGCGTCGCGGGCGGTGGAGCCGTCCCGGCAGAGCAGCCACCGCAGAGCCCGGGGCTGGCTCCCGGGGAGCACTCCGGAATCCACAACGACGCGTGGATGACCGATGCCTACGCGGGTACCTCGATGATCGATGCTCGAACGGCCCAGGTGCGCTCCTTCTTCGCCGGCGGGGACTGCGCTTCGATGGTGTGGGACGACCTCGGCCGCATCGTCGCCGTGTGCGTGTCGCCGACTCAGACTCGCGCGTACCTGCTCGACCCGCGCACCCTCGAGCCCCTCGCCGAGCGCCGACTCGCGGAACGCCCGCTCACGCCGGGCTTCCTCACGGACTTCTCCGGTTGCGGCTACGCGGTGCTCGACTCCGCGCAGCGCCTGGTCATCCCGCTCCCGGGCGGGATCATCGCGCGGTACGACACGCGCGCAGACCTCGCACCTGTCGATGCCTTCCCCGTGGGGGAGTCGTTGCAGGAGGGTGAGCGAATCACGTCGGTGCTGCCCGACTGGAGCGGTGCGCTGTGGTTCGTGGGCCAGCGGGGGACCGTCGGCGTCCTCGATCCCGTGCGCGGGACGCACTCGGCGCTGGTGCTCACCGACGGGTCCGGGCGCCCGGTCGACATCGAGAATTCCTTCGCCTCCGCAGAAGGCGGCGGGGCCTACGTGGTCACGTCGGCGGACCTGGTGCGCCTCGACATCGCCGAAGGCCGCCCGACGGTCGCCTGGCAGCAGCCCTACGACCGCGGGGTGCGACGCAAGCCGGGCCAGACCAGTCGGGCTTCGGGTACGACGCCCACCGTGTTCGCCGGGGGCCGGTACGTGGCGATCACCGACAACGCCGAGCCCCGGATGAACCTCGTGGTGGTCGACGTGTCCGGCCCATCGCCCAGGGTGCACTGCGCGGTGCCGGTATTCGCGCCGGGCGCCAGTGCGACCGACAACTCGATCATCTCCCTGGGCAATGCGCTCTTCGTGGAGAACAACTACGACTACTCCGTGCTCTCCGTGGCGGGAGGCCGAACCTCGCAGCCGGGTCTAGCGCGCATCGACGTGACGGATGAGGGCTGCTCGGTCGGCTGGGAGTCATCGGAGGTGACCATCCCGTCCCTGGTGTCCAAGGGGGTGGCCCTGGACGGCGCGATCCTCACGTACACGAAGGAGAGCAGCCTCGCCGGAGTGGATGCGTGGTGGTTCACCGCGGTCG
Organism: Actinomycetota bacterium; assembly: GCA_029978585.1. Classification (GTDB taxonomy): domain Bacteria; phylum Actinomycetota; class Actinomycetes; order S36-B12; family S36-B12; genus Mxb001. Next base: position 24,009 of record JAPOJD010000006.1, read on the forward strand.
ACGCATGGACGGGGCAGGTGCTCTGGCGCCGCCTGGCGGGCAACGGGCCCATGTTCAACAACCACTACGCCGCGGGCTACGTCGGCCCCGACGGCAGCATCTACGTCGGCACGATCAGCGGCGTCGTTGCGCTGGTGGAGGACGTCTCAATCGACGGCGAGTGACCACTCGGGCCCGTCCGGCGTGTCGCGCACCTCGATGCCCGCGGCCGCGAGGCGGTCGCGGACCAGGTCGCTCATGGCGAAGTCCTTCTGCTCCCGGGCGAGTTGGCGCGCGGCCAGGGCCACGTCCACGACGGGCCCGAGCACCTCGCGCTCGTCGCGCAGCCCGGTCGAGGCCGCGGAGGCCAGGTCCACGAGCATCCCGCGCAGTGCGGCCCGGGCCCGGTCCACGTGATCGCCCTGCACCGTGTCGGCCGACCAGGCGTGGATGGCGTCCTCGAGGTCCAGGGTCGCGGCGAGGGCGCCGTCGGCGTCGCCGGCGGCCAGGCACTCGTCGAAGGCCGCGCGCAGCCTGTCGACCTCTGCTCTCAGCGACATGCTCTCGCCGCGCGGCTCGACAACAGCCGGGTCCGGGGTACTCACGGGGGAGATCGCGACGGCGCCGGCGCCCCGGAGGGCGCGCGTGATGTCGTCGAACGACACGGACTCGCCGGAACCCAGGACCGTCGACACGCCGCGATGGCGCAGGGTGAGCCCCCCGACGCCCTGAACCGTGGCGATCCGCGATTCCAGGTCGAGGATCACCGCGGTGTGCTCGTCGACGCCGAGCACGCCGATGTCGGCGGGCAGGGACGCCTCCAGCCGCACGAGGCGCTCCTCGCCGAGGTAGCAGTAACGCGTGTCATGGCGCCCGCCCTCGCGATTGTCGTAGTGCGGAACCACCGCGGCCGTGATGCCGGTGAGCGAGCCCAGCAGGTCGAGGCCCTGGAGCCAGTGCGGCTCGACCCCGACCTTGTAGATCTCATAGACGGGTACGGCATACGCCCCGACGGTGACCGCCGCCGCGCTCGCCATGACGAGCGTGCCGCCTCGAGCGACGAGGTCGCGCAGGGCCCCAGGGATAGGGGTCCCCTCCCACTGGCGCAGCGCGTAGGTCGGGCTGCCGGGGCCGGCGAAGGCCCACGACGCCCGGGAGAGGAGGGCCAATGCCCGCTCGCGCTCGGTGACCGCCTCCTCGCGGCTGCGCCATCGCACGACGTCCAGGCTCGACCCGACGGAGTCGCGGAAGTACTCGAGGATCTTGTCGGTGAGGTCGTCGGCGTTGACCTGGAACCCGAATGGCGTGTCTAGCATCGCGGCGGTCCCGGGGCCGGAGGAGCCGATGACCGCCCGATGGACCTTGACCATGGTGGGGGCGGTCTCCCCCGAGCCGATGATGACGAGGCGTCCGCTCACGCCGCCATTGTGTCGGTCGGCCCGCCTAGGCCGCGGTGGCAGGTCCCTCGCCGAATCGGTTGGGGCCGGGGGTGCTCGGGGACGCCCAGAAGATGATGACCACGATCACGCCGATGATGCAGCAGAAGTAGTAGAGCAGCCACCACCAGCCGGAGCGGTCCGTGTCGTGCAGGCGTCGGCAGCCGACCGCGAGCGTGGGGATGATCAGCGCGAGGCTCCAGGCGATCGCGATGATCATGCCGAAGATTGCCAGGCCGCTCAGCCCGCCGCCGGAGACCGTGTTGGTGGCCTCGTTGACCTGGAGGGTGTTCAGGGAGCTGGTCAGTCCGATGTTGAGGGGGATGCTGATGATGATTCCGCCGAGGACGACGAACAGGTACCACCACCAGAACTCCGACCGGGATGCCCGGCCATTGAAGTTGGCGTAGTTGCTGAACACGTGCTTGATGGCCTGGCCGAATCCCATGATTCCTCCCGAGGAGCGTCCCTTGGGCCTGCAGCCTAGTGACGGGACCGCGAATTGGGTAGCGTCGACGCGCGTGAGGGTGAAGGTCGTTGGCGCAGGCATCGCCGGTCTCGCCACGGCGCACCTCCTGGCCAGGCTGGGCCACGACGTCGAGATCCTGGACAGCGCCGCCTCGGCGCCGGAGGAAGGCACCGCGCTGGCGCTGCAGCCGAATGGACTCGCTGTGCTCGAGGCGCTAGGCGTGGCCGGGGAGCTCGACGCGGCGTCGTCGAGGATGCGCCAACTTCGGGTCTTCGACGGCCTCGGCCGCGCGATCACGACCACGGTGGTCCCGGACTTCGGGCCGGGCCTGGACCACGTCCTGGTCGCCCCGCGGGCCGACGTCGTGAGGGTGCTCGCCGCCGCCGGACCTGTTGCCGTGCGCTGGGGAGCCGATGTCGGACACGCGGGCCCGGGGCTTCTCGACGTCCAGGAGGGACACGATCGGAGCACCGTCACGGCCGACCTCATCGTTGGAGCCGACGGCGCGTCATCGACGGTGCGCAGGTGCTTCGACCTGGGGGTCCGCCGACGCGGCGGGCGGCGCTACCTGCGGATGATGCTGGAGCGGCCCCTCGCTCACGCGCGGGCCGGGGAGTACTGGACGCGCTCGGGACTGGCCGGGATGCTGCCCTGCGGTCCGGCGCGGACCTATGCGTACGCCACCGCCACCCAGGAGATCGTCGACGCCCACGCGAGCGGCGCCGACGTGGCCGAGGCGATCGGTAGGGCCCACCCCATCCTGGCCGCGCTCCTGCCACGATCGCTGCCCAGCGATCGTGTGCTGGTGAACGACGTGTCGACAGTCGACTGTCGCAGTTTCGTCGGGCCCGGGGTGGTGCTCGTGGGCGACGCCGCGCATGCCATGGCTCCCAACCTGGGGCAGGGCGCGAACTCGGGCCTCCTCGATGCCGCCATCCTCACCCTCGAACTCGCGCAGGGCGACGACCTCGGATCAGCCCTGGAGCGGTACGACGCGCAGCGTCAGGCGGTCCGCCGCGTCCAGCGGGACGCCGAGCGCCTGGCGCGTGCAGCGCATTCCCGCGGTCCGCGCGAGGCCCGCAATGCACTGGCCCGCGCGCTCGGGCGCCTGCCCGTGGCTGGCGTCCTGAGGCGGGCCCAGCAGTGCGAACCCGACGAGCTCCGCGCGCGCCTGAGCGCGGCCCTGGGATAGTGGGGCGATGCGTCGTATCGCCGCGATCGCTGCGCTGTGCGCCGTCGGACTGACCGCGTGCTCGTCGGCCGCGCCGCCGACGGCCGCGTCTTCCTCGGCGGCCCCGGCGTCTTCGACTGCCACTCCCGCCGCGTCGCCCACGCGGCCCCCGTCGGACGTCGCCGTCCCATCGGACGTCGCCGTCGCCTACGGCGGCCCGGCCTTCTCGGCACCCACCCTGGATGGGGGCTTCCTCACCGATGCCGACGTTGCCGGGCGGCCCACCGTGATGTGGTTCTGGGCGCCGTGGTGCGGGGTGTGCCAGAAGGAGGCCCCGCAGGTCGCCGAGGCGGCCCGGGAACTCGACGGGGAGGCCGTGGTCGTGGGCGTCGGCGGCTTCGGGGAGACCGGGGCCATGCGGGAGTTCGTGGCCGAGCGGGGCCTTGAGGGGATACCGCACCTGGAGGACCCCGCGGGCCGGGTGTGGGGTGCCTTCGGGGTCGTGGGCCAGCCGACGACGGTGTTCATGGACGCTGCGGGCAACCTCGAGGTCGTGCCGGGGGTCCTCACGAGCCAGGAGATCGTTGACCGGGCCCGGGCACTGGCCAGCGCCTGACCCGAACCACGGTTACGATCGCAGGGAGGCGCCGTGCCATGCGGGCACGGGCCGGTCAGGAGTGATAACGCATGTCCCTCGACACTCGAACCGCGCATTCCACCGACTGGCCGGAGCCCGATCCGGCGACCTGGCGTCACCTCTCGCCCGACCCCGAGCCGATCGACCCGGCGCGCGTGCAGGAGCTGCTCCAGGCCGAGTGGAAGCGCTTCACTGAGACCACTCCGGAGTCGGGTGAGCACAACAAGCGCGCCAGCGCCTCGCTGCCCCTGGGCGTCACGTCCTCGTTCCAGCACTGGGACCCCTACCCCATTTCGATCGTGTCGGCGCGCGGTGCCTGGCTCACCGACGTCGACGGCCGCCGGCTCCTCGACCTGTCCATGGGATTCGGCGCCATGCTCGTGGGCCACCTCAACCCGGCCGTTGTTCAGGCGGTCACCCAGGCCCTCGAGGAGACCGGCACCCTGTTCGTCACGCCGTCGCCCACGGCCACCGAGGTCGCCGAGCGCTTCCAACGCCGTTTCGAGCTCGACCTCCTGCGCTTCGCCAACTCCGGCACCGAGGCGACGATGTACGCCGTGCGCACAGCGCGCGCGTACACCCAGCGCCACGCCATCGTGAAGATCGAGGGGGGCTACCACGGCGGCTACGACGCCCTGACCGTGTCGGTCAAGCCCGGCGTCGACGAGGCCGGCCCCGAAGGGGCGCCCGTGCCGGTCACGCCGTTCGAGGTGGAGGCCGGCACCGTCCACGTCGTGCCCTACAACGACCTCGATCGTCTCGAGCAGGTGCTCGCCGCGCACGGCAGCGAGATCGCGGCCGTCGTCATGGAGCCGGTCCTGGAGAACATCTCCATCGTGGTGCCCGACGCCGGCTACCTCGCGGGAGTGCGGGCCGCGTGCGACGCGCACGGCGTGCTGCTCGTCTTCGACGAGGTCAAGACCGGCCTCACCGCCGGCTACAGCGGCGCCTCGCAGCGACTGGGCATCCGGCCGGACCTAGTCACCCTCGCCAAGAGCATCGGCGGCGGCCTTCCGCTGGCGGCGTTCGGCGGGCGTGAAGAGGTCATGCAGGCCGTGGTCGACAATCGCATGCCGCACTTCGGCACGTACAACGGCAACCCGCTCGTGATGGCGGCCGCGGCCGCGGTCGACGAGATCTGCACCCATGAGGCTCTCGCCGCCGCGGAGGATCGCAATGACCAGGCGCTCGCGGCCATGGACGCGATCATCGCGGAGAACCGCCTTCCGGCGCAGACGGTGGGCTTCGGGGTCAAGGGAGCCGTGACCTGGGCGACCGATCCGGTCCGCAACTACCGCGACTACAAGCGCACCGACTTCGGCGTCGCCGAGTTGTCGTGGCTGTGGGGGATCAACCGCGGCGTGCTCACGCCCCCCGGGCTGGACGAGCAGTGGCTGGTGTCCCTCATGCACACCGAGGCGGACATGCAGTTGCTCGTCGACGAGTTCGCCGAGCTGGCCCGGGCGCTGCGCTCCTGAGCCGGATCGTCGGCGCCTACGCGCCGGCGAGGTCCGCGCGGAATGGGCTTGCCGGATAGGTCCCTAGGACGCGCACGTACTCCGTGAAGAACGCGAGTTCCTCGAGTGCCAGCCGCAGCGGGCGGTCCTGCGGATGCCCCTCGACGTCGGCGTAGAACTGGGTGGCGTTGAAGGAGCCGCCCAGTTGGTAGCTCTCGAGCTTGGTCATGTTGACGCCGTTCGTGGCGAATCCACCCATCGCCTTGTAGAGAGCCGCGGGGACATTGCGCACGCGGAACACGAATGTCGTCACCACGGGGCCGTTGCCCGGCGCGGGCTCCTGTGCATCGCGTGCGAGGACGAGGAAGCGCGTGGTGTTGTGGTGCTCGTCCTCGACGTCCTCCGCCAGGATCTCCAGCCCGTAGAGTTCCGCGGCCAGTCGTGGCGCCAGCGCGGCGACGGAGGGATCCCCGAGGTCCGCCACCTCGCGGGCTGCTCCCGCGGTGTCGTCCGCCACGACGGCACGCCAACCGTGCTCGCGGATGAGGCGACGGCACTGCCCCAGGGCGTGGGCGTGGCTGCGCACCGTGGAGATGGCACTGATCGGCGTACCGGGCAGGGCCATGAGCTGGAAGTGGATGGGCATGAAGTGCTCGCCCACGATGTGAAGGCCCGATTCAGGCAGAAGGTGGTGGATGTCCGCCACACGCCCCGCGATGGAGTTCTCGACGGGGATCATCGCCAGGTCGGCGTCACCCTCCTGCACCGCGGCGAAGACGTCCTCGAAGGTCGGGCACGGTAGGGCCTCCAGGGACGGGTAGACCTCTCGGCAGGCGGCATCGGAGTTCGAGCCGGCCTCGCCCTGATAGGCCAGCCGCGCGGACGTGGGCATGGCCGCCAGCGTAGACGGGTTGGGCAATGCCCTCGCTAGTGACCGTCGGCCTCGGGACGGTCCTTGGCCTGGGAGCGCGTCGCGTAGGCGAACGCGGCGAGAGCCAGGACGAGCGCGCCCGCGCCGACGCCGAAGAGAAGCACCGCCTCGGGATCCTTGCCCTCGACGAGCTCGCCGAGGAAGACGACGGCGATGACGGCGACGACCACGCCGATGAGCTTGCCCTTGAGGTCGTCCAGCGACCTGATCTGCAGCCAGGCGGGCAATTCCAGGGACTCGTCCACGAACAGCTCGTACAGTCCGTAGCCGATGACGAGCAGCACGGTGGCAAGCAGCAGGGTGTCGACCGCCGTAAGCACCGACACGATGGAGGCCTTGAGGGCCACGTCGAGGCTGACCAACTGGTAGATGGCTGCCCCGATCTCCCACAGACCGATCAAAATGAGGACCAGGGCTCCGATGAGAGCCCCTATCGACGGCAGGATCACGATGTAGCGTGATGCCTCGAGGATCTTGCGCACCCGTGCAGGCTACCCTCGCGCAGCCCTGAGGACCTACGCTTCCGACACTCTCCGAGGAGTCACCATGAACCCCGAGACCATCCTGGACACTCTTGATATCGCGGTCTACAGCAAGGACACCGACGGCCGCTACACCTACGCCAACCGCATGGTCTGCGACCTGTTCGGCGCCAGCCTGGACGAGATCGTCGGACGCGACGACTCCGAGTTCTTCGACCTCGAGGAGGCGGATGACCTCAAGGTCAACGATCGCGAGGTGATGGCCACCGGGCACGCGGTCGCCCGCGAGGAGCGCGACATCGTCAGGGAGACCGGCGAGGAGCGGGTCTACTGGACGATCAAGGCCCCGCTCAGGGACGCCAGCGGCAAGGTGATCGGCCTGTGCGGTGTCTCCCTGGACATCACGGGGACTACCCGGCCACGCTAGTCGAGACCTCCGGGTGCGCATCCGACGTGTGCGGGGGATCGGCGTGCTGGAATCGCTTGAGCAGCCACCACGCGGCGACACCGGCGACGATGACGGTCACCGCCAGGACGACCATCGTGACCGCGAACGACGCGCTGAAGGCGTAGGCGGCGTCGGGCAGGACTGAGGAGTTGGTCGGCTTGCCCCCCGTCGCCGACCACTGAGCGAGCTCGGACCCGGCCGAGGGACCGAGCTTGTTGCTCACCGCATTTCGCGTGAGGCCGTCGATGAGGACCGTGGAGCCGGCCAGTCCGAGGGCGTACCAGAACTGGCCGACGGTCGTGCGCGAGGAGGACACGGCTCCGTAGTGCTTGGCGTCGGCCTCCTGGAGGAAGAGCCCGCCGTAGGGGATCGCGGGGATGATCAGCCCGAAGCCGGTGATGATGAGAGCCGGCAGGAACAGCAGCACGTTGGAGGGGCGCGACATCGCCGTGACGGCGAAGAGCGCCAGCCCGGCGACGAGGACGATCGTGCCGACGAGGACTGCGCCGCGCTGGGTGATTCGGCCAGCGCCCCGCATCCGTCCGACGAGCAGGGCGGCGACGATGCCCGCGAGCAGGAAGGGCATCTGCATGAGTGACAGCGACAGTCCCTTGAGGTCGTTGGCGTACTGGAAGAGATTGCTGAAGGACAGCAGCAGAACGCCGTTGCTGAAGTTGAAGACGAGGCCGACCAGGATCGCGGCGATGAAGACCGGCTCGCGGAAGAGGCGGATGGGGAAGACGCCCTCCTCGCCCTTCTTGCGCATCCACAGCGCGAAGAGCCCGAGGATGACGGCACCGGCGATCACGGGGATGACGGTCAGCGGTGATGTGATGCCGTTGGTGGCATGGGAGACGCCGTAGAGGAAGAAGATGATGCCGGCCGCGAGGAGGAACTGGCCGGTGAAGTCCCACGACCCCTGATGCGCAGCGCGCGGGCCGTCCTTGGGTAGGAGCACGAGGGCGAAGGCGATGCTCACGAGGCTGAGCACGGGTATGACGACATAGGCCAGTCGCCAATCCACGCCCACGAGCGACGACCCGAGGAAGGTGATGATGAGCGTGAAGAGGCTCGAGGTCGCGGTGAAGAGGCCCAGGGCGGCGGGCAGCCCACCCTTGCCGGTCGCGAAGGTCTTGACGTAGGCGAAGGCGGCGCCGAAGACCGCACCCAGGCCCACGCCCGCGAGCGCGCGACCGACGAGGTAGACGTAGACGTCCGGGGAGAAGGCGACGATCAGGTCGCTCGCCGCGCTGAGGACCAGTGCAGCGATCAGGATCTTCCGGCGTCCCAGACGGTCCGCCATCATCCCGGTCGTGATGACCGTGGCCGCGAGGACGAAGGTGCTGATGCTGGCGGCGAGAGCGGACAGCGTGCCCATGTCGAGCGCCTTGCCGGCGGTGAGCAGGGCCGAGGACGAGATGTTCGGGTCAGCGGACTGGATTGCGGCGAGCAGCCCGAGGAAGAGCAGGGGGATGAGGGGCTTGCGCGCGTCAGCCACTCCAGGCCTCCTGGCCGCCGACGTAGGTGGCCTGGAACGCGATGTCCGCCCATCCGTCGGGGTCCGATCCCCACGGGTTGCCATTGGCGACGCCGAAGTCGGCCGCCTTGCCGACGGCCAGGGTCCCGCGGTCGTCGGCGTGGATCTGCCAGGCGGCGTTGGTCGTGATCGCAGCGAGCGCCTGCTCCGGCGTGGCGCACTCGTCGGCGTTGAGCACGTGGCCATCGGCCTTGGTCTTGCGGAGGACCGCGGTGCGCGCGCTCAGCAGGGGGTGCACCTCGGTGACGTTGTAGTCGGAGTGCAGTGACGGGCGCAGTCCTGCGCGGTACGCCGACGCGACCCGGTCGAGGCGCCCGGCGCGCTTGGGCCCGAGGATCGTGTCGCGGAAGGCCGCCCCCCAGTAGTAGACGTGATTCATGAGGAAGGACGGGGAGAGCCCCAGGGCCGCGATCCGGACGAGCTGGTCGTCGGTGGTGATGGAGCAGTGCTCGAGCCGATGGCGTAGGTCGGTGGTCCCGTAGCCGGGCAGCAGGTCCTCGTACGCGTCGAGCACGAACTCGACGGCGGCGTCGCCATTGGTATGGACCATGACCTGCCAGCCGTCGTCGAGCCCGGCCTTCATGGCCTGGCGCAGCGTCTCGGGCGTGAAGTCCGCCTTCGCCCCGTTGTCCTCGCCCAGGTAGGGCTGGAGCATGTAGCCGGACCGTCCCTGGTTGGATCCGTCGGAGACCACCTTCCATGCGTCGGCCCGCAACATCTCGTCGCCGCTGAATGGGGTGACCCCGGCGGCCTTCCACAGGGCGGCGATCTCCACCGGCGACTTTCCGCCGAACACCGAGAACTGCGCCGTGGACACCCGGACCGGGAAACGCGACTCGGTGTTGAGCTGATGCAGCAGCGCGAGTTCCTTGGGCCCGGCCAACGCCCCCGTTGCGGCCTCGCGCACCGAGGTGACGCCCTGCGCCGCGCAGGCGGTGAGGATCTGGCGGATGTACATGGCCACGTCGGTCATCGAGGGCTTGGGCAGGCCCTTGAGGATCAGTTCCTCGGCCGGGGGCTCGCCGACGACGCCGGTCAGGGTGCCGTCGGCCCGGTAGAGCGTGCCCCCGGGCGGATCGGGCGTGTTGTCGGTGATCCCGGCCGCCTGGAACATGAGGCTGTTCACGTACATGAAGTGGCCGGATGCGTTCCACACCAGGACCGGGTTGTCGGGTGCCAATTCGTCCAGGGTCTTGCGCGTCAGCACCGGCTCGCCGGGATACAGGCTCGGGTCGAAGTTCTTGAAGCACACCGCCTGCCCGCGCGGTGCCTGCGACACCGCCTTCTTGATCGCGGCCGTGGCGTCCTGGAGTGTCGGGCACAGTTCATGGGAGAGGTCGATGTTGGGGTACGTCAGGAGAGACGTCCAGATGTGCATGTGGGGGTCGATCAGACCGGGGAGGATGAAGCCGCCGGGCTTGAGCGTGGTGGTGGATGCGGTCACGAGCCCTTCGACGTCGGACTGCGAGCCGATGCCGATGATCTTCCCGCCGGAGATCGCCATGGCCTCGGCAGTCGGCGCCGACGGATCGTTCGTCACGATGTCGCCGATGACGAGGAGGTCAGCGGACGGCCCGGACGGCCGTGACGCGGCGTGGTGCGCCGGGTTCGCCTGGTCCGGGGCACCCGCCAGGGCGGGGCCCAGATGAGCCGAGGCCAACTCCTTGGGATTGCAGCAGGACGTGCTCGACATCATCGCTCGCTACCCCTCGTCTCCCGTCAGATGCCATGAGGGTAGGGCCCAGGCAGCGGTCGCGCACGGCGGCGAGGCCGGGGACAATCGAGCGTGCCCAACCGCCTTGCGCAGTCGACGTCGCCCTACCTCCTCCAGCACCGGGACAAGTCGATGGATTCTTCCGATGGTGGTCGGCCCCCGGCAGGACTTACCTTCAGCCCAGAGCCTTGCGCAGGCGGCGGATGCCCTGCTCCAACTCGCTGAGGGTCGCGCCAACGCTGTCTCCCTGATCGTGATGGAGTCCGGCGAGGACCCAGCCTCGCAGCAACGTGGACACGGGAATCCCCTGCGCCGACGCGAGGTCCGAGATCGCGTCGGCATCCTTCCGGTTCAGGCGGAGAGCTACCGTCGTCGTGTCGTGCAGCGCCCGGTACTCCGCTGAGTCAGGGACGGGCTCACGGGCGAGACTCTCCGAGTCCGCCTGGATCGCCTTGACTTCGGCAGCCACACTCTTGCGACTCATGTGTCCATCTCCTCGAC
>JAPOJD010000204.1 GCA_029978585.1 Actinomycetota bacterium
GAGGTCATGCGCCTCACCCGGGGCCGCGGTGCGGACGTCGTGCTGCACATGGCCAACACCCCGGCGTCCTTCGTCGAGGGCATCGAGATGCTCAAGCGCGGCGGCATGATGCTGGAGATGGGCAACTTCGCTGACACGGGCGACATCACCATGAACGTCCACCGCCACGTGTGCAGCAAGAACATCCGACTTGTCGGCCTCACCAACCATCCCTCGACCGGCTACGGCCCGGCTCTGCGTCTGCTCGAGCGCTATGCCGACCGCTATCCCTTCGAGGAGTTCGTGAGCCATGAGTTCGGTCTTGCCGACGCCGACTTGGCCATGCACACGTCCATGAGCCCGGAGAGCCTCAAGGTCGTCATCAACCCCGCGCTGGGCTAGTCGTCCAGGTAGCGCACGCCCGTGAGGTCCTCGCTCACGGTCCACAGGCGGTTGGCGGCCGCGTCATCGCGGGCGGAGGGAGTCATCCCGACGAGCTTGGGGTGGCCGCGCTGCTCGCCGAACCCGTCGGGGCCGACGTAGTCGCCGCTGCGGATCGCCGGGAATGTCGCGGCGTACAGCGTGGGCAGCGCACCCTTGGCAGCGCTCTGGGCCATGACCTTGTTGACCCCGCCCATCACCTTCGTCATCCATCCCTGCCCGCGCATCTCCGGGCCGACGGCCTGCAGGTGCGTGCTCGCATAGCCGGGATGCGCAGCGACCGACGCGACGGTCGATCCCGCGCGCTCGAGGCGCTCGGCCAGCCCGCGCATGAAGAGCAGATTCGCGAGCTTGCTCTGGCCGTAGGCCCGCCAGGTGCCGTACTTGCGCTCGCCCATGAGGTCGTCGAAGTCCATGCGCCCCATGCGGTGCGCCTGCGACGAGACAGTGACGACGCGCCCGTCGGGGCGGAGGGCCTCGAAGAGGCGCCCGGTGAGCGCGAAGTGACCGAGGTGGTTGGTGCCCAGCTGCATCTCGAAGCCATCGGCGGTCTCACGCCTCGGGATCGCCATGATGCCGGCGTTGTTGATGAGCAGGTCCAGGCCCTCAGGGTGGGACTCGCGCCACAGCCAGGCGAACTCATCGATCGAGGCGAGGTCGGCCAGGTCGAGGCGGCGCACCTCCAGCGAAGCCTGCGGTGCGCGGGAGCGGATCTGGTCGGCGGCGGCCTCGCCTTTGCCGGTATCGCGGACGGCCAGGGTCACCTCCGCCCCATGGGCCGCGAGGGCCAGCGCGGTCTCGAATCCCAGCCCCGAATTGGCCCCGGTCACGATCGCTCGGCGTCCCGTCTGGTCGGGGATGTCGGCGGCAGTCCACTTGTCGCTCATGGTGCCAGTGAAGCGGCCCGGGCCCCGGGTCGCCAGCCGGCCCCCATCAGTGAAGGGTCGCGTGGCGGATCGCCTTGACTCGCCTTTGAGCGTCAGGGACCCTGACGGGATGCGCTCCCTGACCGTTTTGCTCTCGGCCTCCCTACTGCCGGCCGCTCTCGTGGCGGCCCCGGCCCAGGCGGCGGGCGGCACTCTCACGGCCTCGATGGACCTCCAGACCGGCTTGGCGACCGTTGTCGCCTCCTCCGGCTTCGGCGCATTCGCCGAGGACGAGGAACTCCACATCACGTCGGAAACCCCCGGCGGCTACACCATCACCCTGGTCGGTACGCCGACCCACACCCTCACGGCCGGTGCGAACTGCATCGCCCGGACCTCGACGGCGGTGGTGTGCAGTTCGGTGATGGTGGTGCCCAAGCTGGCCGTGAGCGTCGACCTCTCGGCCGCCACGGGGGCCACGACGACCGCCGTCGTCGATGGCGCCTTCACTCCGGCCCTCACTTTCACGGGTGGCTCCGGTGCTGACTACGTCCAGGGCGGTTCCGCCGCCGACGAGATTCTCGGCGGTCCCGGCGACGACGACCTCTTCGGTGGCCCGGGAGACGACAAGATCTCCGGCGACGCGGGTGGCGACAACATCGACGGTGAAGAGGGCAACGACTCGGTCGGCGGAGGCGCTGACAACGACCTCGTCGTCGGTGGCGATGGCTTCGACAGCATGACCGGCGGCCCCGGCGTCGACGAACTCGACTCCGAGGATGGCCTGCAGGACACCTACGTCAACTGCGACAACGCCCCCGGCCTGGGGAAGATCGATTTCGACAAGGGTCTCGACATTCCCTACGACTGCCCCGTCGTGCTGGCCCCCACGGCCCCGCTCAACGTGACTGCCGCCGGTGGCAAGGACTCCATCACCGTGAGCTGGGCCCCCCCGGAGTTCGACGGCAACTCCCAAGAGCTCACCTATGAGATCGCCTACAAGGTCCCGGGTGCCGGGGCCAACGTGCCCAAACCGATCGTCGTGCCGGGCACGGAGACGTCGTACACGTTCAATGACCTGGCCAAGTCGGGCCTCTACTACATCTCGATGCGCTCGGTCAACGAAAAGGGAGCCAGTGCGTCGCCGCCCGCCGTGCCGGTCGTCGTGGGTGGCGCACCCAGCCCACCGCAATCGATCTCGAGCGTCTACATCTCGCGCGGCGATGCCACGCTATCGTGGGTAGAGCCGATACAGGAGAAGACGCCACGCTACGAGGTCGCCCTGCGCGTCAAGGACAAGCGGAATCGCAACTGGCTGGCATGGGCGTCGCTGCCCGGCCTGCAGGAATTCACGTCGATGGAGGTCGGTGACGACCTGCGCATCGTCAATGGGCGCCTCTACCAGTTCCGCGTGCGCACCGTCACGGGAGACGGCCAGACGAGCCCGTGGATCACTTCCGCCATTCGCTACGTCGGAGAGTTGACACCACCTGCAAACGGCAAGTTGGAGAACGTCACCCTGTCGTCGGGCAAGCCTGGCGTGAAGGCGACCTTCGACCTCGAGGGCCTCGCCTGGACCTACAACGTCCAGGTCACTGACGTCTTGGCCGCCTACGTGAAGGACGCGTACTACGCGGTCAGCACGACCTATGCCAAGCCCAACGGAACGACCTACACCTGGCCGTTCCCCGACGGCGACAGCCGGTCCCAGACATGTTCCGTCGGAGTGCGCTACATCCAGGGCAATGGCTTGGCCACCTTCAAGTGGTCGCCGGTCACCTGCCCCGCCACCTGAACCAATCCGGGCCATCCCTCATTTCTCTCCTCGAGGGGGCGCCC
>JAPOJD010000105.1 GCA_029978585.1 Actinomycetota bacterium
CGCCCCCCCCCCCCCCCCCCCCCCCCCCCCCCCCCCCCCCCCCCCCCCCCCTGTGGGGGGGGGGGGGGGGGGGTGTCGTGGTCCGCCCCCAACCCCCCCCCCCCCCCCGCCACTCAACGAATGGGGTGGGGGATCATGGAGGAGAAATCCGCCTCGAGGAGTCCCGATGTCCCTTCCCCCGCTGGTCGAGCCCGCCGACGAGATGTCGCTCGACGAGGTCCGCCGCTACAGCCGCCACCTCATCATCCCCGATGTCGGCATGGCCGGCCAGAAGCGCCTGAAGAACGCCCGCGTGCTGTGCGTCGGTGCCGGCGGACTCGGCAGCCCGACCCTGATGTACCTCGCGGCCGCCGGCGTCGGAACGCTGGGCATCGTGGAGTTCGACGTCGTCGACGAGTCCAACCTGCAGCGCCAGATCATCCACGGCCAGAGCGACATCGGCCGGTCCAAGGCCGAGAGCGCGCGGGACTCCATCAAGGAGATCAACCCCTTCGTGGACGTCGTCATCCACGAGGAGCGACTGGACTCCACCAACGTCATGCCGCTGTTCAGCCAGTACGACCTCATCGTCGACGGCACGGACAACTTCGCCACCCGGTACCTCGTCAACGACGCCTGCGTCCTTCTGGGCAAGCCGTACGTCTGGGGCTCGATCTTCCGATTCGACGGCCAGGCCAGCGTCTTCTGGGCCGATCACGGTCCCTGCTACCGCTGCCTCTACCCGGAGCCGCCGCCGCCGGGCATGGTGCCGTCGTGCGCTGAGGGCGGCGTCCTCGGCGTGCTCTGCGGGACGATCGGCTCGATCCAGGTGACGGAGGCCATCAAGCTGCTCACCGGCATCGGCGACTCGCTGCTGGGCCGCCTGCTCGTGTACGACGCCCTGGAGATGACATTCCGCGAGGTTCGCATCCGCAAGGACCCGAACTGCGCGGTGTGCGGCGAGAACCCGACGGTGACCGCGCTCATCGACTACGACGCCTTCTGCGGCGTCATCTCCGACGAGGCCGCCGAAGCCGCCCGGGATTCGACAATCTCGGTCCAGGAGCTCAAGCAGATGCTCGACGAGCGCGAGCGCGGCGAGCGGGACTTCGTTCTCATCGACGTCCGCGAGCCCATCGAGTGGGAGATCGTCACCATCGACGGCGCCATCCTCATCCCCAAGGGGGAGTTCCTCGACGGGTCCGCGCTGGAGAAGCTCCCGCAGGACAAGCAGATCGTGCTGCACTGCAAGGTGGGCGGCCGCTCCGCGGAGGTGCTCGCGGTGCTCAAGGGCGCGGGCTTCTCCGATGCCGTCCACGTGGGCGGCGGCATCAACGCCTGGACCCTGCAGATCGAGCCGGAGAAGCCTTACTACTGACCCGCCCACCCGGCCACTAGGCTGCGCCGGTGATCGGGCTGGGGACGCTGCTCAACATGGCGGCGATCGTCGTGGGCGCCGCGCTCGGCGTCCTCGTGGGGCACCGCCTGCCCGAGCGCACCCGTGACCTCATCACCCAGGCGCTCGGGCTGGTCACGCTCGTGGTGGCCGCGCTCAACGTCGTCGACCTGCTCGATGCCGATTGGATCGCGGACGTCGGGTCCGCGGCACCCCTGCTGATCGTCCTCGGGTCGGTGGTCGTGGGCGGCATCATCGGATCGCTGCTGCGTCTGGAGGACCGGGTCGAGCAGCTCGGCGGCTGGGTCCAGCGCAAGGTGAGCCGCGGGGACTCCGCGACCGGGGAGGGGCGGGCCCGCTTCATCGAGGGCTTCGTCGACGCCTCCCTGCTCTTCTGCATCGGCCCGCTGGCGGTCCTCGGGTCGATCTCCGACGGGCTCGGGCGCGGCATCGACCAACTGGCTCTCAAGTCGGTGCTCGACCTCTTCGCATCCATCGCCTTCGCCGCATCCCTCGGCTGGGGAGTTGCGTTCTCCGCCGTGTCGGTGGGCATCGTCCAGGGCCTCTTCACCCTGCTCTGCGCACTCGTCGGGTCGGTCATGGCGGCCTCGGCCATCGCGGCCCTCACCGCCACCGGAGGCGTGCTCCTGATCGGGGTCTCGCTGCGACTGCTCAAGGTGTCGCGCATCGCCGTGGCCGACCTGCTGCCGGCTCTGGTGATTGCCCCGCTGCTCACCATGGCCGTCGCGCGGTGGTTCTAGAGCGGCAGGTCTTCAGCGAGCCGGCCTGAAGCGGAAGTCGGAGATGATGACGTGCTGGGTGCGCAGCGGCGCGCGGCCCTCAAGCAGCCAGAGGTTCATCGCGGTGAGCTCGTCACCGGGCACCGGCACCTGGGGTCCGGACGTCGACCAGCGCACCGTGCGCCCTCCGGAGGTCGCGCGGAAGTCGACGCGTCCGGGCGTCCACGTGAAGGAGTGCACGGACTCGACGGCGGGGACGAAGTGGAAGTCGCGCTGGTAGGGGCTCGGCATCTCGCCGTTCTGCACCGTGAAGAGGCCGTGGACGCGCGGCCACAGGTTCCCCCACTGCGCGTACTCGATGTCGATCTCCCGGTGCGCGTACGCCGGGTCATCCGACCAGGTGAAGAGCCCCAGGACGGCGTTGCGGTCGAGCCGGGAGAGGTCGCCCTGCGTGGTCCAGGTGTAGGTCCCGTAGCCCAGGTGCGTCAGGTTGGCGACCTCCGCGCAGGTCCAGCGCCCGTTGACCTTGACGATGCGCAGGTGCAGCCGCCCCTGCCGGTCCACCCAGACGTTGTCGCGGGAGTCGGAGAAGTAGTTCGGGCCGGGACCCATGCGGCGCTCGCCGGCCTTGACCTTCCAGGTGTACCCGCTGAAGGAGACCGTGCGCTGGGCCTCCGCGGCAGACGCCGTGACCAGGGAGGCTCCCAGGAGGACGGCGGCTGCGAGCCCCGCCAGGATCCGGCGCACGATCCGCCGGTCAGGCTTCGACGTCGGAGACGAAGCCGATCTTCTTGTGGGAGCCGTCGCAGAACGGCTTCTTCTCCGAGGCGCCGCAGCGGCACAGGTAGACCTTGTCGGCGCTGCGGATCTCGGTGCCGTCGGAGGCGTTCACGCGAACGGCGCCGGACACCTCGAGGGGGCCGTCGACCGTGGGCGTGATGGACACGATGTCGTCGCTCATGTCCGAGACCCTATCGGGTCATCGCGACCGGAGAACGGGGAAGAGCGGGTGATCCATCGGCGCGCCGGCGGACAGCTCGAGCTCCAGGCCGTCGAACTGCGGCGATGTCACCCACGGGCGCGGCGCGTGCACCATGTCGTCGCCGAGGAAACGAAGTGAGAACGCGCGACGACGGCGCTGCCCGGGCACCCCGTATGCGTGGTGCAACGTGAGCATGTGGAAGAAGACGGCGTCGCCCGGCTCCATCTTCCAGCCGAGGATGTCGAACGACGACCGGTCCTCCTCGATGGCCGGTAGCTCCCGCAGCGAACCCTCGGGGAACCACCTGGCCTGGTTGTCCATGAACGAGCGCGGCATGAGCCACCCCTCGCGATGCGATCCCGCGACGAACTCGAGGGTCGACTCGAGGGCGACGGGATCGACCGGTGCCCACATCGAGCAGTTGTTGAAGCCGTCGACGTTGTAGTAGGGCTGGTCCTGGTGCCAGGGCGTGTCCTGCCGCGTGCCGGGCTCCTTCACGAGCATGTGGTCGTGGTAGAGCCTGACGTCGCACCCCATGAGGGCGCCGGCCGCATCGGCGGCGCGGGAGTTGAACGCGATGTCGCGGAACTCCTCGATGCGCTGCCAGTTGCAGAAGTCCTCGCCGAACCAGCCGGGATCGTCGGGCCGGCTGGCCACCTTGAATCGGGGGCTGGGCTCGGCGAGGTTGCGCTCGATGCCGCGTTCCAGGGTGGCCACCTCGTCGGGGGTGAAGAGGCCGCGCACGATGATGGCGCCGTCGCGGTGGAAGTCCTCGATCTGCTCGGGGCTGAGGATGCTCGTGTCGAGCGCGGTGGTCATCGTGCCTCCCGGTGGTCGTACCCGGCAACGCCGGATGCCCCGAGGCTAGGCGGGGAAAGCGATCGTGAAAAGCGATAAGAATTGATGATATTGAACAGGAAAGACGCTCAGTGCCCTAGGCTGTGGGGATGTCGGTGGCCGACCTCTCGCTGCGCCACCTGCAGGCGCTCGTCGCCGTCCACGAGCAGGGGTCCTACCGTCGGGCGGCCGACTATCTCGGCTACTCCCAGGCCGCCATCACCCAGCAGATCGCTGCCCTGGAGAAGGCGCTCGGACTGCCGGTCTTCCAGCGTCACGGCGGTCCGCGCGGCGTCTCGCTGACCGCGGTCGGTGAGGACGCACTGGAGGCGGCCCGCGACCTGCTGGCGCGCGCGGGCCAGTTCGAGGCACGGTGCGCGGCGCTGCGTGATGGCACCGTCGGTCGCCTCGCGATCGGCACATTCCAGAGCGTCTCGACCAGGCTGCTGCCACGCGTCCTGGCCGACGTGCGAAGCGAGGAGCCCGGGGTCCGCATCGACATCGTGGAGAGCGATGACAACGAGGATCTCATCAGGCACCTCGTCAACGGCCGACTGGATGTGACCTTCCTCATCGGCCCCGTGGTGGACCGACGGGTGAAGGTCCAGGAGGTGTGCCGCGATCCGTTCGTCGCCATGGTGAGTGGCGATTCCCGCCTGTCGGGGGAAGTTGCCCTGCGCGACCTGGAGGGTCAGCCGCTCATCGGCCACCAATCGTGCCTGTGCCACGAGATCGTCGAGGACGGACTTCGGGCGGCCGGAGTGGAGGCCACGTTCGCCTTCCGCAGCAATGACAACGGGGCGGTGCAGGCGATGGCGCGGGCAGGTCTGGGCATCGCCGTGATGCCGCTCCTGGCCGTCGACCCCGCAGACCCGGGCGTTCGGGGGCTGCCCCTGCGTCCGCCTCTCCCGGAGCGGCAGATCCTCGTGGCCCTGCCGCGCCGAGGCCCTGCGTCGGTGGCCGCGCGGTTCGTGACACGAGTCATCGCCGCGGCAGGCTAGAGGAAGCCCTTCTTCGTCAGCCAACTGAATGCGAAGTAGCCCGGCACCGTGGGGATCCAGAAGGTGATGAGGCGGAACAGCAGCACTGCGGACACGGCGATGCCGCCGGGAAGTCCTGCCGCGGTAAGACCTGCCGCCATGGCAGCCTCCACCGCACCCAGGCCGCCGGGCGTCGGCGCGGCCTGGCCGATGGTCGCCCCCGCGAGGTAGACGACGGCGATTGCGGCGATGTTGGTGTCGCCGTCGAAGGCGCGGACGCAGGCGACGAGCACGGTGATGTAGGCGACGTTGAGCAGCACGATGCCGCCGATGCCCTCGACGAGCTTGAGGGGCCGCTGCGCCACGGTCACCAGGCGAGGCACGACCTCCTTCAGCAGCGGGCGCACGCGGCCGAAGACGTAGCGGCGCACCCGCGGGACCGCGAACGCCGCGAGCACCATGAGAGCGACCGCAATGACCGCGATGACCGCCCATGCGGGCGGGTCGAAGGTGAAGTCCGCCTGGGTTCCCGCGGCGATGGCGAAGCCCGTGAGCAGCAGGATGTGCACCACGAACGCCATGACCTGCGAGACGCCGACGCTCGCACCGGCCAGCGCCGGGTGCAGCCCGGACTTCGTGAGGTAGCGCAGGTTGATCGCGATGGCGCCGAGAGTGGGCGGCGAGACCAGGGTGGCGAAGTCGCCGGCGACCTGGGCGAGCATCGTGCGGTGCAGGGGGATGCGCTCAGGGACGAAGCCGGAGAGCGACCAGGCGGCACCGACGTAGGTGATGAGCGAGGCCACCACGGCAATCAGCAGCCAGGTGATGGATGCTGACGTGAGCAGTTCCGCGAGGTCGACCTGCGCGAGCTGGGAGAGGAGGACGTACGCCGCCACCGTGCCCACGACGATGAGGAGCAGGGTGCGCGGCTTGATGCGCTCGATCTGGATCTGCTCGACCGCACCATCGGGGCGGATCTCGACGAGGGCATCGCGCAGGTGGACCATGAGGTCGCGCCGCTTGCGCATCGCGCGGCGGGTCGGCGGGGACAGCGCGACCGGCTGGAGCACCGGCAGCGCTCGGGAGAGCCCGGAGACGCCGAGCACCTTGCGTCCAGCGCGTACGGCGCGGTCGGCGCCGACGATCATCGCGAGGGTGCACAGCATCTCCGCGATGTCGATCCGCAGGGCGACGTCGCTCGCCGCGACCGAGCCCGAGGACTCCCCGAGGAGCCACACCCGACCCTGACGGTCGCGCAGGATGTGCTCTGAGGTGAGGCTTCGGTGCGCGATCTGGTGCTCGTGGAGCACCCGCATGGCGCGCCAAGCCTGCTCGAGCTCGTCGTCGGTCACCTGGTCGCCGTCGAGGTTGGCGAACCTGGTGCCGACCGTGTACTCGTAGGCGAGCATCGTGGCGTCGGAGCCCACCTCGCTGGTGAGCAGCAGACGGGGGACCGGCGCGCCGGCGGACTCCGCGGCGTACGCCATCAGCGCCGCGTGATCGAGCTCGCGGCGCATGTTGAAGGCGCCCTTGCCGGGGTCCTCGCGCAGCCGGAGCGCCTTCCACGCGGCGTTGGCGAGGCCGGCACCCTCCAGGTCGCGGTCGAGGACGACGACCTCGAGGTTGTCTCCGGTGCGCGTGGTGGCGACGTATCGCCGGCCGATCGCCGTGCTGCGCGAGGCCCGCAGCATCGTGAGGGGATATCCCCCGCGGGCCATGGACTCGGCCACCTCCGCGCCCGTGGGGCGCGTGGTCGGGGTGCCGAACACGTAGCGGGCCAGCAGGCCGAAGCCCCAGCCGGCGGCCAGGGAGATGATCAGCCCGGCGACCGTGGAGGTGCTGCTCAGCAGCGACACGACGACGAGCGAACCCACGACGAGGATGCTCAGGACGTTCCACGGGCGCCGGCCCAGCAGCCGCGCCACGGTGACGAAGGCGGTCAGCCCGCCGATGATCGGGGCGGTGGCGGAGGCCTGCCCGCCGGGACCGTCGGTGAGCGCGGTGACGAGCTGGACCGACCCGTACGTCTCGATGAGGTACGACGACAGCGTGAGCACGATGACCGTGAAGAGCAGCGCGATGAGCGCATCGACGAGCTGGCGGACGCGGCGGCGTATGACAAGGCCGATGGCGGCCGCGACGGGCAGTCCGACCAGTCCGATGCCGGCGATGATGTTGAGGATGAGGATGACCGGTGCCGGAAGCAGTGACGCGCCCCCGGTGAGGTCCTCCTCCAGGCCCGCCGTCGTGCTCGTGGCGAAGTAGGCGATGAGGACGGTGACGGCGACGATCGCCGCGGCGAGCACGAAGCGGGCGAGGTCCAGCGGCCGACGCAGCCGGCGGGGGATCACGCCGTCCTCGATCACGACGGTGGAGGCGCTGGGCTGCGGCTCGGGCTCCGGGCGAGGCAGGGCCACGGTGGCGCGGGTCTCCGGCTCCCCCTCGGGGCCCCCGGCGACCTGGCCGGGGGCGGCCGTGCTCTCCGCCATTCCACGATCGTCCCAGACGATGCGCCGGCCGCCTGTCTGACGTTGCTGGTGTGATGGGCGCATTACCATCCTCGCTCCCACGGGCCCGGCGGCCCTGGTGCGCCTCGAGC
>JAPOJD010000209.1 GCA_029978585.1 Actinomycetota bacterium
GATGTTGATGTACGAAGCGTAGATGAGGGCGTTCCTGGTCGTCGGCCTTGACTGGCTTGCTTCAGCGTCAGCTTCTCCATCACCTTTGTCGTCGAGCTGAAAATTCAAACTCTTTATCGCCCAGTCGAGCACGATGAGTGCACAAGGATCGCCTTGAGATTTCACAAGCTAGGAGGTCGTCTACTGACTCACCTGAGCCGGAACCTGATCCGGAATCGGATGCCGAGCCGGAGGCCGATGGGGCGGACGCGGTGCTGTCGGACGCGGCGCTGTCGGAGGCCGAGGAGCCGGCCGGGGTGGAGGGCGTGGAGCATCCGGCCAGCAGCACGGCCGCGCACGCGATCGCCCCGAGGGAGTACACGGTCTGGTGCTTCATGTCCGCCACCCTACGTCGTCTCCGGGGGATACCCGCCCGGACAGTCGTCTCCCGCCGCCCTTCCCAGCCAGTTCCCAGCCCACCCCCTGGCATGACCGGGCCTTGGCGGGACACACTCATGACATGGCACAGGCGGGCGACATGCGAACAGCGGGCCGAGTCACGGCTGCCGTGACGGCGCTCGTGACCTTCGCCGCTGTCCTCCTCGCCTTCGCGGCCCCCGCCCTGGCCAACGCTGATGCGGTTCGCTCGCGTATCCACGCGAGGGTGGCGGTGATCATGGACGATGCCGTTCGCGACGGCCTCTACAGCACCGCGCAGGAGACCTACGTCGTGGGCGCCATCCTGCCCTCCTCGGTAGACCCGAAGGACCTCCCGCCGCCTATTGAGCGGGCCACCGAGAACGCCTTCTGGGACATCCTCACGGAGACCACCGGCTACACCGAGGGCCAGATCCGCACGTGGCTGGGCAACGGCTCCACCCTGGAGCGCATCGCCGGCTCGGAGCAGGAGGCCCTGCGGATGGACCTCTACCGCTGGCTGTCGCGCCCGGTGGTCCAGGCCCAGGCGGAGGGCCGTATCGACAAGGACGAGTCCGCCGACCTGCGCGACGACATCAGCCGCGCGGTCTACCGCCTCATGGGCCAGCAGGGGGGCGGCGACCGCCCGGTCAACCCGATCCCCCGGCAAGAGCCCGTTTCGCGGCTGAACTGACCCGGATAGGGTCTCTCCGTCTGCTCGCCGTGGCCGAGTGCTGTAGGGGGCACTGATCCCGACCGCGACGAGCATCGGCCCCCGGGCCCCCCAGAATGGAGTGGGGGCGCGGGGGCCGATTATTTGGGCGCCGATGAATTGTCAGGAACTATTGATTCACGCGAGAGCACGACTGGGTGACAGGATGCGCGCATGATCCTCGTCGTCGATGACGATCCCGCACTGCGGCAGGTGCTGCACCGCGTCCTGAGTTTCGAGGGCTACACCGTATCCGCGGTTCCCACCGGTCATGACGCGCTTGAGGAGGCCCCGGCCGCCGAACTCGTCGTCCTCGATCTCGGCCTCCCCGACATCGACGGGCTCGAGGTCTGCCGCCGCATCCGCATGTCCGGCAGCGACGTTCCCATCCTCGTGCTCACAGCCCGTGGCGATGTCACCGATCGCGTGGCCGGACTCGATGCCGGTGCCGACGACTACCTCCCCAAGCCGTTCGACCTCACCGAACTCCTCGCCCGCGTCCGTGCTCTGCTGCGCCGCATCAACCACTCCTCGGACTCCTACTCCCTGGGCGACCTCACGCTGGACATCGCGCGTCACCGCGTCACCCGGCAGGGCGAGGAGATCCCCCTCACCAAGACCGAGTTCTCCCTCCTCCAGGTGCTACTCGCGGCCCAGGGCACCGTCGTGGAACGCGGCGCCCTGATGACCGAGGTGTGGGGCTTCTCCTCTCCCACGCTCGACTCGAACCTGGACACCTACGTGTCCTACGTGCGTCGCAAGACGGAGGCCGGCGGCCGCTCCCGCCTGGTCCACACCGTGCGCGGCGTGGGATTCATCGCGCGCGTCGAGTAGTGAGTCTCGAGTCATGAGCGGCATCGCATGAGGAGCCTGCGCACCACGGTCGCCCTCATCGTGGCGGCCACCGTGGCGCTATCTGTCCTCGGCCTTGCGGTCGGCGTGTGGCTTCTCACGCGCAGCGCTCTTATGGGCAGCGTCGATGCCTCCCTCGAGGCGCGCCTCCAGGCGGGCGTCTACCTCGAGAACGCCGAGGACCTCCCGTCGGTGGGCCGCCCACCCATCAAGGGGCAGCCCACGGTCGTCGCGGACATCGTGCTGTCGGATGGCGACGTCTTCGAGGCCGACCGCGAGTTCTTCGACCTGCCGGCCACCCCTGAGGACATCGCCCTCGCGGACGCGCCCGCCGGCGAGGAGGCCTACTCCACCAGGACCGCCCCCAACGGCACCCAGGTCCGCGTCCTCACCGTCTCCCTGGGCGACGGCATCGCCGCCCGGGCCATGCGCAGCCTCGAGGAGACCAACACCATCCTCGTAGGCCTCGCATCGATCCTCGCTGTCGTGGGCGTCGTCGCCGTCGGTGTCGGCGCGGGCATCGGAGTCCTCGCCGTGCGTCGCTCGACGATCCCCCTGGAGGAAGTTGCCGACGCGATGCGGGCACTCTCCCGAGGGGAGAGAGGGGCCGCCCCGGTGGCCAAGTCGGGCGCGCCTCGCGAGGTGGTCGACGTCGTCGAAGCCACGAACACGCTGCAGGATGCGCTGGACCGTTCGCAGGCGCAGCAGGAACGCCTCGTCCAGGACGCCGGACACGAACTGCGCACCCCGCTGGCATCCCTGCGTGCCAATGTGCAGTTCGCGCAGCGCACCGCGCAGGACCCCACCACCCAGGAGTCGCTTGATGCGGCCAACGCGGAACTCGATGAACTCGGGCGACTGGTGGAGGAGCTGCTCGCCCTCGCCGCGCGCGATGAGCCGGTGCGAGAGGAGGAGGACCTGGACCTGGGCGAGGCGGTGAGCGTCGCGGCGCAGCGACTGACGCGCCGCACCGGCCGTCCCGTCACCCTCGAGGTGCCCGATCACCCGGTGGTACGCCGCATCGATCCGTCGGCGTTCGCCGAGATCATCGGCAA
>JAPOJD010000173.1 GCA_029978585.1 Actinomycetota bacterium
CCTCTACGCCCTGAAGGCGGTCTAGGAGCGGGCGGTCTAGCAGAGGGTGGACGAGGCCCGCAGGCGGTCCAGTAGCGGCGAGCCGTAGACGCCGCGCGCGTCGAGGGCGTCCCATGTCGCTACCGCGGGGCTGATGGCCCCTCGGACCGAGGCGAGCACCGTCGGGTCGGTCCACGGCCCGTCAGCGGAGACTGCCCAGGCCTTCGACCACTCCGGGCGCAGCCTGGCCGGGAAGCGCTGCCACAGCCACGCTTCGTACTCGGCGTAGAACTGCCAGGCCAGAGGCATACCGGGAGTGGTGACGAGGTCGATCCAGACGACGCGCTCGCTGTCCTCCATCGGCAGCCCAGGCGACAGCATCGCCGGCACCGCGCCCGGCACGCCCACGGCCTCGGCGCGGTCGACATCGGTGACGCGCATCTCCAGGCAGCTGTTGATGGGGTCGTGGCCGGCATGCGCGTAGTCGTGCAGCATCCGGTCGAAGTGATGCGCGATGTCGTGGATCGCCGACTGCACCTCACCGGCACGCACGTGCACGGCGTAGGCCAGGCTCACGACCCGGAGGGTGTCGTGCTGCACGTAGAGGAGCATGTTGCCCGACGTGCCGTGCCACTCCTGGTCGGGCGGCGAGAGATGGCGCATCTCGCGCAGCGTCGCGCGTTCGACCAGCGGGGTGAGCCACGGTAGGTGCGCGAGCGTCTGCGTGAAGGCGGTCGTGAACGCCGTGGGCAGGTCCGGTGACAGCCGGACGGTGAGTGGCTCGGTCACGCGGGGGCCCTCGACGTAGCCCTCCTCGGTGAAGTGCTGCACGAGGGGTGTCTGGGTGAAGGGGAACCACAGCGCCTGCACGCGCCCGTGCTCCTCGACCAGCGCCTGGATGCTCCCCTCCGCGGGCGCCGGCGCGTAGGCGACGCGCCAGTCGGGGTAGTCCACGCGCCGCCCGAGAAAGGTGTTGGGCACCACGCGCATCGTCACCGACAGCAGGTACGCCGCCCCGAGGTGCACCAGCAGGGCCGCGGCCTCGGGCTCGTCGCGGCGGAACTCGCGGAAGACGTAGTCGTCGCCGTCGGACACGATCGCGCGGAAGGAGACCACGAGATTGCTCACGGTGCCGAAGAGGTCGGGCTGCTCCGCGCGCTGGCGGATGCCCGCGCCGTGCGCGCCGATCGCGAGCATGCCGCCGATGGTGACGTCGGGCACGCCGGGGTAGTCGGGCCACGCCCAGCCCGGGGCCTCGCTCGCACCGTGGTTGTCGATGCCCTCCAGCGCGCGCACCGCCTCGGCCAGCGTCGTGCCGGCACGGAAGGTCGCGGTCGGGACGGGTTCGAGGGCGAAGTCGAGCAGCCCGGTGAGTCGAGACTGGTCGATGGCGATCACCCGGTCCGCCTCCTCGAAGGCGAGCGGCGACCACGTGTGGAAGGCACCCATAGGGCGCACCCGATAGCCCTCGCGTGCCGCCCAGCGCACGAGCGCGAGCGCCTCGTCGTCGGTCTGCGGGGTCGCGGTGGGCACGCCCGCCACGGCGATCATGCGCGACCAGTTCTCGTAGTCGCGCGGCTCCAACGGCAGCGGAGCGTCGGGGACCACTAGCGAGCTCGTGCCGTGCGGGTGACCGCCGGGCCCCAACCCGCGGCGTTGACGGCCTGGACGCTCACCGTCACGCTCACGCCCTTGCGCGCCTTGACGGTGACGCTGAACCTGGACGCCTCGGTCCACGGGCCGCCGTTGACGCTGGAGAAGTAGTTGACCGGATCACCGCCGTCGCTCGCGACGGGCTTCCAGGTCACCGTGACCCTGCCCTTGCCGGCAGATGCCGTGACGTTGCGCGGCGCCGACGGCGCGTTGATGTCCCACCACACCCGCGTCGGATCGGTGCAGTCGAAGGGCTCGCCGCAGAATAGTGGCGTGCCCGTGACGATGGTGCCCGCGGCAGTCATCACACCCAGGGCGCGCCCGCGGTTGTCGACGACGGGTGCTCCGACGTACTCCTCGCCCACCGCGGTATTGACCGTGAAGCTATCGGTGCCCACTGTCACAATGAGGCCCTCGAGCATGGGCAGGGCCTCGCCGTCGACACCTCGAGCGGCGATCCCGACCCACTGGCCGACGCGCGGCGAGGGGACGAAGTCCCAGTCGATGTAGGGCAGGTCCACCCCCGACACCAAGGTGCCGACACCGCTCGCCGTGTGGGAGGACCACGGGCGAGCTTCAAGCGTGACCTCGCCCTGGCGCACGCGGAGCGCAGCCGGGTTCGCCGCGCACGCTCCGCTCACCGCCGACGTCGTGATCAGAATCGACAGGATGCCCGCGGCGGTGTCGTCGTAGACATCGGCCGACCAGCCCGTCGCCGTCACGCTCCCGCATGAGATGGCGTACGTCGTCTTGGCGAGTTCAGCGACCAGGGCCGTCGGATCGGCGGGCGGGTCGCTGCGACTCCAGCCCGACGTCCCGGCCTTCGGCGTCATGGCCAGGGCGGGGCTGGCTCCGGCGACGAGGGCTGCAGCGACCAGGGTCACGGCAAGGGTGCGGCGGGGGGACACGCAAGGAGAGTACGCCGAGATCCCGTGCGTGGTGGGGCAAGCTACGTGGAGGGTCCGTCCCGCAGCCGACGGATCCGGTCGATGCGCCGGAGGGCCTCAGAGCGACGGATGGGGTCGTCGAGCCGGTTGAGGCGCATGCCCGCAAGGAGGTAGGGCAGATCGCGCGCACGTTCCTCGACGGCCACCACCTCGCAGACACGGAATGATCCGTCGACATCGCGCACGACGACTCGATACTCGGGCTGACCTTGAAGCGCGACCACGATCTTGCCGCAATCGGAGAGATCCCCCGTCTTGCCGAAATGACGCAGGGGCGCAGGTCGCAGGCGACCCTGATCTAGGAGGACAAGGAGCCGCAGCACTTCGATGACGAGCGGGCGCGACCGAGCGGCCAACGCACGCATGTCATCAGCAGCCTGGGGCAGGAAGGAGACGCGCTCGAATCGACGGCGTGTCACAGCTGATCGAGATCAATTCCCAATTCGTCAGCCAGTTCCCCGAGCGAAATGCGCTCGCCAGAGTCAGTCGCCTCGCGCTCCCGGATCCTCTCGGCGATCGCGATGTCCTCGGCGACATCCATCAGCATGACGAAGGACTGATAGGGAAGGAGGACTGCTTCAGGCTCGCGCCGATTGCCGAGGATGACCGGCTCGGCCTCGACACCCTCCTGCCGGAAACGCGCCACGTGGCCAGTGAGGTTGTCGCGCGCATCGCTGATGGTTTCCACCGCGCCGGAACGTGCCGCACCCGAAGGGACCATGATTCCTCCTGTACATGAACCTGTACAGGTTATCCCGGTGCGGTAGGCGAATCAACCCCGAGCGCGGTGAGGGCCCAGGCGACTGCTTCCGCGTCGTAGGCGAGGGCGGCGTACCGGCCCGCCTGGCCGCCGTGCGAGCCCTCGCCGGTCTCGACGCGGAAGATCACGCTGCCGCGATCGACGACGCTCGGGCGATCCCCGTGCTCGGGGTCGGAGTGGCGCAGCGCCGCGACCCACTTCGCCGGCTCGTGCACGAGCACGCGCGGGTCGTGCACCGCGCCCGTGACGAGCAGCGGCGGACGATCCGCGGGGTCGGGGAGATTGAGATAGGGCGTGTAGGACTCCATGTAGGCACGCTGCTCGGGGATCCGCGGATCGCCCCACTCCTCCCACTCGGTGATCGTGAGCGGGATGTCGGGGTCGAGCATGGAGTTGATGCAGTCGACGAAGGGCACGTCGGCGATGATCCCCGCCCAGCGTCGAGGAGCCATGAAGTAGACCGCGCCCTGGAGCAGGCCGCCTGCGGATCCGCCGCGTCCAACGATGGGCCCGGCGATCTTCGCGTCCACGAGGTGATCGGCCGCCGCGATGAAGTCGGTGAAGGAGTTGCGCTTTGCGAGCAGGTGACCGTCG
>JAPOJD010000033.1 GCA_029978585.1 Actinomycetota bacterium
ACCGCATCCGCGCAGCGGCGCTCGCCGTCGCCGCCTCGGCCCAGTGGGTCGCCAACTTCATCGTGTCGACGTCGTTCCCGGGCCTCGCCGGCATCTCGCTCGGCCTGGCCTACGGGATCTTCACGGCCTTCGCGATCCTGTCGATCCCGTTCGTGATGCGCTACATCCGGGAGACGAAGGGCGTCTCACTCGAGGACATGTCCAAACTCGAGGGAGCCCGCGCCGCCTAGCGTCAGCCCTGGAGGATGACCAGGCGCTCCTCGGTCATCTCGCGCACGGAGTACGCCGGGCCCTCGCGGGTGTTGCCGGAGTCCCGCAGCCCGCCGTAGGGCATCTGGTCGGCGCGCCAGGTCGGCACCTCGTTGACGAGGACGCCGCCGAAGTCCAGCGTGCGCGCCGCCTTGATCGCCTTGCCCACGTCGGAGGTGAACACCGCGGCCTGCAGTCCGTACCGCGTGTCGTTGGCCTCCCGCAGGGCGTCGTCGAAGTCGCGGAAGCCGCGGATCGCGACGACGGGCCCGAACACCTCCAGGGCGCACACGCTCATGTCCGGCTGCGCATTGACGATGACGGTCGGCTGGAGTACGCCGTCCGGTCCGATCTCGCCGCCGCAGGCGACTCGAGCGCCCCCGGCCACGGCCTCGTCGATCCAGCCCTTGACGCGACCTGTCTCGCCCTTCGAGATCAACGCGGAGACATCCGTCGTGGCGTCCATCGGATCGCCCACCACCAGCGACTTCACACCCTCGACCAGGGCGGCGGTCACCGGCTCGATGAGGTCCTCGTGCACGAAGACGCGCTGCGTGGAGATGCAGGACTGGCCGGCGTGGGAGAAGCCCGCGACCTTGATCTTGGCGACAGCGGTCTCCCAGTCGCCGTCGTGGTCGATGATCACCGGCGCGTTGTTGCCGAGCTCGAGGCCGACGCGCTTGCGGGGCGCCCGGCCGCGAATCGACCAGCCCACCTCCGGCGACCCGGTGAAGGTGACGAGAGCGATGTCGGGGTTGTCGACGATGGCGTTGCCCACTGTCGACCCGCCGCCGGTCACCACCTGCAGGTACGCGGGCGGCAGGCCGCACTGCTCGATGAGCATGCGGGCGAGGAGGATCGCGGAGAACGGCGTCTGGGATGCCGGCTTGAGCACGACGGCGCAGCCGGCGGCGATCGCGGGCCCGAGCTTGTGGCACACCAGGTTGAGCGGGAAGTTGAAAGGCGAGATCGCCCCCACCACGCCGATGGGCACCCGCAGGACGAACCCGATCTTCCCGGCGCCGACCGACGATGCCTCGAGCGGCACGGTCTCGCCGGTGAGCGTCCGCGCCACCGCGGCGGAGAACTGCAGGGTGCCGACCGCGCGCTCAGCCTCGACCCTCGCGGTCTTGATCGGCTTGGCCGCCTCGAGGGCGATGCACTGGGCGAACTCCTCGCGACGGTCCGCGAGCGCGAGCGCGGCGCGGTCCAGGATCTCCGCGCGCGTCCACTGCGGCAGGGGCGCCTCGTGCATGGCCTGCTTGGCG
This sequence comes from Actinomycetota bacterium, assembly GCA_029978585.1. Lineage (GTDB taxonomy): Bacteria > Actinomycetota > Actinomycetes > S36-B12 > S36-B12 > Mxb001. Next base: position 1,518 of record JAPOJD010000033.1, read on the forward strand.
TACGCCGCCGCCGCGTCCACGTCCGCCGGCGTGAGCTCGGGGATGCTCCCGAGCAGGGCGCCGTCGTAGGGGGCCCGCACCTGCGTCGAGGCGGTGCCCGTGGACCACCCGCCGAGGAGGGGGACCGGCGTCACCGAGTCGGGATCGATACCGGGGATGCTCTGCTGGCTCATGAGGTTGACGCTATCGCCCGCGCCCGCGGGGGCTGCGCGCCCGGGCATCCTGCGGGAGGATGGCGCCATGGACTTCGCCGTGCCCGAGGAGCTCACCGCCCTGCGCCAGTCGTTCTCCGCCTTCCTCGAGCGCGAGGTGCGCCCCCTCGAGGAGGAGCACGCCCGGCAGTTCTGGGGGGAGGCGCCCGATCGCGACCTGCTGGCCCCGGTCGTCCAGCAGGTTCGCCGCCGCAGCGCGGAGGAGGGGTTCTACGCCTCCTACCTCCCCGAGGAGGCCGGGGGCCAGGACCTGTCGGTGCTGGGGACGACGCTCCTCGTCGAGGACGCCGCGCGATCGGGCATGCGCCTTGCCATGGCGGCCATCGCGCCCCCGAACCCCGCCGGCCCTTCCACCCTGCTCCTCAAGTTGCCCCGGAACCTGTGGGACGACTATGTCTTCCCCGTCGCGCGGGCCGAGAAAACAATGTGCTTCGCCCTGACTGAGCCTGAGGCCGGCAGCGACGCGCAGTCGATCCGCACGCGCGCGGTGCTCGACGGCGACGAGTGGGTGATCAACGGCCACAAGCACTACATCACCAACGGCGAGAACGCCGACTTCGCGATCGTGTTCGCGCTGACCGACCCTGACAAGCGCGCGGCGGGAGGCATCACTGCTTTCGTCGTTCCCTCCGACCAGTTCCGCAGGGGCAAGCTGCAGTGGAATATCTCCGACTCCCACCCCGCGGAGCTGTTCTTCGACGACGCGCGGGTCCCCGCCGACCACGTCATCGGCGAGGTCGGCATGGGCTTCTTCGAGGCCATGGCCTTCCTCAACGCCGGCCGCGCCTACATCGGCGCGCAGTCCCTGGGCCTCGCGGAGTGGTGCCTCGACGCGGCCGTGGATCATGCGGCCAAGCGCACCGCATTCGGCAAGCCGCTGGGCAAGAACCAGGGGGTGTCCTTCCCCCTCGCGCGAAGCAAGGCGGATATCGAGGCCATCCGCTGGCTGGTCTACCACCTGGCCTGGCGCGTGGACAGCGAGGGCGATCCGCTGTCGATCATGGCGGACGCCTCCATCACGAAGTTCTACGCGACCGAGCGCGCGTACGAGGTCGCCGATCGGGCGCTGCAGGTGCTCGGCGGGATGGGCCTCATGCGCGAGGGCCCCATCGAGCGGGCGCTGCGCCACCTGCGCATGCTCCGTGTCGTCGAGGGCGCCAGCGAGATCCAACTCCTCGTGATCGCCCGCAGCCTGGGCCTGTGAGGGGCGGAAACTCCTCGCGCGCCTCACGCACATGCCGGTTGCGCTTCCCTATCCTGGCCGCATGACGCGACCCGCCTCCATCACCATCGCCATGGTCCTCGTGTGGATCGGCGCGATCCTCATCATCCTCAACGCCATCGGCGTGGTCACCCTCGCCTTCGGATTCCGAGATCCCGCCATCCAGCAGGCGGTCGAGGACACCCTGGTCAACAACGGGCTCGACAAGAACGCAGAGAACTACTTCAACTTCGCCCTGTGGACCGCTGCGGCCATCATGCTGATCTCCGGCGTCGTTCGGATCATCCTGGCGATCTTCCTTGGCCGCGGCTACAACTGGGCCCGCATCGTCATCACGATCTTCGTCGTGATCGGCTTCATCGCGAGCCTGTCGGAGATCTTCTCCGGCGGCTGGAACATCCTCGCCGGCCTGATCGGCTGCCTCATCGAGGTCATCATCCTGGGACTGCTGTGGAACGCCCGCGCCAGCGTGTGGTTCCGCGACAGCCGGATGGCACGCCACGCGGACTAGGTCGCGCCGGCCCGCTCACGCGGCACGCTAGGCCGGCTCGTCGAGATCAGCTCCGTCGGCGACGTCGCCGACCTCGACGAGCACGATCTCGTCCGCGTGGGCCCGCAGGTAGTCGCGCGCACCACTGTCGCCCCGGGCCGACTCCGACACCCCCGTCCAGTGCTCCGCGCCGAGCAGGACCGGATGGCCCCGCTCGCCGTCGTACGCCGCCGCCGCCAGGCGGGAGGGGGAGTCCACGATCCGGCGCACCGCCTCCGGCGTGAGGCCCGGCAGGTCGACGAGCGTCACGAGGACGCGGTCGTCGGCGGACCCGTCCGGCCGCCCGGCTAGCTCGTCGAGCCCGGCGCGCAGGGACGAGCCCATGCCCTCGCCCCACTCCTCGTTGACGACGACCTCGGCACCGGGTACCCCACCGACCCACGCCCCGAGGACCACCAGGACGGGATCGCACCCTCCCTCGGCCAGGACGCCCACGGCGCGATCGACGAGCCGCTGCCCACCGACGACCGCGGGGGCCTTGGGGCCGCCGAACCGCCGACCCTCCCCGGCGGCCAGGACCAGGCCGAGGGTGCGCGCCACTAGCGCGGGGCGCCCGGGTGGATCGGGCCCTGCGTCGAGCGCAGCCGCTCCCCCGATCCGCCCCAGCGATCCTGGATGATCTCGGCCGCAATCGAGACCGCGGTCTCCTCCGGCGTGCGGGCCCCCAGGTCGAGGCCGATCGGCGAGTGCAGACGGGCGAGTTCGTCGTCCGTGACGCCCGCCTCCTTGAGGCGGCTCAGCCGGTCCTCGTGGGTACGCCGTGACCCCATGGCGCCGACGTAGCCGGCATCGGTGCGCAGCGCCACCTGAAGCGCCGGCACGTCGAACTTCGGGTCGTGGGTGAGCACGCAGATCACGGTCCGGGAGTCCACGGGCTGGGAGGCCAGCCAGCGGTGCGGCCAGTCCACGACCACCTCATCGGCGTCCGGGAACCTCCGCGGAGTCGCGAACACCTCGCGCGCATCGCACACCGTGACCCGGAAGCCCAGCACCTTGCCGACCCGGCACAGGGCGGCGGAGAAGTCGATGGCCCCGAAGATGTACATGCGCGGAGCGGGAGCCATGGAGTTGACGAAGACGTCGATGCCGTCACCGAGACGCTCGCCCTCGGGGCCGTAGTGGAGGAAGCCGGTCGTCCCCGACTCCAGCAACCCCAGAGCGTCGGCCGCCACCGTCTCATCGAGGCGCTGCGTCCCCAGGCCCCCCTCGGCCGCGGCGCGCGGGCGCACGACGAGGTGCCGTCCCACCTGGCCGGGGTGCGGCGAGCGGACGATCGTGGCCACGGCCACCGCCTCGTCGGCATCGACGCTGGCCATGATGCCCGCGAGTTCGGGCCACGTCTCGCGGGAGACGCGCTCGACGAGGACCTCGAGGATGCCGCCGCAGGTGAGGCCCACGGCGAAGGCATCGTCGTCGCTCACGCCGTAGGTCTCCAGGACCGGCACGCCCGTGTCCATCACCTGCTGGCCGAGTTCGTAGAGCGCGCCCTCGACGCAGCCGCCGCTGACGGACCCAACGGCCTCCCCGCTCGCGGTGACGAGCATCGACGCCCCGGCCGGGCGCGGGGCCGAGCGCCAGGTGCGCACCACCGTGGACATCGCGCACTCCTCGCCGCGCTCCAGCGCCGAGGTGAGCTCACTGAGGATCTCGCGCATGAGTGCTCCCTACGTCTCGAGCCCGCACGTTGCCGACTTGGATTGGCCCCGGGGTGGCTCAGCCCCAATAATGGCGGAATGAGCGGCGTCGGCACCTCCGGCACGTCCAGCGCCGCGCGCACCCACAGCGACGTCACCGAGGCGCCCATCTCGGTGGCCCAGGTGGCCGCCCTCGTGGGCAGTGCCGCGGCCGGGGCGGTGGTCACCTTCTCCGGCGACGTCCGCGACCACGACCACGGCCGGACCGTGGCACGACTGGACTACGAGGCTCACCCCACGGCGGGCAAGGTTCTCGACGACGTGGCCCGCGAGGTGGCCGCACGGCACCCCGTCATCGCGCTGGCGGTCATGCACCGCGTAGGACCCCTGGCCATCGGCGACGCCGCGCTCGTGGCCGCGGTGAGCGCGGCCCACCGCCAGGAGGCCTTCGCCGCGTGCGCTGACCTCGTCGACACCACCAAGGAGCGGTTGCCGGTGTGGAAGCACCAGGTCTTCACCGACGGCACGGACGAGTGGGTGAACTGCGCATGACCGACTCCGCCGGAGACCACGACTCCCGCCTGATCGACACCTACGGTCGCGCGCATCGCGACATGCGCGTGTCGCTCACCGACCGGTGCTCCCTGCGCTGCACCTACTGCATGCCCGCGGACTTCGCCGAGTGGATCCCCAGCGCCGAGCTCCTCACGACCGACGAGCTGATGACGGTGCTCGAGGTCGCCGTCGAGGAGGGCGTCGACGAGGTGCGCCTGACCGGAGGCGAGCCGCTGCTGAGGCCCGACGCGGTCGATGTCGTACGTCGGATCAATGCCCTGCCGCGACCACCCCGCGTCTCGCTGACGACCAATGGCCTGCGCCTGGCGGCCCAGGCCGGCGCACTGCGGGATGCCGGCCTCGAGCGCGTCAACGTCAGCCTGGACACCCTCGACCGCGACCGGTTCAAGGCCATGACCCACCGGGACCGCCTCGACGACGTGCTCGCCGGGCTCGCGGCCGCGCGCACGGCGGGGCTGGATCCGCTTAAGGTCAACACGGTGCTCATGCCAGGCGTCAACGACGACGAGGCCGTGCCCATGCTCCGCCGCGCACTGGAGGAGGGCTGGCGACTGCGATTCATCGAGCAGATGCCCCTCGACGCGGGCGGCATCTGGAGCCGCGCGCGCATGGTGACCGCGGATCAGATCCTCGACGAACTCTCGCGCGAGTTCGAACTCACCCCCGCGCCCGTGCGCGGACCCGCGCCCGCCGAGGAGTTCTTCGTCGATGGCGGGCCCGAGACCGTGGGGATCATCGCGAGTGTGACCCGGCCCTTCTGCGGCACCTGCGACCGCGTGCGCCTCACGGCTGACGGCCAGTTGCGCAACTGCCTCTTCGCCCGGGACGAACTCGATCTCCGCGTCGTCCTGCGCGACGAAGGCCTCGACGAGCACCAGGTCCGTGAAGGGATCCGGGAGCGGCTGCATCGCAGCGTCCTCGCGAAATTGCCCGGTCACGGGATCGACGACCCGTCCTTCATACAGCCCGACCGGCCGATGAGCGCGATCGGGGGCTAGCCCCCCGCGAAGGGCGGCAGCACATCGACCCGGGCGCCCGGATCCACCCGCTGGGCCCGGTCCGGGGCGGCCAGGCCCTCCACGAGGACCGAACAGCGGCCGAGAACCTCCTCCAGGCGGGGAGCCGCCGCCACAGCGGCGGCCAGGACCTCCCCCAGGGTGCCGGGGGCGACCTCGATGACCGAAAGACCGGCCGCTGCCCGGGCGGCCGCGAAGAGGTGGACCTGGACCGGTCGCGCATCCTCCGCCATGGGTCTAGTGTCGCGTATCACACCGGACCCGCGGAAACCCCGCGCGAAACCTCTCGGGAGCCTGAATGGATCTGCACAACTCCTTCGTCGTCCCGGCCGATATCGACACGGCCTGGAAGACGCTGCTGGACGTCGAGGCCATCGCCCCGTGCATGCCCGGCGCCACTCTCGAGACTGTCGAGGGCGACTCCTTCACAGGGACTGTCAAGGTCAAGCTCGGCCCTGTGAGCATGACCTACGGGGGCAAGGCGAACTTCGTCGAGAAGGACGAGGCCAACCACAAGGCCGTCATCCAGGGCACCGGCAAGGAAACCCGCGGCTCGGGCACGGCTTCCGCGCTCGTGACGACCCAGCTCATCGCCGAGAGCCCGGAGACGACGCGGGTCGAGGTCACCACCGACCTCACGGTGACCGGCAAGCCCGCTCAGTTCGGGCGCGGCGTCATGCAGGACGTCGCGGGCCGCATCATCGACCAGTTCTCGGCCAATCTCGAGGCGGTGATCGCCGGGGGCGGAGCGGCCGCGGAGACGGGGACAACGGCCGAGGGACAGCCGGCCGTGTCGCGCCCGCTTCCGCAGGCCGCCGACAGCATCGACCTCCTGGGCACCGCGGGGGCTCCCGTGCTCAAGAGGGCAATCCCCGTGATCATCGGCATCGTCACCGTCATCGGCATCATCTGGCTCATTGCCCGTCGCAAGAAGTAGAGCAAAGGACACCGCATGCAGACACCAGCCCCGGTCGACTACGCCCGCGCGACGAGCGTCGATCACGCCTTGCAGTTGCTTGAGCAGCACGGAGAGGATGCCCGCGTCATCGCGGGCGGCCACAGCCTCATCCCCATGATGCGCCTGCGCATCGCATCCCCGACGACCCTCATCGACCTCAACGACCTCGACGAGCTCAAGGGCATCCGCGTCGAGGGCAACGAGATCGTCATTGGGGCGATGACCCGGCATGCCGAGGTCCTCGACTCCGCGATCCTCGCCGAGCACTACCCGATCTTCCGCGAGGCGGAGAAGCTCATCGCCGACCCAGTCGTGCGCAATCGCGGAACCGTCGGCGGCTCGATGTGCCAGGCCGATCCCTCCGAGGACCTCTCCGCGGTCGGTTCCGCCCTGGGCGGCACCGTGGTGATCCGGTCGAAGTCCGGCTCCCGGACGGTCCCGATCCGCGAGTTCCACTTCGGCCCCTACATGACACAGGTCGCCGACGGGGAGATCCTCACCGAGGTGCGCTTCCCGATCCGGCCCGGAGCGGGCAGCGCCTACGAGAAGGTCGAGCGACGCGTCGGTGACTGGCCGGTCGCCTCGGCCGGCGTGTTCGTCGTTGTCAGGGATGGCGTCGTCTCCGACTGCGGGATCGGCCTGACGGCGGTCGGCGCGGAGCACTTCAGCGCGCCGGGGGCGGAGGAGTTCCTCGTGGGCAAGGCGCCCACGGAGGAGAACCTCGCCCAGGCAGCGGCGATCGCCGCCGACTCGTGCAGCCCGGTGTCCGACCAGCGCGGCCCGGCCGACTACAAGAAGCACCTCGCCCAGGAACTCACCCTCCGCGCCCTCCGGCGCGCCGTCGCCGCAAGCCAGGGAGCGTGACATGGACGTCACCATCAACGTCAACGGAACCGACTACATCCGCGATATCGAGCCTCGCATGCTCCTCGTGCACTTCATCCGCGAGGAACTCGGGCTGCGCGGGACGCACTGGGGCTGCGACACCTCCAACTGCGGCACCTGCGTGGTGTGGGTGGACGACGAGCCTGTCAAGAGCTGCACGATGCTCGCCGTGATGGCCGACGGCCACCGCGTGAAGACCGTCGAGGGGCTCGAAGGCCCCGACGGTCTCGACCCGATCCAGCAGGGCTTCATCGAGTGCCACGGCCTGCAGTGCGGCTTCTGCACGCCGGGGATGATGATGACCGGCCGCTGGCTCATCGACAAGAACCCCGATATCAGCGAGGAGGAGATCCGCGAGGGGATCTCCGGGCAGATCTGCCGCTGCACGGGCTACAAGAACATCGTCGAGGCGATCCGCTGGGCCGCCGAGCATCCGAAGGGAAGCGAGGTCACCGCATGACCGCCGTCGAAGAGGCCCCGATCAGCGCGGCCGGCAACCCCATCGGCTTCGGCTCGATGAAGCGCAAGGAAGACCAGCGCTTCGTTCGCGGCCAGGGCAACTACGTCGATGACGTCAACCTGCCCGGCATGCTCCACGGGGCCATCCTGCGCAGCCCGCATGCGCACGCGAAGATCCTGTCGATCGACACCTCCCGCGCCGAGGCGCACCCGGGCGTCGTCGCCGTGATCACCGGCAAGACCCTCGAGGGCATTCCCCGGCCGGCGCTCCTCGGCGACAACTTCGCCTGGATGCCGACCCTGTCCTACGACACTCAGGCTGTTCTCGCCACCGACAAGGTGCGCTTCCAGGGCCAGGAGGTGGCGTTCGTCATCGCGACCGACCGCTACACCGCGAAGGACGCCCTCGAGCTCATCGACGTCGACTACGAGCCCCTCGGCGCTGTCATGGATGCCAAGAAGGCCATGGACCCGAGCGCGCCGGTGATCCGCGACGACAAGGGCCAGACCGACAACTCGATCACCGACGTCCTCGGCAACAAGTACTGGGAGTCGGGCAACGCGATCGGGACCCAGGAGGCCATCGACAAGGCCAAGGCGGACCCGAACTGCGTCGTGGTGACGCAGGAGATCATGTACCCGCGCGTGCACCCGGCGCCCATGGAGACCTGCGGCTCGGTGGCCTACCTCGACCCGGTCTCGGGCCAGCTCACCCTGTGGACCACGAGCCAGGCGCCGCACGCCCATCGCACGGTCTACGCGCTCGTGGCCGGATTGCCCGAGCACAAGATCCGCATCATCTCCCCCGATGTCGGCGGCGGCTTCGGCAACAAGGTCGGCGTCTACCCCGGCTACGTCCTGTCGGTCGTCGGCTCCATCGTCACGGGCAAACCCGTGAAGTGGATGGAGGACCGCAGCGAGAACCTCATGTCCACCTCGTTCGCCCGCGACTACCACATGAACGGCACCATTGCGGCGACCAAGGAGGGCAAGATCCTCGCGGTGGACGTCGATGTGCTCGCCGACCACGGCGCGTTCAACGGCGTGGCGCAGCCCACGAAGTTCCCCGCGGGCTTCTTCCACATCTTCACCGGGTCCTACGACTACCCGAACGCCCACTGCAAGGTGACGCCCGTCTACACCAACAAGGCGCCGGGCGGCGTCGCCTACGCGTGCTCCTTCCGGATCACCGAGGCGGCGTACTTCATCGAGCGGCTCGTGGACTGCCTCGCGGCCGAGTTGGGGATGGACCCGGCAGAGCTGCGACTGAAGAACCTCATCAAGCCCGAGCAGTTCCCCTACGAGACGCCGACCGGCTGGGTCTACGACTCCGGCCAGTACGAGAAGACGATGCGCCTCGCGATGGAGATGGTGGGCTACGACGAACTGCGCAAGGAGCAGGCCGAGAAGCGCGCCCGCGGCGAGTACATGGGCATCGGCATCAGCTTCTTCACCGAGGGCGTCGGCGCCGGCCCGCGCAAGGACATGGACATCCTCGGGCTGGGCATGGCCGACGGCATCGAACTGCGCGTGCACCCGACCGGCAAGGCGCAGCTGCGCCTGTCGGTGCAGACGCAGGGCCAGGGCCACGAGACGACCTACGCGCAGATCGTCGCTCACGAACTCGGTATCCCACCCGAGGACATCGAGGTCATCCACGGCGACACCGACAACACCCCCTTCGGCCTGGGCACCTACGGCTCTCGCTCCACGCCGGTGTCGGGCGCCGCGGCCGCGGTCGTGTCCCGCAAGGTCCGCGACAAGGCGCGTCTCATCGCAGCGGCCGCGCTGGAGTGCTCGCCTGACGACCTGGAGTGGTCGCTGGGCAAGTGGTCGGTCAAGGGCGACCCTGATCGCGCCAAGACCATCCAGGAGATCGCGCTGCTCTCGCACGGCTCCCTGGAACTGCCGGAGGGCGTCGAAGGCCACCTGGACGCCACCGCGGTGTACAACCCGCCGAACCTCACCTACCCGTACGGCTGCTACATCTGCGTCGTCGACGTGGACCCCGGCACGGGACAGGTGAAGATCCGCCGGTTCGTGGCGGTGGACGACTGCGGCACCCGCATCAACCCGATGATCGTCGAGGGTCAGGTGCACGGCGGCCTCGCCGACGGCGTGGGCATGGCGCTCATGGAGCTCATCGCGTTCGACGAGGACGGCAACTGCCTCGGCGGCTCCTTCATGGACTACCTGCTGCCCACGGCCGTGGAGTGCCCCGACTGGGAGCTGGGCGAGACGGTAACCCCGTCCCCCCACCACCCGATCGGCGCCAAGGGCGTAGGCGAGTCCGCGACGGTGGGTTCCCCGGCGGCCGTGGTCAACGCGGTCATCGACGCGATCTCTCCGTTCGGCGTGCGTCACGCGGACATGCCCCTCACCCCGGCGAACGTCTGGCGGGCGATCCAGGGCAACCCGGTCCGCGTCGACATGGCCGTGGAGTAGGCGCACACTGTGAGCATGACGACGCGGGCGCTGCGCGAGAGGGTCGAGCGGCTTCAGGCCGAGCGGGTCCCCTTCGTGCACGCCCGCGTCGTGCTCGCGGAGCGGCCGACGTCGGCTAAGCCCGGCGACGAGGCCATCGTGCTGGCCGACGGCACGATCGAGGGATTCGTCGGCGGCCAGTGCGCACTCGCCACCCTGCGCGCCCAAGGCCTCGCGGTGCTCGAGCGGCGCGAGAGCACGCTCTTGCGCATCGCTCCCCGCCCGGAGCCCGAGCAGCCGGGCAAGACCGTGGTCCACAACCCCTGCCAGTCCGGGGGCACCCTGGAGATCTTCATGGAACCCGTGCTGCCCGCTCCCCTCGTCCGCATCCTCGGGACGACCCCCATCGGGGTCGCCCTCGCATCGGTGGGCGGCGCCCTCGGCTACGACATGCAGCCGTGGGACAGCGGGTGCTGCGGCGCCCCCGACCTCGCGACAACGGATGCCGTCGTTGTCGCCTCGCACGGCAACGGCGAGGAAGCCGTCCTCGAGGCAGCCATCCGGGCCGGCGTTCCCTACGTCGGCCTCGTCGCTAGTCGCAAGCGCGGCGCCGCTGTCCTCGCCTCTTTGGACCTCACCGACGAGCAGCGGGCTTCGGTCCGCACGCCCGCGGGCCTCGACATCGGCGCGCGCACCGCGGAGGAGGTCGCGCTGTCGATCCTGGCGGAGATCGTGGTCACGCGCACCGCGGAGCCGCGGTCGTCCAGCGCCGCGGCACCGGTCGCGACAGCCGTCGACCCGGTCTGCCACATGGACGTCGCGATGGTGCCGAGCTCGATCAGTGCCGAGGTCGATGGGACCACCCGGTGGTTCTGCTGCGCGGGCTGCCGCGATCGCTTCGTCGCCGATCCCAGCGCCTTCGACACCGCGGCCTCCCGCGCCTGATGTCCGCCGCCATCACCGGCGAGGATCTCGCCGCCTTCATCCCCGACGTCGACGCCCTCTCCGAGCGGCTGCGCGACACCGGCTACCTCGCCGAGCCGGGCCTGGCGACAGCACTCTTCTGCGCGGTGCGACTGCCGCAGCCGCTGCTCCTGGAGGGCGAGGCCGGCGTCGGCAAGACCCAGGCCGCGAAGGCCCTCGCCGAGATCCTGGACACCCCGCTCATCCGCCTCCAGTGCTTCGAGGGCATAGACGCCTCCGAGGCGCTGTACGAGTGGAACTACCCCCGCCAGTTGCTCGGGATCCGCGTGGCAGAGGCGCAGGGCGCAGCGGTCGAGGAGGAGAGCCTCTTCGGCCGTGACTACCTCGTCGAGCGCCCGCTGCTGAAAGCCATCGAGCACCGCGGCCCACGGCCGGCGGTCCTCCTCATCGACGAGGTCGACCGCGCCGACGAGGAGTTCGAGGCGTTCCTCTTCGAACTGCTCGCCGAGGCCTCCGTCACGATCCCCGAGATCGGCACGCTGCACGCCCACCACAAGCCCATCGTGATCCTGACGTCGAATCGCACCCGAGACCTCCACGACGCCCTCAAGCGACGCTGCCTCTACCACTGGATCGACTACCCGTCACTGGAGCACGCCACCGCGATCGTGCGCATGCGCGTCCCCGAGGCCGACGAGACCCTGGTGAGCGACATCGCCGCCGCCGTGGCCCGGCTGCGCACCCTCGACGTGCAGAAGCCCCCCGGGATCGCCGAGGCGATCGACTGGGTGCACGCGGCGGTCCTGCTGGGCGTGCAAACCTTCGACGCCGAGGCCGTCCAGCGCACCCTGGGCACCGTGTTGAAGTACCGCGAGGATCACGATGTCGCCCGCGAGGCCGGGCTCGCCTGGGTGGCCGGTGCCTGAGTTCATGACCGCCGGCGGCGGCCTCACGGCCGAGCCGGCCGACCTGGCCGCGGTGATCTCCGCGTTCGGCGATCAGCTCCACCGGGCCGGGGTTCCCGTCACCCCCGAGCGCAGCGCCCGCTTCGCCGAGGCCGTCCTCCTCGCCCGGCCGCTGTCGACGCAGGAGGTGTACTGGCTCGGCCGCGTCACGCTGCTCGGCGCCCACGCCCATATCGCGGTGTATGACGCGGTGTTCGACCAGATCTTCCGCGGCTACCTCGACCTCGCGGACCACCGCGGAGGGCAGGTCGCACCGGTCGCGCCGCCGCACACTCTTCCGTCCGGCGAGCGCGCCCCGCGCGAGTCCGACGCCGATCGCGAGTCCGACGCCGTGGCACCGGTCACCAGTGCGACTCCCGGTACTTCGTCGAACGAGGGCGTGGACTCCGAGGACACCTCCGTGCTCGCTGCCGCGAGCCCCGAGGAGCGCCTCGGTACGCGCGACTTCTCGGCGTGCACCCCGGAGGAGCTCGCCCTCCTGCGCCGGCTCGTGGAGCAACTGCCGCTCGTGCCCCCCATGCGGCGCGGGCGACGCACGAGGCGTCACCCCGCAGGACGCCGGCTCGACGTGCGCGCAACCCTGCGCCGCTCCCACCGCACGGGCGGGGACCCGGTCCGGCGCATCCGCCGCAAGCACACCGAGCGGCCGCGACGCGTCGTCCTCATCGCCGACGTGTCGGGATCCATGGAGCCCTACGCGCGCATCTACCTCCACCTCATGCGCGGCGCGGTCCGCGCCCTCGGCGCCGAATCGTTCGTCTTCGCGACCCGGCTGACCCGACTGACCCGGCAGCTGCGCACCGGGGGTCCCGACTACGCCTACGCGCGCGTCGCGGAGGCCACCCCGGACTGGTCGGGGGGCACCCGCATCGGCGAGACCCTCAACCGATTCCTCGACGAGCACGGCCGCCGCGGGATCGCCCGCGGCGCGGTCATCGTGATCGTCTCCGACGGCTGGGAGATCGGGGATCCCGCGGAGGTGGGCATGGCCATGGAGCGGCTGTCACGGCTGGCCCATCACATCATCTGGGTGAACCCCCGCAAGGCCGCGGCCGAGTACAAGCCCCTCGTGGGCGGCATGGCCGCGGCGATGCCGTACGTCGACACATTCCTCAGCGGCCATTCCATGCGCGCCCTCGAGGACCTCTTGGAGAGCATTCGGGCCGCGAGTGAGCGCCGTGGCTGAGACCCGCTACCGCGCCCGCGTCATCACCGTGTCGACGCGGGCCGCATCGGGCGCCTGGGAGGACCGCTCCGGCCCGGTGCTCGTTGCGGGCTTGGCGGATCTCGGCCTGGACGCCGAGGGGCCGGTGGTCGTCAGCGACGGCGATCCCGTCGAGGCCGCCCTGCGCGAGGCCGTGGCCGCGGGGGTTGACCTCGTCCTCACCACCGGGGGCACCGGGCTCACCCCGGCCGACCACACCCCGGAGATGACCCGCCGGGTGCTCGAACGCGAGGCACCGGGGATCGCCGAGGCGATCCGGGCGCACGGCGTGGCCTCCGGGGTCCCCACGGCGGTGCTGTCCCGCGGCCTTGCCGGCACGGCCGGCCGCACGCTCATCGTCAACCTGCCCGGGTCGCCCGGCGGCGCCCGCGACGGGCTGGCCGTGCTCGGGCCGCTGCTCGCCCACGCCCTCGACCAGATCCACGGCGGAGATCACCGGCGCGTCGATTGATTTCGCGGCGACTACCCTGGACTCGTGACGACGACGGACCCGCGGTTCGGTCCCAATGAGTGGCTGGTGGACGAGATCTACCAGCAGTACCTCGCCGACCGGTCCTCCGTCGACCCCGCCTGGTGGGACTTCTTCGCCGACTACACCCCCGCCGAGGGCTCCCACCTGAGGGCGAACGGCGTCGCGGCTCCTGCGCCCGCGGCTCCTGCGCCCGCGTCCCCGGCTCCTCCGGCCGACGCGCCGGCCCCGGCGGAGGTGCGGGTCACGACCGACGTGGTCGCAGTCCCGGTGACCACGGCGGAGGTCGAGCCCCTGCGCGGGCCGGCGGCACGCATCGTCACCAACATGCAGGCCAGCCTCGAGGTGCCCACCGCGACGAGCGTGCGCGGCGTGCCGGTCAAGCTGCTCATGGACAACCGCGTCGTCATCAACAACCACCTCGCGCGCGGACGCGGCGGCAAGGTGTCCTACACCCACATCATCGGGTTCGCACTCGTGAGGGCCCTGCGCGACGTCCCCGCCATGAACTCCGCGTTCGCTGAGGTTGACGGCAAGCCGGCCGTCCTCACGCCAGGCTCGGTCAACCTCGGGATCGCCATCGACCTGCCCAAGCCCGACGGCACCCGACAGCTCCTCGTGCCCAACATCAAGGGCGCGCAGGACATGGACTTCGCGCAGTTCTGGTCCGCCTACGAGGACGTCGTGCGCCGGGCTCGCAGCGGTTCCCTCGGCGTCGACGATTTCGCCGGCACCACGCTGAGCCTCACCAACCCCGGCACCATCGGCACCTCGCACTCGGTCCCGCGGCTCATGGTCGGCCAGGGCTGCATCATCGGGGTCGGCGCGATGGAGTACCCGGCCGAGTGGCAGGGGGCCTCCGAGGAGACCCTCGTCCGCAATGCCGTGTCGAAGACGATGACCCTGACGTCGACGTATGACCACCGCGTGATCCAGGGCGCCCAGTCCGGTGACTTCCTGCGCCGCATCCACGAGCTCCTGCTCGGCGAGGACGACTTCTACGGCGACATCTTCCGTTCCCTGCGCATCCCCTATGAGCCGATCCGCTGGGCACAGGACATCTCCGCATCGCACGAGACCGACCTGTCAAAGACCGTGCGCGTGCAGGAGATCATCCACGCCTACCGAGTGCGCGGCCATCTCATGGCCGACACGGATCCCCTGGAGTACCGCCAGCGGATGCACCCGGACCTCGACGTCCTCTCCCACTCACTCACGCTGTGGGACCTCGACCGGGAGTTCGCGACGGGCGGCTTCGCCGGGCGACCCCTCATGAAGCTTCGCGAGATCCTCGGAGTGCTGCGCGACTCCTACACCCGCAGCATCGGGATCGAGTACATGTACATCCAGGACCCCGAGCAGCGGCGTTGGATCCAGGAGCGCGTGGAGATCCCCCATCGCAAGCCGTCGCGCGAGGAGCAGTTGCGCATCCTGCACAAGCTGAACGAGGCCGAGGCCTTCGAGACGTTCCTGCAGACGAAGTACGTCGGGCAGAAGAGGTTCTCCCTCGAGGGCTCCGAGTCGCTCATCCCGCTGCTCGACGAGATCCTCAGTTGCGCGGCGCGCGATTCGATCATCGAGGTCGCCATCGGGATGCCCCACCGCGGCCGCCTCAACGTCCTCGCCAATATCGCGGGCAAGTCCTACGCCCAGATCTTCGCCGAGTTCGAGGGCAACTACGGCGAGGAGTCGGTCCAGGGCTCCGGCGACGTGAAGTACCACCTCGGCACCTCGGGCACCTACCGCAGCCTCGACGGCTACGAGACTCGGGTGTACCTCGCCGCGAACCCCTCGCACCTCGAGGCCGTCGATCCCGTCCTCGAGGGCATCGTGCGCGCCAAGCAGGACCTTCTCCCGCGCGATGAGGTGTTCTCGATCCTGCCCCTGCTCCTGCACGGGGACGCCGCGTTCGCCGGTCAGGGGGTCGTTGCCGAGACGCTCAACCTCTCTCAGTTGCAGGGCTATCGCACCGGCGGGTCCATCCACGTCGTCGTCAACAACCAGGTCGGCTTCACCACCTCGCCGCGCTACAGCCGCTCCACCGTCTACCCCACCGACGTGGCGCGAATGGTGCAGGCCCCGATCTTCCACGTCAATGGCGACGACCCGGAGGCCGTAGTCCGCGTGGCTCGCCTCGCGCTGGAGTTCCGCCAGGCGTTCCACAAGGACGTCGTCATCGACCTGGTCACCTATCGGCGCCGCGGCCACAACGAGGCCGATGATCCGTCGCTGACGCAGCCGCTCATGTACGAGCTGATCGACGCCAAGCGGTCGGTACGCAAGCACTACACCGAATCGCTGATCGGCCGAGGCGACATCACGGTCGAAGAGGCGGAAGAGGCGCTGCGCCACTTCCAGGAGCAGCTCGAGCGCGTCTTCCAGGCGACCCGGGCAGAATCCGACCAGTCCGGGCACGCTGACTTCAGCGAGTCGAGCGCCGAGGTGGTGCGCACCGGGCAGACCAGCCTCACGCCGCAGCAGCCGTCGGCCGAGGTCGACACCTCGATCGACACGTCGAAGGTCGAACTGGTCGTTGCATCCCAGCTCACCATGCCCGAGGAATTCACCGTGCACCCGCGCCTGGCCCCCCAGCTGCAGCGTCGCGCGCAGATGGTGCAGGACGACGCCATCGACTGGGGCATGGCCGAGGCACTCGCGGTCGGCTCCCTGCTCCTCGAGGGACGCTCGGGGCTCCTCGCCGGCCAGGACTCTCGCCGCGGCACCTTCGGCCACCGCCACGCAGTCATCGTCGACAAGGAGACGGGCTGGCAGTACAAGCCCCTCAAGCGCTGCTACCGC
>JAPOJD010000035.1 GCA_029978585.1 Actinomycetota bacterium
AGCCCCTGATCACGGCCCCCCGACATCTATCCGGA
This sequence comes from Actinomycetota bacterium, assembly GCA_029978585.1. Classification (GTDB taxonomy): domain Bacteria; phylum Actinomycetota; class Actinomycetes; order S36-B12; family S36-B12; genus Mxb001. Next base: position 36 of record JAPOJD010000035.1, read on the forward strand.
CGGTCCCAACCGGCGAGAGGAACAACGTGAGCGAGAAGCCTGAGGTCGATTTCATCGAGGGGCCGCCCCCCGAGGAGCTCGTCATCACCGACATCGTCGTCGGCGATGGCCCCGAGGCCCGCCCCGGCGACCAGGTGCTCGTGCACTACGTCGGCGTGGACTTCGAGACCGGGGAGCAGTTCGACGCCTCGTGGGACCGTGGTGAGGCCATCCGGTTCCCGCTGGCGGGGCTTATCGCCGGATGGCAGGAGGGCATCCCCGGAATGCGAGTGGGTGGACGGCGCCAACTCGTGATCCCACCGGCCCTCGCGTACGGCGAGACCGGCTCGCATCGGCTCGCCGGGCGCACGCTGGTCTTCATCATCGACCTTCTCGAGGTCGGCTAGCCGCACGCCGATGGCCACGGATCGCACCGAACGGCTGCTCAACCTCGTGCTGTGCCTGCTCGGAGCGCGACAGCCGGTGGACAGAGCGCGGATCCGTGCCGCCGTGCCGGGATACGCGGCATCGGCCTCGGAGGATTCCTTCGAGCGGATGTTCGAGCGCGACAAGGAGGAGCTCCGGGGGATGGGCATCCCCCTGGAGACCGTCGAGAACCCCCAGGGCGAGGTGCTCGGCTACCGCATCGACACGGAGGCCTACTCACTGCCCGAGATCCCCGTGACAGCCGAGGAGGTCGCTGTCCTGGGGCTCGCTGCCCGCGCCTGGACCGAGGGCACCCTCGAGGCCGCGGCGACATCGGCCGTGCGCAAGATCGAGGCACTCGGCCCGAGCCCTCAGGTCGGCCGGGGCAGCCCGGTGAGCGACAGCGCGACGATGCCCGACCTCGTGGGCTCGCCACGCGCGGGTGACGGTGAGCTCCTGACCCTGTGGCGGGCGATCCGGGAACGTCGCGCGGTTCAATTCACCTACCGGGCGCGGGGGCGCGCCGAGGCGGAGCAGCGTGACGTGGAGCCCTGGGGGACCGTGCACGACAGCGGTGCGTGGTACCTGGTCGGCTGGGACCGGGCACGTGAGGCCGAGCGGGTGTTCCGGCTCTCGCGCATCGAGGGGCATGTGGCCCTGCTTCCCGGGGCGGGACAGACGGTGCCCCCGCACCACGACCTGCCCGCGCCGGCAAGCACTCTCGCGGATGCCCAGCCGACCGGGCAGGCCCGGGTCGAACTGGCACCGGGAGAGGGAGCCCGCCTGCGCAGGGACGCCCTCAGCGTGGAGATCGCATCACGCGATGCGGGGGGCGGCTCGTCGCGGAGCCGGCCGGATGGCGACGTGGTGACGGTCGTCTACGCCGAGGCGCAGATCCTGGCGAGTGATATCGCGGCCATGGGGCCGCACGCGCGTGCGCTCGAGCCCCCCGAGGTGGTGGACGCCGTCCTCGCACGGCTTGCAGCGGCGCGCGACGCTCATGCGGGCGCGCCATGACCACGGCAGCACCTGAGCGACTCTCGCGCCTGCTCTCCCTCGTTCCGTGGCTCCAGCAGCACAGCGGCGTGTCGATCGCCGACGCCGCCGACCACTTCGGCGTGACGTCCACCGAACTCGAGCGCGATCTATGGCTGGTCATCTGCTGCGGGCTGCCCGGGCACGGCCCTGACCAGCTCATCGATATCCAGTTCTGGGACGACGGGTGCATCCACGTCATCGATCCGCAGACCCTGGAGCGTCCCCTGACTCTCACGGGAGACGAGGTCGCCGCCCTGCTCATCGGCCTGCGCATGCTGGCCCAGGTGCCGGGCGACCATGATCGCGGTGCGCTCGCATCCGTCACCGCCAAGCTCGAGCAGGCCGGCTACGCACTGCCCACGGACCAGGCCCGGGTGATCGACGACGTGCCGGAGGCGATACGCGCCGCTGTCAACGCCGCCGTGAGCGAAGACCGCGCGCTGCGCATCGAGTACCTCGGCGCGACCCGCGATCAACTGACCGAGCGCACGATCGATGTCCGACGCGTACTCACCCGTGATGGCCACGCGTACGTCGACGCCTGGTGCCGCAGCGCCGGAGCCGAGCGAACATTCCGACTCGATCGCGTCCTCTCCGCGGAGGTCCTCGCTGAGCCTCGCGACCTGCCCGCCCGCGACGCGGCCCCGGAGCCCGGCAACCCGATCGTGCAGAGCGACTCGGCCACCAGCGTCATCGTCGACTTCACGCCATCGGGTCGCTGGCTCCTCGACGTCCTGCGCGGCGATCTCCTCGAAGACCATGAGGACGGAGGGGGTCGCCTGCGCGCCGACGTGGCCGATCCGGGGTGGCTCATCCGCCTTGTGCTCGGCCAGGGTGGGGACCTCGTGGTCCGGGAGCCCGCCGCGCTGCGCGAAGCCGTCCGCGCGGCCGCCGAGGCCGCGCTCGCCCGCTACGGCCCCGGGGGTCGTTGAGCCCCTGTCCCGAGGTCGGCCGGGGTACCATGACGGCGTCGGCGGGTTCGTCCGCCGGCCCCGAGTGCGGAAAGGCAGGTCGAGATGCCCTACAACTTCAAGGGCTGGGAGATCCTGATCATCATCGGCCTGATCGTCCTGCTCTTCGGCGCCAAGAGGCTCCCGGATGCCGCACGAGGGCTGGGGCGCTCCCTGCGCATCTTCAAGTCCGAGACGAAGGGGCTCGTCAACGACCCGTCCGCCAACACGGCCGACGCCACTGCAGCTGCTGCCGAAGACGCTCCCCCCGCCGCCCTGCCGGCCGCCGAGGCCACGACGACCGCGCCCCAGCCTCAGGCGGAGCGCACCGAGACCTGATCGGTGGCCGCTCCACCGGACGCCGGGCCGTCGCGCAAGAGGGACTCCTCCTCCGACGGTGCGATGCCGCTCGTCGAGCACCTGCGTGAACTGCGCTCGCGGCTGGTCAAGTCGGGGATCGCGATCGCCGCCGGCATGGTGGTCGGCTGGATCTACTACGACGCGATCTTCGCCTGGCTCGCCGAGCCCTTCCAGTCGGTCGTGGCGCAGGCAGAGGCGGAGGGGCGCACCATCACCCTCGCTCTCACCGGTGTAGCCGATCCCTTCGTCCTGCAGATGCAGGTCGCCGCGGTCACGGGCCTGCTCATCTCCGCGCCCGTATGGCTGTACCAACTGTGGCGCTTCGTCACTCCGGGCCTGCACAAGCACGAGCGCAGATGGGGCCTGGGCTTCGTGGCCGTGGCGTTCCCGCTCTTCCTGGCGGGTGTCTACCTGGCCTATACGGTGCTCCCCTTCGGACTGGAGATCCTGTTCGGGTTCACCCCCGACAACGTCGAGAACATCGTGTCGGTGGACCGCTACCTCTCCTTCTTCATCCGCACGGTCATCGTGTTCGGGGTCGGCTTCCTCCTCCCGCTGATGCTCGTCCTCCTGAACTTCGCGGGAGTGCTCACCGGGAAGAGGCTGCTGTCGTGGTGGCGCTGGATCATCTTCGGGGTCTTCATCTTCGCAGCCATCGCAACGCCCACCGGCGATCCGATCAACCTGCTCCTCCTCGCCGGCCCCATCCTCTTCCTCATGTGCCTTGCCATCGGCGTGTGCATGCTCAACGACCGGCGCCGTGCGCGGCGACGCGGTGTCGAACCGAACTACGACGCCTGGTCTGACGACGAGGCATCCCCGCTGCCCGAGGACGGGGAAGCGTGACCGCAGCCCCCGGCCCGGGAGACGAGGGCTCGAGCCCGCCTGAGCGGATCACGCTCGTCGTCAACCCCTCCTCGGGTGCCGGTCGTGCGCGGTCGCTCGTCCCGGCATTCCTCGGGCGTCTCGCGGAGCACGGCATCCGCACCAGTGTGGAAGTGAGCGGGAGTGCCGATGACCTCCGTGCCCGGGTGCGCCGCCTGCGCGACGAAGGGGCCAGCCTTGTCGCTGTCGCGGGTGGCGATGGAACCGCTCACCTGGCGATCCAGGAACTCGCGGATTCCGCGGCAGCGCTCGCCCTCCTGCCCACGGGCACCGGGGACGACAACGCGCGCACCCTCGGCCTGCCTCTCGGAGACCCCCGAGCAGCGGCCGACGCGGTCGCCTTCGGCGTGGACCGCGGCGTAGACCTCGCTCACGTCACCGCGGCCGACGGGACCGAGCGGTACTTCCTGGGCGTGCTCTCCGCAGGCTTCGACTCCTTCGTCAACGAGCGAGCCAATGCGATGTCGTGGCCCAAGGGCAAGGCCAAGTACGCGGCAGCCATCGTGGGGGAGCTCCGGGTGTTCAAGCCCGTCCGGTACGAGGCCGACATCGACGGCGTCGCCGTTTCCGAGGGAGCCATGCTGGTGGCGGTCGGGAACGGCCGCTCCTACGGCGGCGGCATGCTCATCTGCCCGGACGCCGACGTGCACGACGGGGTGCTCGACGTCACCTGGCTGGAGGCCGTGGGCATTCCTACCTTCCTGCGAGCATTTCCCTCGGTCTTCCGCGGGACCCACGTGCGCCGAGGGGATGTCCGCACCTTCCGCGGGTCGAGCATCCGACTCGTCGCCGACGGCCAGCTCGCCTATGCGGACGGCGAGCGGGTCGGGCCCCTGCCGATCGACATCCGGGTCGTGCCGTCCGCGCTGCGGGTGCGGGTGCCGGCCTGATGGCCACGCCCGCGGAGCGGTACGCAGCGGCGAGGGAACGGGCAGCGCGCCCTGCCGCGTGGGCCGGCTTCCAGGACGGCTACGACTTCCCGCTCGACGATTTCCAGGTGCGCGCCTGCCGGGCCCTTCAGGAGGGCAAGGGCGTGCTCGTCGCCGCGCCGACGGGGGCGGGCAAGACGGTGGTCGGCGAGTTCGCCGTGCACCTGGCATTGGAGTCCGGGCAGAAGTGCTTCTACACCACCCCCATCAAGGCGCTGTCGAATCAGAAGTACCACGACCTGGTCCGCCGGTACGGCGCCGACCGGATCGGGCTCCTCACCGGTGACAACTCCGTCAACGGTGAGGCGCCGATCGTCGTGATGACGACCGAGGTTCTCCGCAACATGCTGTACTCCTCGTCGCCCACGCTCGCCGGCCTTGGCTACGTGGTGATGGACGAGGTCCACTACCTTGCGGACCGCTTCCGCGGCGGGGTGTGGGAGGAAGTCATCATCCATCTCCCCGAGGACGTGCTCCTCGTCGCTCTCTCGGCGACCGTGAGCAATGCCGAGGAGTTCGGGGAGTGGCTGCGGGAAGTGAGGGGTTCGACCGAGATCGTCGTGGACGAGCACCGGCCGGTGCCGCTGTGGCAGCAGGTGATGATGGGGGACCGACTGCTGGACCTCTTCGTCGATGACGAGCACAGCACCGTCAATCCCGAGCTCCTGCGCCTGGCGCGTGATGCGAGCCGCCATGAGGCCGACGGCCGCGGGCGGGGGCGCGGGAGACGGGGGAGAGACCGCTTCACCCCGTGGCGCACCGACGTCGTCGAGAGGCTTCATCACGAGCACCTGCTACCGGGGATCACCTTCATCTTCAGCCGCGCCGGATGCGATGCGGCCGTGCAGCAATGCCTCTCCGGCGGAGTCCGCCTCACCACTCCTGAGGAGCGCTCGCGCATCGACGCCATCATCGAGGCCCGCACGGCCGACCTTCCCCATGACGACCTGGGCGTCCTGGGGTTCGACACCTGGGTGGAGGGGCTGCGCCGCGGCATTGCGGCCCACCATGCCGGGCTGCTCCCGCTCTTCAAGGAAGTGGTGGAGGAGTTGTTCCAGGAGGGCCTGGTCAAGGTCGTCTTCGCGACGGAGACCCTCGCCCTCGGGATCAACATGCCCGCCCGAAGCGTGGTCCTGGAGCGGCTGGTGAAGTGGAACGGCGAGGCGCATGTCGACATCACGCCGGGGGAGTACACCCAGCTCACCGGCCGGGCCGGGCGCCGCGGGATCGATGTCGAGGGTACCGCGATCACCGTGTGGCACCCCGGTCTCGATCCGCGCACGCTGGCTGGCCTCGCGTCCACGCGCACGTACCCGCTGCGCTCCAGCTTCCGCCCGTCGTACACGATGGCCGTCAACCTGGTCGAGCAGATGGGCAGGGTGCTCGCCCGTGACGTCCTCGAGACATCCTTCGCCCAGTTCCAGGCCGACCGTGCCGTCGTCGGCCTTGCCGCGCAGATTCGCCGCAATGAGGAGGCTCTCGCGGGGTACCTCTCCGCGATGACGTGCCATCTCGGCGACTTCGCCGAGTATGCGGCCCTGCGGCGCGAACTGTCCGACACGGAGAAGGAGATGCGGCGGGATCGGTCCCGTCGTCAGCGCGAGGCATCGGAGCGCGCGCTGGGCGCCCTGCGCGTCGGAGACGTGGTGGTCCTGCCGACGGGGCGGCGCTCCGGGCCGGCAGTCGTCGTCCAGGCCGACGAGGGCGCATTGGGAACCCCGCCCCGGCCGGCCCTGCTCGGCATCGATCGGCAGGTGCGACGCGTGTCATCGGCGGATGTGACGGAGCCGCTCACCCCGGTGGGCCGGCTGCGGGTGCCGCGCGACTTCTCGTCCCGGTCTGCCGGTGACCGGCGCGCCCTGGCCGCCGGGCTCCGCGAGTTCACCGATGACGTGCCGCGAGGCGGCAAGCGCCGACGGTCGGCAGGCTCGGGGGCCGGGGGCGAGGGCGAAGCCCAGGATCGCGTGGCCGCATTGCGCGCCCGCTTGCGCCAGCACCCCTGCCATGGCTGCGCCGACCGCGAGGCTCATGCTCGCTGGGCCGAGCGCTACGACCGACTGCTCGCGGAGACCGCGTCGTTGCAGCAGCGCGTCGACTCGCGATCCCACTCGATCGCGCGGCAATTCGACAGGGTCTGCGACGTCCTCGTCGAGTTGGGGTACCTGGCAGGAGAGGGGGATGCTCTTTCGGTCACCGACTCCGGTCGCCTGCTCGGGGGCCTGTACACCGACCGAGACCTTCTCGTCGCGCAGTGCCTGCGCGAGGGACTGTGGGCCGGACTCGACCCGGAGGGCTTGGTGGAAGTGGTGGCTGCGCTGGTGTACGAGGAGCGCCAGCAGGAGGAGGCGCCACGCCTGCCCGGGGGCGACATCCGGTCGGCGCTCGACGCCACGGTGCGTGCCTGGGAGGACCTGCGCGACGTCGAGGAGCGCAATCGGGTGCGCTTCCAGCGGGAGGTGCACCTGGGGTTCGTCTGGCCCGCCCATCGATGGGCACGGGGGGCGCGCCTGGCGAAGGTGCTCGACGAGTCGGATCTGTCAGCGGGTGACTTCGTCCGTTGGATGCGTCAGACCATCGACCTCCTCGACCAGGTGTCCGGGGCCCTTCCTGCCGGGGACCCGCTCGCAGAGCGGGCCCGCTCTGCCATGGCACTCGTGGATCGCGGCGTCATCGCCTACGCCTCCGCGCTGTGACGTGCAGCCACTGCCTCAGGCGAGGGCGTCCATGAGGCGGCGCATGGCCGCTTCGACGCCATGCCGGCGAGCCACATTGAGAGCGGCCTCGGGATCCAGGGACATGCGCGGTATCGGGGGGACACCCGGCCGTGCACGCAGGCGCACCACTTGGTCCAGGTCCCGCAGCGTCGCCTCCGCATCGAGCAGCCGATCGCGCAGCGTCGGCGTCATCGGTCGGGGGCTGCCGGGCTCGCGGGCAGCACGCAGAATCCCGTCGATCCCCCCGAATGCCGTCACCAGCGCGGCAGCGGTCTTCGCGCCTATCCCGCGCACGCCGGGTAGACCGTCGGAGGGGTCTCCGCGCAGGATGGACAGGTCGGCATACCGTTCGGGATCGACGCCGTACTGCTCGCGCACGAGACCGGGGTCCATCGGCGCGTAGGGACGTCCGCCTCGAGATGCCGAGGTCCCTCCCGTGTAGAGCAGGGTCACGCGATCGCTCACCAGTTGCAGGAGATCCCGGTCGCCGGAGGCGATGTCGACCGGACTCCGCGAGCGCAGCGCGAGCGTGGCCACCACGTCGTCCGCCTCGCACTCGACGGCCCCGATGCGCGGGATGCCGGCGACCTCGAGAAGTTCGGCGATAACGTCGATCTGGGGCGCCAGCGTGTCGGGCACCTCCTCGACGGCGACGTCATCGGAGGTTCCCTCGTCGAGCACGCGGTGGGTCTTGTAGGTCGGGATGAGGTCGACCCGCCATTGCGGCCGCCAGTCGTCGTCCCAGCAGGCCACGACGGTATTGGGCTCCCGTTCGCGCGCGAGAGAGGCGATGGTGTCGAGGAAACCGCGCACTGCGTTGACCGGCTGTCCGTCCGGGCCGGTGATGGAGTCGGGCAAGGCGAAGTAGGCGCGGTAGTAGAGGGAGGCCGAGTCGAGGAGCAGGATGCCCACGCACGCCATGGTGCCGTAGCGCGCTGCGTCCGCTGCGGAGGGGTAGCGTGAGGGAATGAGCCTCGCACCCGCACACGATGACCTGGTCGGACGGCTGGATCGTGCCGCCCGGCGAGCCGACGACCTCGGGCTGGGGGCCCTGCTGGTCACGCCGGGACCTGACCTTCGCTATCTCACCGGCTACGACGCTGTCCCGCTGGAACGGCTGACCTGCCTCGTGGTGCGCGGAGCGGGGAGCCCGCCGGTGCTTGTCGTGCCCGCCCTCGAGCGTGCCGCGGCCGAGGCGAGCCCGGTGCCTGCCCTCGGCATCGAGATCCGCACCTGGCAGGAGACGGAGGATCCCTACGCGCTGGTCGGCTCGATCGTGGGAGACGCCACCGCCGTGGGCCTGGACGACCGGATGTGGGCGGCGAAGGTGCTGGGGCTACGGGCGGCCATGCCGGGTGCCGAGCAGCGTCTCGCAGGCGCGGCCCTGAGCGCGCTGCGCATGCGGAAGTCGACCGATGAGCTGGCATCCCTGACCCGGGCAGGCGAGGCGATCGACCGGGTGCACGCCCGGGTCCCCGCCATGCTCCGCCCGGGGCGCACCGAGGCGGAAGTCGGACGGGACATCGCCGAGGCGATCCTGGAGGAGGGCCACGCGACCGTTGACTTCGTCATCGTGGCCTCCGGTCCCAATAGCGCGAGCCCGCACCACGAAGTGTCCGACCGGGTGATGCGGGCCGGTGAGCCCGTGGTGGTGGACATCGGCGGATCGATGCCCGACGGCTACTGCAGCGACTCCACGCGCACGTACGCGCTCGGCGACCCGGGGCCGGAGTTCACGGAGAACTATGCCGCCCTCCAAGAGGCCCAGTGGGCGGCGGTCGGGAGCGTGCGTCCCGGCATGGCATGCGAGGACGTCGACGCCGTGGCCCGGGGACTGCTGTCCGGGAGCGGGCTGGGCGAGTTCTTCATCCACCGGACCGGGCACGGCATCGGCCTCGAGACCCATGAGGAGCCCTACATCGTCCGGGGCAACGCGCTGCCGCTGGATCCCGGGATGGTCTTCAGCATCGAGCCTGGCTTCTACATCGATGGGCGGTTCGGGGCCCGCATCGAGGACATCGTGGCCTGCGGCGACGACGGCGCGGTTGTCCTCAACGGCAGGCCTCGCGACCTGTGCGTCGTGGACGCCTGAGGGCGGCACCGATGGCCGTGGACACCCTTCCGGGCTCGGCCCCGGATTCGTCGGAGACGCGGGACCTGCTGGCGCTGGCGCGGGACATCGCTGAGGCGGAGCTCGCACCCGCGGCGGCCCAGGCCGAGGAGGATGCTGAATTCCCGCGCGAGATCCTTCGACTGCTCGGGCAGGCCGGTCTGATGTCGCTCACCCAGCCGGAGGAGTACGGCGGCGGAGGCCTGCCCTACGAGCCCTACCTTCGCGTGCTCGAGGAGTTCTCCCGAGCCTGGCTCACGGTGGGGATCAGCGTCAGCGTTCACAGCCTCTCGGTGTTCCCGATGCTCGAGGCAGGCACGGACGAGCAGAAGGCCGAGTGGCTGCCACGGATGCTGTCGGGCGGGGCACTGGGGGCCTACTGTCTCTCCGAGTCGCACTCCGGCTCGGATGCCGCCGCACTGCGCACCAGGGCCGAGCGCGATGGCGACGAGTACGTCGTCACGGGCGCGAAGGCGTGGATCACGCACGGCGGCGTCGCCGATTTCTACACGGTGATGGCGCGCACATCCGATGACGGTCACCGAGGTATCACCTGCCTGCTCGTTCCGGCCGACAGTCCCGGCCTGTCGTTCGCCGAGCCGGAGCGCAAGATGGGGGCCACGGCGTCGCGCACGGCCGGAGTCATCCTCGATGGCGTTCGCGTGCCGGTATCCCGTCGCATAGGCGCCGAGGGGTCCGGGTTCGCCATCGCGATGGCGGCCCTCGATGCCGGACGGCTGGGCATCGCCGCCTGCGCGGTGGGGCTGGCACAGGCTGCCCTTGACGCTGCGACGGCCTATGCCCGCGAGCGCCGGCAGTTCGGTCGGCCCATCGCCGACTTCCAGGGGCTGCAGTTCATGCTCGCCGACATGGCGACACACGTCGAGGCCGCACGAGCCCTCTACCGCGAGGCGGCCCGCCGGCGAGACCAGGGGGCGGCATACAGCCGCCAGGCTGCCATGGCCAAGCTCTTCGCGACCGACACGGCGATGAAGGTGACGACGGACGCTATCCAGGTCTTCGGGGGCTACGGCTACACGCGCGACTTCCCCGTCGAGCGGTACTTCCGAGAAGCCAAGGTGCTCCAGATCGTCGAAGGCACCAATCAGGTCCAGCGGATGGTCATCGCCCGGGATCTCACCGCCTCCACGCCATGAGCGTCGATAGCGAGGGCGCCGGGCCCGATGCGGCCGGTCGGGTCGGCCGCAGGGTCCTGCTGACGGGTGGGCATGTGTACGCGCCCCGCGATCCGTTCGCGACCGCGATGCTGACCCACGGCGGCACGATCGCGTGGATCGGAGACGACGATGCCGCGCACGCCTACGCCGACGACGTTGACGAGGTGGTGCACCTGCGCGGGGCGCTCGTGGCACCGGCCTTCGTCGATGCGCACGTCCACCTCACCGCCCTTGGACTGTCCCTCGCGAGCGTGGATCTCAGTGGCTGCCGTAATGCAGACGACCTGATCGCCCGTGTCGGGGCGGCTGCCGGCGGAGCGGGTGTCCTCCTCGGGCGAGGCTGGGACGAGACCCGCTGGAGCGACCCGCGGTTGCCCGCGCGTGATGCCATCGACGCGGCCGCCGGGGGGCGCCCCGCCTACCTGACCCGGGTCGACGAGCATTCCGCGCTGGTGTCGAGTGCGCTCCTGGCTCGGATTCCCGGCGTGGCGGGCCTGGACGGGTACGACGCGACCGGGCCGCTGCGTCGCGATGCCCACCACGCGGTGCGGGAGGCGGCGCTGGCCACGGTGACCCCGGAGGAGCGGCGCGCGGCACAGCGCGCGGCCCTCGACCTGGCCGCCGGTCGCGGCATCGCCTGCGTCCACGAGATGGCCGGGCCCTTCCTCAGCAGTGAGGCAGACCTCCTGGACGCGATCGCCCTTGGCGCCCAGCCGGGACTCCCGGATGTCGTGGGGTACTGGGGTGAACTCGACGCGGCAGTGCGGGCGCGCGACCTCGGCGCGCGTGGGGCTGCCGGCGACCTCTGTGTCGATGGATCCATTGGATCGCGTACCGCGTGCCTGCGCACCCCGTATGCCGACGATCCTGACACGGCCGGAGCCGACTACCTCGGTGTCGACGAGGTCGCGCGGCACGTGGTCGAGTTGACGATGGCGGGCCTGCAGGCGGGCTTCCACGTGATCGGCGATCGCGCCGCTGACATCGTCGTCGACGGTCTGCTGGCTGCGGCTGAGATCGTCGGCGCCGAGGCGATGCGCGCGGCGCGCCATCGCCTGGAGCACGTCGAAATGCTCGATGACCGCCACGTGGCGGTGCTCGCTGACCTCGCGGTCGTCGCCAGCGTGCAGCCGGCCTTCGACGCCGAGTGGGGTGGCGACCACGGGATGTATGCAGCGCGTCTGGGCCGAGCACGAGCCCGGACCCTCAATCCATTCGCTGCGATGAGTGCCGCGGGTGTGTGCCTCGCACTCGGTTCCGACGCGCCCGTCACGCCACTGGATCCCTGGGGGGCGGTGCGTGCCGCGGCCTTCCACCGGACCGCGGGCCACAGCGTCAGCGCTCGCGCTGCCTTCGCGGCCCACACTCGCGGGGGACGCAGGGCTGCGGGGGAGGAGGCCGAGCAGCCAGGTGTGCTGATGGCAGGGGCGCCGGCGACGTACGCGGTGTGGAACGCCGAGGCCCTCGCCGTACAGGCGCCCGACGACCGGATCGCGGCATGGAGTACCGACCCACGGTCGGGGATCCCCGGCCTTCCCGACCTCGGCCCGGGGATTCCCCTCCCGCAGTGCGCGCGCACCGTGCTGTCAGGAGTCACCATCCACGACTCAGGGTCGCTCGGGTGAGCGAGGACCCGGCGACGACCTCGCGCGAGGGATTGCTTCACATCCCGTCCTGGGCTCGGGCCGCACTCGCCGTGTCTTCGGGGGTCCTCCTGGCCCTGGCATTCCCCCCTGTCGGGGCATCCCTCCTGGCGCCGGTGGCCGTCGCCCTGCTCGTCCTGGCCACGTATCGCGTGCGCGCAGGCTGGGGTGCGCTCCTCGGACTCGCCCAGGGTGCGGTGTGCTTCGCGATCCTGCTGCGCTGGATGTCCGTGGTCGGCATGGATGCGTGGATCCTGCTCACGGCCCTATGCGCTGGCTGGATGGCACTGCTCGGCTGGGGGCAGGCCCTGGTGACCCGACTGCGCTGGTGGCCGCTGTGGGTGGCCTGCCTGTGGGTCGCCCAGGAGGCGTTGCGCGATCGCGTGCCCCTCGGGGGCTTCACCTGGGGCAGGCTCGCTTTCGCGCAGACCGCGACCACGCTCACGCCCTGGGCTGCGATCGCCGGCGCCCCGGCGGTGACCTTCGCCACCGCACTGGCGGGCGCCGTTCTCGCCCTGCTCATCATCGTGCTTGTCGTGCGCGGGCCCCGGTGGCGCGCCTGGGCCGCAGCGTCTGCCGCCGGTCTCGTCCTGCTCGCGGTGGCGGGGCTCGCCATCCCCCGGCCGACCGACGGCGAGGACGGCGGTGGTCCGGCGCGGCTCACGGCGGCCGTCATCCAGGGGAGCGTGCCCAATCTCGGCGTCTCGACCACCGATGATCGGCAGGAGGTGTTCCGGCGCCACATCGCCGAGACCGTCGCCCTGGGCCAGGCGGTGGCAGATGGCACCGCGACGCAGCCGGACTTCGTCGTCTGGCCGGAGAACGCCGTCGACTTCGACCCGTTCGCCGACACTGCGGTGGCCGAGGCCATCACCGCGGCCGCCACGGCCGTCGCTGCGCCGGTGCTGGTGGGTGCGATCATCGATGCGCCGGGGGACCCCACGATGATCGCCAACGTCGGCATTGCGTGGGATCCCGTGACGGGCCCGGGCGATCTCTACGCCAAGCGCCATCCCGTGCCCTTCGGGGAGTACGTCCCCTTCCGCTCGCTCATCGCACCGCTCATCGGTCGCCTGGACCGACTCAGCCGCGACATGATGGCCGGGGAGCAGCCCGGCGTGCTCCAGGTAGGCGACGCTCGCATCGGCAACGTCATCTGCTTCGAGATCGCCTACGACGATGTCGTCCATGACGCCGTCGTCGAAGGGGGCCGGATCCTGGTGGTGCAGACCAACAACGCCACGTTCGCCGGCCTCGGCCAGCCCGAGCAGCAGGTGGCGATGTCGCGACTGCGGGCCGTCGAGCACGGGCGGGCCGTCCTGGTCGCGGCAACCTCGGGCATCAGCGCGGTCATCGCCCCGGACGGATCGGTCATGACCGAGATCCCCGAGGGCGGCGCAGGAGCCCTCGTGGTGGACGTGCCCCTGCGCGACTCGCTGACGATCGCCGACCGGCTCGGAGCAGTCCCCGAATGGCTGGCCACCGCCATCGCGGCGGCCGCGGTGGCCACGGCGCTGGTCCGACGACGGGGGAGTGGCGTGTGACTCTCCGCCCCCGCCTAGGCTCGATGCCGTGATCGAGGGCGAGCAGGGCGAGGGGGCGGAGATGGCCGAAGGGCCGCACGGCAGCGCCCAGCCGTCGAAAACCGAGGGGCTCGGGCGCATCCTCGTCATCATCCCCACCTACAACGAGATCGACAGCCTCCCGGGAATGCTCGACCGAGTCCGCGCCAGCGTCCCCGATGCGGACGTGCTCGTGGTCGATGACGGATCGCCCGACGGCACCGGTGACCTTGCCGACCGGCGAGCCGAGTCCGACGACCGCATCCACGTCCTGCATCGCACGCAGAAGGCGGGCCTCGGGGCCGCCTACCTGGCGGGCTTCGACTGGGGACTCGAGCGCGGCTATGACGCGCTCGTGGAGATGGACGCCGACGGCTCCCATCGCCCCGAGGAACTCCCGCGTCTCCTTTCCGCACTGCAGAACGCCGACCTGGTCCTCGGCTCGCGCTGGGTCCCCGGCGGCACCGTCGTCAACTGGCCGACGTCCCGCAAGGTCCTGTCCCGCGGCGGCAACCTCTACACGCGGATGGCCCTCGGCATCCCGCTGCGCGACGCCACCGGCGGCTATCGCGCCTTCCGGGCGGGGACGCTGCGCGCCCTGGGCCTGGACGGGGTGGCCTCCGAGGGCTACTGCTTCCAGGTCGATCTGGCGTGGCGGGCCTTGCAGCAGGGCCTCGTGGTCCGCGAGGTCCCCATCACGTTCGTGGAACGGGCCGCCGGGACGTCGAAGATGAGCCGCGAGATCGTCCTCGAGGCACTGTGGCGGGTGACGCAGTGGGGCGCCGCGCACCGGTGGGCCCAGGCCCGCGGAGCGCTCCAGAGCAACGGCCGCGGCCCCCGCAGGGCCGTGAGCGCGTCAGAGGCGCGCGGGCGCTCCGGGCAGTGACATGACCACAGGTGCCAAGATCCTGCTGGTGCTGTTCGGCTATCCCCTCGCCGAGCTGGTCGTCGCCGTCGGGGTCGCCAGCATCGTGGGCTGGTGGTGGGTCCTCGTGATCTTCGTGGTCTGCATCCCGGTCGGCATCGGCATCATGCGCTACGGCGCCGCGGCGACGGGGCGCAGCTGGTCGGCAGCGGTCGCCACCCTGCGTCCCGACGGGGGCGCACCCGCCCTGGCCATCGAGGGATCCTCGGGCCCCGCCGCATCCCCCGTGTCCGCGGCCCAACGCTCCCTGCTCATCCCCGCGGGGGCCCTCATCGCCGTCCCCGGGTTCCTCACCGACATCGCGGGGCTGGTCCTGCTCCTGCCGCCGGTACGACGGCGCATCGCGCGACGCGTCGAGTCGGCCGTGCGGCGCTCCCTGCCGCCGTCCACCTGAGCCGCACGGTCACGGAAGGACTGGGGGTCTGCCCCGGTGACCCGAATCGCCCGCACCCCCTGCGCTGGCCGCCGACCAGCCGCGAAAACCGGCCCGAGAACGCGGCGCGTCGGCGGCCAGGCCCGAACCCCGCCCTCGCCAGCCGGTGAGCCGGGGGAGCGATCATGATCGTACAATTGTTCGATTGACCGATCAGACCTGGCCCGGGGGGAACCCGCGGAAGGTTCACGGCGTCCACGATGTTGAACGACGTGGTCGATCGGCCACGAACGGTTCGACGACAGGAAGGCGCAGACATGTCCGAGGGCACGCTGAGAGGCACCCGCCTGGGGGCCACGAGCTACGAGAACGACGAGCACGTTGCTCCCGCTGAGCGCGTCCTCGTCTCCTATGACTGCCCGCGCGGCCACACCACCGTGGTGCCATTCTCGGCCGAGGCCGAGGAGATCCCGGTCCTGTGGGAGTGCCGGTGCGGTGCCGAGGGCCTGCAGCGCGAGGCCGTGCGTCCCGATGCCAAGGCGCAGCGTCCCGCGCGCACCCACTGGGACATGCTCATGGAGCGCCGCACCCTCGACGACCTCGAGGAGCTCCTCGACGAGCGCCTCGACCTTCTGCGCGACGCCCGCAAGTCCGCCTGACAAGGCCGCTGACGCACGCTATTTCTGAGTGCGGGGATTCGGGGCCGGCCCAACGCCGGGTCCCGGGTCCCCGCACTCATGCGTGTGGGGCCACCGGGCCCCATCGGCCGCGTTCCCGTAGGACCTCGCGGAGCAGGCTGGGCCGGTCGGTCATGATCCCGTCCACGCCCCAGTCGGCCAGGCGCTCCATGTCGGCGCGGTCGTTGACCGTCCACACGTCGACCGCGATCCCGGCTCGGTGGGCCGCGCTGAGGAGTCGATCGTCGAGCAGGCGACGGCCGGCGGCGAACTCCGGGATCTGCAGGCGGGAGCCCTGCGGCAGGTTCAGGCCGCGTCCGGTGCGGGCGCGCAGGAGGCTGCGCAGCACCTCGGGAGGATGCGCGGACGTGGTGATGTGGGTCGGCAGGGTGCGGCGGGCGGCGCGCAGCCTGCGGGCGCTGAACGACGTCACGCACACCCGGCGCGAGGCACCGGTGCGGGCGACGGCGTCGGCCAGCGGTCCCAGCGAGGTGGCGTCCTTCAGGTCGAGGTTCACGCGTGCCTCGGGAAAGGCGTCGAGGAACTCGTCCAGGCGCGGCACCGGATGGACTCCGCCGACGCGGGCCCGGGAGACCTCCGACCAGGTGAGGTCTCGCACGCGCCCGCCGCGGTCCGTGGTGCGGTCCAAGGTGGCATCGTGCAGGACGATCGCAACGCCGTCGCGGGTGGCCCGGACATCGGTCTCCAGGTCGACGTACCCCAGCGACCAGGCGTGGGCGAATGACGCGAGGGTGTTCTCCGGGGCCACCTCTGTGCCGCCCCGGTGTGCGTAGGCGCGGACCGTCTCGGCCATGGCCCATTGCCCCAGGGCCCCGTGAGGAGTCGTTGCGCCGATAAGCGACATTATGTCATTTCTACGGGCGGGAAGAGCGGCCTCCCGGCCCCCCGCGACCCGCCGCGGCATCACGCGGCAGGCTGGGTCCGTGCGCCTGGCGGTCTTCGACATCGACGGTGTGCTCGCCGACGTCCGCCACCGGGTACATCACGTCGACGGGCGTCGCCATCGCGACTGGGATGCGTTCTTCGCCGCTGCGGTGTCCGACCCGGCGCTGCCCGAGGGCCTGCAGGCGGTGTCCCAAGCCGCGGCTGACGGCCTGGCTATCGCCTATCTGACCGGGCGCCCCGAGCGCTGCCGAGCCGATACCGAGTCCTGGCTGGCGCGCCAGGGCCTGCCCCCAGCCCCCCTGCGCATGAGGCCGGACGACGACCGCAGGCCGGCGCGGGCGTTCAAGGTGGAGGCGCTGCGGGATCTTGACCAGGGGTCGCCGGTCGCGTACCTCGTCGACGATGATGCGGCGGTGGTCGAGTCGGCGAGGTCCGCCGGATTCCCCGTGATCCACGCCTGCTGGATGGACGGCGGCACCGACGGCGTCGATCGGATCCTGTACGACGTCCAGGAAACCGAGGGACGCACGTAGCCTCCCGGGGCGAGCGCCCTAGCCGGGCAGCGGTCGCTGGCGCAGGGCCGCGAGTTCGGCATCGAGGCCGTGCATGATCGGGCGCACGACGGCATCGGGAATGGCCTCGGAGTCCCGGAGGCGGAGCAACTCCTCCTGCTGTGCCTTGATGATTCCCCGCTGGTACCGCGCCACTACCGACGCCTCGGTGACACTGGGGTGCGACTCCCCCTCGGCGGCGCGCAGCTCGGCGTTGTAGCGGGTGCGCAGCGCGGTGACGATCTCCTCGGGAGCCGGATCCCCCGACTTGATCCC
>JAPOJD010000088.1 GCA_029978585.1 Actinomycetota bacterium
AAGCCGCGCGGCAGGCGCGTGGCGAGGTCGGCCGCGTGCGGCAGTGCGCTCGCGCCCCTCAGGATCTCCATGGCGGCCGCCGGCGCCCCCGCCCTGGCCACGTGCGCGCCCAGCCTCGGGTCACCGCCCTCGGACAGGTGCCCCAGGAGCATGCGTGCCGCGCGATCCTCCGCCGAAGCGGCTCCGCGCTCGCTGTGCGGACCGCCCTCCTCGCCTACGCCGCCCATGCGGACTCCACTCCCCGCAGGGACATGGCATATCCGATGTCGTCCGCCCCGGGCCGGTCACGACCGGCGAGGTCCGCAAGGGTCCAGCCGATGCGGAGCACCCGATCGGCTCCGCGCAGGCTCAGCGCACCACTGGCGAGCGCCTGACGCAGCAGGGCACCGGCGTCCGGCTCCGGAGGGAAGCGCCGACGCAGCAGGGGGCCGGGGACCTCGCCGTTGGTCGCCCACGGGAGCGACGCGCTCTCCCAACGTCGCCGCGCCCGATTCCGCGCTTCTGCAACGCGCGGCGCGACCGAGGCGGACCCCTCCGAGGGCGTCCCCAGGTCCGCCAGGCTCGGCCGCGACAGGGTGAGCCGGATATCGAGCCGGTCCAGGATGGGACCCGACAACCGCGCGGAATAGCGACGGCGTTGCAGCGAAGAGCACGAGCACTCCACGCCGGCACGCGGGCCCGATCCGCGCCCGCACGGGCACGGATTCGCCGCGATGACGAGGTGGAACCGCGCCGGGAGGAGCACAGCCAGATCCGAGCGCGCGATGCGGATCGATCCGCTCTCCAATGGCTGGCGCAGGGCTTCGAGGACGCTGCGGGGGAATTCCGGGGCCTCGTCCATGAAGAGCACGCCGCGATGGGCGAGGGTGACGGCGCCCACGTGCACGCGCCCAGACTGGCCGCCGCCGACCACGGCAACCGGCGACGCGCTGTGGTGCGGAGCCTCGAACGGAGGCCGGCGGACGAGGGCTCCGGCTCCGCGCCCAGCAACGGAACGGATCACGGTCACCTCGACCGCCTCCTCGTCACTGAGATCCGGCAGTAGTCCGGGAAGCCTTTCCGCGAGCAGGGTCTTGCCAACTCCTGGCGGGCCGGTCATCGCCAGGTGATGGGCCCCGGCCGCCGCGATTTCCAGCGCGCGGCGGGCCTCGTCCTGGCCGTGCACGTCGACAAGGTCGGGTGCGGCCCCAGGATCGTCCGCGAGCGGTGCCAGATCGCCGTCGCCCGGGGTGCGATCTCCACGGAGCACCGCGATGAGGTGCGCCAACGTCGACACCCCGCCAACGTCGATCCCGGGCACGAGTCGCGCCTCGGCAACGTTGGCTTCCGGCACGAGCATCCGCGCGATCCCCTGCCGGCGGGCAGTGAGCGCTGCGGCGATGACGCCGCGAGTCGCGTGGATCGTGCCGTCCAATCCGAGCTCTCCCGCGATCACGGTGCCGGCGGCCGCGCCGGCGGGCACTTGGTCGCTCGCGGCCAGTATCGCTACCGCAATGGCCGCGTCCAGGACAGCGCCGCGCTTCGGCAAGCCGGCCGGGAGGAGCGCAATCGTGATGCGTGTGCGCGGCCACTCGACATCACTGTGCGAGGCAGCCGCGCGCACGCGGTCGCGGGCCTCGGAGATCGCCGTGTCGGCGAGGCCCACGATCTTGATCCCCGGCAGTCCCGCGCCCACATCGGCCTCTACCGTCACCAGGCGCGCATCGACGCCGACCGTGACGAAACTCATGGTGCGGGCGACCATCAGGCCACCCCGCGGATGTGCTCGAGCAGAGGCTCGCCGCTGCTCGTGGTGAGGATCCCCACGACATCGAACCTGACGTCACGGACCCGGACGGCACTCTCGGCTAGCCACTCTGCGGCAAGGCGGCGAAGGCGCCTCAGCTTGACGGGGGTGACGGCGGCGAGCGGGATCCCGAATGCGTCGGTCGTGCGGGTCTTCACCTCGCAGACCACCAGTGTGCCGTCGTCGAGCGCCACCACGTCGATCTCCCCGGCACGGCAGCGCCAGTTGCGGGCCAGGATGACCATGCCCAGCGACTCCAGGTGCCTTGCCGCCAGTTCCTCGCCCCAGTTCCCGAGTTCGCGGCCCGATGCCGCCGTTCCCTGCGATGCCATGACCACCTCCATGCGCACCCTGCGCCGGGAGGACGGCCGAGCGACACGAGGCGGACGATGACTGTGGGCAACCAGGCGCCGCGGTGGCTGTGGACGAAGGGCTCTCAGGCGTGGCCGACGGTTGCCACTCCCGGCAGTCGCCAGCTCTGCCGGTGGAGGGGACTGGGGCCGAGTCTCGCGAGGGCCTCGACATGGTCGGGCGCGGCGTACCCGCGATTCGCGTGCCACCCGTACGCCGGATATCCGGCGGCGAGGGTCTCCATGAGGGCGTCGCGATGAACCTTCGCCAGGATGCTCGCGGCGGCGACAGCGGCGCAGGTGCTGTCGGCCTTGACGCGGGTGACAACCCGGCAGCCCCCGGCCAAGCCCCCCAACCAGTCGTGCGATCCGTCGAGGAGCACGATGTCCGGTCGGCAACCGAGGCCGTTCAAGGCACGAGCGGCAGCGATGCCCAGCGCGCGGATGATTCCCACGGCATCGATCTCGTCGGAGGAGGCGAGTCCGACGGCACTCGCGCGCGCCCACTGGCGAATGCGCGGAGCGAGGGCCTCGCGAGTCGGACGGGGACACGCCTTGCTGTCGCGGACGCCGCGCGGTACCGGAGGCACGCGGTCGTCCAGCAGGACGACACCGACAGCCACCGGACCCGCGAGGGCACCGCGGCCGACTTCGTCGACGGCGGCGAGCACCGCGCCCGGCTCGTCACGCAGAAGGGCGCGCTCGGTGCGCAGTGTCGGGAGGCTCACGGACCCTGCGGCGCCGCATCGGCGAAGGTGTCGGGCACGGGGATGACGCCAGCGCGCTCTCGAGGCCATACGACGAGAAAGGCGCGGCCTACGACCGAGTCCATCGGCACCCCACCGGAGTTCTCGGACAGGTGGGCGCGCGAGTCCTGCACGAAGGCCCGGTTGTCTCCCATGACGAAGACGGTCCCGGCAGGGACGACGATGTCAAAGAGGACCTGGTCCGTCGCGGTCCCCGGCTTGAGGTACGGCTCGGTCAGGGGCTGGCCGTTGAGCAGGATCCGGCCCTGCGCATCGCAGCACGACACGCGGTCGCCGCCGACACCGATGACGCGCTCGACCATGCGGGTGTCCTCGTCGATGGCAACGAACCCGAGGAACCCGAGGGCGCGATCCCACCACGGTGTCGACTGGTTGCCCGCCTGCGCTGGCAGCCAGCCGCCTGGGTCGTCGAACACGATGACATCGCCTCGCGAGACTCCCCCGAGCAGACCGAGTCCGTGGAGGACCGCGACGCGGTCCTGCGGCTGCAGGGTGTCCTGCATCGACGGGCTCGGCACGTAGAAGGGCTGCACCACGAGGAGCCGGATGACGATGCTGAGGGCGAGAGCCGTCAGGCCCACCAGGGCCGCCTCGCGCAGCACCACGAGGATCCAGCCCCACCAACGGCGGCGCGGCGCCGGGCTGGCGTGGCGACCGGCGGCGTGCCGACCCCGTCGTGGGGTCTGGGCCGGGGTGGCCGAGGTGGTGATCGTGATGGTCGTGGGCGCGTCGGGTCGCCAGACCGGGCCGCGATCCGGGCTGGTCGCGGCATCGTCGGGTCCGGTCAGAGAGCGGGCCATGCGGGGACTCCCCCGGGTATCGCGGGCCCCAGGGCTGCGAGTTCAGGCTGCTCGAAGGTGGCGGGGATCTCCAGGATCTGCGCCTGTCCCGGCGGCCAGACCACGGCGAAGGCCCTGCCGATGACACGGTCCACGGGGACGAACCCTCCACCGGGCTCGCCCATGTGGGCGCGAGAGTCCGCGGAGGCGGATCGGTGATCGCCCATCACCCAGAGCTTGCCTTCGGGGACGACGACGTCGAAGGGCTGCTTGCTCGGCGGGTTCTTGCGGTAGAGGTATGCCTCCTCGTCGAGGGGGACACCATTGACCGTGATGCGACCGTCGGCATCGCAGCACACGACACGATCGCCACCCACCCCGATGACACGCTTGATGAAGTCGGTGTCCCTCGGGGGAGCTAGGCCAACGATCTCCCCGAGACCGCGCAGGATGGCCTGAAGGGGTCCCACGTCTGGTTCGACGACGTCCCCTGTCACAAAGGACCCTGTGCCGTCGAAGACGATCACGTCGCCACGCTCAATCGGCCGCAGGTGGTAGACGACCTTGTTCACAAGGACGCGGTCGCCCACCTGGAGGGTGTCCTCCATGGAACCTGAAGGGATGTAGAACGCCTGCACGAGGAAGGTCTTGACGAGGAAGGCGACGAGGAATGCCCCCACGATGAGGAGTGGGAACTCAAGCCATGCCGGAATGCGCTCGCGGCGCTTCTCGGTCACGGACGGATCGCCGGATTCATCACGGGGCGCCTCGTGAGACGGCGCGGTGGGCGCCTCGACGTCGGCGGGGCCGGGCTGCGCGGGGTCACCGGAGACGCCCCCCTGGTCGCCGGCACCGCTGCTCATCGTTGTCGAGCCTAGTGCGTGGGAAGGGGCTGGACGCGACTCAGGACGCGTCGGCCGGGGTGGTGTCGCGGCGTTCCTTGATCTTGGCCGCCTTGCCGCGCAGGTCGCGCAGGTAGTAGAGCTTTGCCCGGCGGACGTCACCGCGAGAGACAACCTCGATCTTGTCGATGATCGGCGTGTGGAGGGGGAATGTTCGTTCCACTCCGACGCCGTAGGACACCTTGCGCACCGTGAAGGTCTCGCGAATCCCATCGCCGGAGCGGGCGATGACGACGCCCTGGAAGACCTGGATGCGGGTCTTGTTGCCTTCGACGACCTTGACGTGCACCTTCACGGTGTCGCCGGCTCGGAAGTCGGGGATGTCGGTCTTGAGTGACGTCGCATCGATGTCGTCGAGGGTCTGCATGGCGGTGTCGCTTCCTGCCGGCGCCACAGGTCGCCCGCGGTCGAGCCACCCGGAGGCGGCGCGGCTCCGCACCCGGTCGGGGTGGGAGGACCGCCCCCTGATGGCCCTCCCCCTGTGGCGGGCGGGCCCCGCATTCGGCGGGAACGGCCCTACGAGTGTGCCACAGGGGCTCGAGGATGACCGGGCCGGGTGTCCGCCCGGGGGACCCACCGCGAGTCAGCCGTGCGTGGCGCCCGAAGGGGGCGTCACGGCGTCCCCGCCGGAGACCGCAGGAGGATCTCGGCGGCGGCGCGCCGAGCTGACACCAGCGCCCCCTGGACCCAGCCGGGCCACGCCGACGTCGCCTCCCCGGCGAAGTGGACGCGCCCATGAGGTCGGGACAGCCGGGGGCGCAAGGCCGACTGGCCGGGCCGGAACCACGCCCCGCCGCCTCGAGCCCAGGGCTCGGCATCCCAGCAGATCGTCGCCCCTCCCTCGACGTGGTCCCCGAGGCCGGGCAGCAGGGGCTCGAGATGGGCGATCGTGTAGGCGATGCGCTCGGCCTCGCCCATGGCGGTCAGTCGCCTCGCCTCGTTACCCCCGGAATAGGCCACGACGATGCCCCGCTCCCCGGGTTCGCCCACGGTGAGATCCCACACTTCGGCGACGCACTCGTCGGTGTCCTCGAACCCCGATCGCCCCTGCTGGAGCCAGAAACGGCTGCTGCACTGGAGGGCGACCCGCGACAGGGAGGCGTAGGGCACCGCCATCATCGCCTCGCGCTGCTCGACCGGCAGGTCGGGGGTGAACTCCAGGTCGAGCGCCAGCGGGAGCGGCAGGGTGCAGACGGCGTAGTCGGCGCGATACTCCTCGGACCCGGCCGGCGCATCGACGCTCACGGTGACCCCGTGAGCGTCGATGTGCACGCGTCGCACGACCCGGCCGAAGTGGATCGCGTCAGTGAGCCGGCGAGCGAAGGCCTCGCTGAGCTGATCGTTGCCACCCCGGACCTTCACGGCTCGCTCGGATCCGGAGTCGAGAGCCATGACCTCCAGCCACCACAGCGCCGACACGCTGTTGGGTCCCTCGCCGACGTGGAAGCCCAGCGACAGCGCGCGAATGGCCCCTTCGGAGGCCCCGCGTGAGCGCAGTAGGTCGGCGTACCCGATGGTGTCGAAGCGCTCGAGCAGGTCACCGGACGGCCAACCGGGTGACAGCGGATCGCCGATCTCGGCGATGAGCGGCTCGACGTAAAGGTTCGCCAGGCCGCGAAGGGTCAGCGTGCGCTCGTGCGGGTGCAGGGGGAGTTCGACGGGCCAGCCATCCTGTGCCCACGGGTGGTCCTCCACGTCGTGGCCCATGATCCGCAGCGTGTGCCCCATCTCGGGACGGTCGAAGTCGATCAGCGGCAGCGCGAACATGTCGAGGTAGTGCATCGTGACGTGGTGCACCTCGGGGAAGCAGGTCGCTCCTTCCTCGGCGTAAAGCCCATCCGCGAAGTCCCGGCGGGTCCGCACACGACCGCCAACGCGTCGCTGCGCCTCGAGTAGCGTCACGGAGCACCCGGCGCGCTGGAGCTCGAAGGCGGCGCACAGCCCCGCGATGCCGGCCCCGATGACGATGACGGATGCGGAGGCCCGCACGTCGGGCAGCGGCTGCACTGCGCGGGGCATGGCCGTCAACCTTCCAGGAGCTCCGGCCTCATGGCGCCCGTACGCCGCTCCGCCTGCTCGCGCCGCCAGGCGGCGATGCGCCCGTGGTCGCCCGACAACAGCACGTCGGGGACGACGTGGCCGCGCCACTCGGGCGGCCGCGTGTAGACCGGCCCCTCGACGAGGCCCTCCATGGCTCCGGGGGCGAAGGAGTCGTCGGTGACGCTGGCCTCGTTGCCGACGACGCCCGGCATCAGGCGGGTGACCGCCTCGACGATGGCGAGTGCCGCCACCTCGCCCCCGGCGAGCACGTAGTCCCCGAGGGAGACGGGCACGACCTCGGCGCGGCCGGCGTACTCGTCGGCGACGCGCGCATCGATGCCCTCGTAGCGACCGCAGGCGATGACCATGCCCGGGCGTCGAGACCACTGCGTCGCCAGGGACTGGGTGAAGGGCATCCCCGAGGGCGTCGGGATGACGAGCAGCGGATCAGGGTGCTGGGCCAGGACTGCGTCGAGGGCCTCCCCCCACGGCTCGGGCCGCATGACCATCCCGGGCCCGCCTCCGTACGGCTCGTCGTCGACGGTGCGATGTCGATCGTGGGTGGAGTCGCGCAGGTCGTGCACGCGGATATCGAGCAGGCCCTGGTCGCGCGCCTTGCCGACGAGGGACAGTCCGAGCGGAGCGAGGTAGTCGGGGAAGATGGTGATGATGTCGATCCTCACGGCGGCTCCTCGGCGTCGAGTAAACCGTCGGGAGGATGGACGACGATGCGCCCGGCCTCAAGGTCCACGTCGGGGACGATCTCGCTGACGAAGGGGATGAGGACCTCCCTTCCCTCGGCAGTCACCACGGCGAGGACATCCTGGGCGGGCAGGTGCAGCACCTCGACCACCACGCCGATAGGTTCGCCCGCCTGGGCCACGACCGCGACCCCGATGAGGTCGTCGTCGTAGTACTCGTCCGGATCCGCGGGCCGCTCGCCCGGGAGCCGCTCCACTTCGAGGAGCAGGCCCGTGAGCGACTCGGCGGCGGCGCGATCGTCGATGCCGGCGAAGTGCAGACACAACCGGGATCCGTGGTGACGGGCGGACTCGATGACGAGCCACCGCTCGGAGTCGGCGACAAGCAGGCGATTGCCGACGGCAAAGCGTCGCTCGGGCTCGTCCGTGCGGCTGTCGATGAGGACGTCACCCTTCACGCCGAGCGCCCGGCCCACCCGAGCGACGACGACGCGCACCGGGCGGCTACCGCTCGTCGACGTCGAGGAAGTCGATGCGGACGTTGCGCTCGGAGGCGATCGCCCCGATGACCGTCCTCAGTGCCGTCGCAGTACGGCCTGACCGCCCGATGACACGGCCCATATCGTCGGGGTTGACCCGGACCTTGAGGGTGCGACCACGGCGCTGCGCGCGCTCGGTGACCGAGACATCGTCCGGATTGTCGACGATGCCTCGCACGAGGTGCCCGAGGGCGTCATCCAGCACGTCAGGCCTCGGCATCCCCGCTCGACTCGCCCGCGTCCTCGGCAACGGCCTCCGCCACTGCCTCGGCGACGGCCAGGTCGGCGATGGCGGCCGCGGCATCCGCGATGTCATCGGCTTCGCTGGCAGCCTCGACCGCGGCCTCGGCCTCGGCCACGGGGACCTCGCCGGCATTGGCCTCGGCGATCTCGACAATGGCCTCGGCTTCGGCGATGACCGCGTCCTCGGCGGCGGCCACGGCAACGGCCTGCGCGACTGCGGCATCAGCCACGGCCTCGGCGACCTCCGCCTTGGCAGCACGCGTGCGGGCGGGGGTCTTGGGCTCGTCGGCGGCCTCCTTGGTGGCCGCTTCGTACGCGACGACCTTGGACTCCTTGGCGGGGGCGACCTTGAGGGTGCCCTCCTGACCGGGCAGGCCCTTGAACTTCTGCCAGTCGCCGGTGATCTTAAGGAGCACGAGAACGGCCTCCGTCGGCTGCGCACCGACGCTCAGCCAGTGCTGCGCGCGGGCAGAGTCGATCTCGATGAGGCTCGGGTCCTGCATCGGCTGATAGATGCCGATCTCCTCGATGGCCCGACCGTCGCGCTTGGTGCGCGAGTCGGCAACGATGACCCGGTACTGGGGAGCGTGGACCTTGCCCACGCGCTTCAACTTGATCTTGACGGCCACGGCCGGTCATGCTCAATTCGATTGGGCCACCCGGAGGTGGTCACGGTGGGT
>JAPOJD010000230.1 GCA_029978585.1 Actinomycetota bacterium
CCACCTTCCTCGCCGCCCGGTAGGGTCACGGCATGACGTTCTCCATCGTGGCGTGGGACCCCGGATCGACGGGTGCGCCGGACGGTGCTCAATGGGGTGTCGCTGTGGCGAGCAAGTTCCTCTCGGTGGGGGCCGTAGTCCCCGGCGTGAGGGCACCCCTGGGTGCCATCGCCACGCAGTCCTTCGCGAACCTGCGCTACATCCCCGATGGCTTCGCCTCCCTCTCCGAGGGGCATAGCGCTGAGGACACACTGGCGCGCCTCGTCGCGGCAGACGAGGGCCGCGACCAGCGGCAGGCCGGCATCGTCGATGGCCTCGGCGGGTCGGCGACGTTCACGGGCGCGGAGTGCATGCCGTGGGCCGGCGGAGTCACGGGACCGGGCTATGCGATTCAGGGCAACATCCTCGCCGGCCCCCAGGTGGTGGACGCGATGCTCGAGGCGTTCCTGGCCGGCGGACCGGATGCGCCGCTCGCGGACCGCCTCTATGCCGCGCTTCTCGCCGGGGATCGTGCCGGCGGCGACTCTCGGGGGCGCCAGAGCGCGGCACTGCTCATCGGCGGCATCGGCGCCGGGTACGGCGGCGGCAGCGACGTAGCGCTGGATCTGCGCGTCGACGACCACCACGACCCGGTCCTCGAGCTCGGTCGCCTCATGGGAATCCACGCCCTGCTCTTCGGCAAGCCCGAGACCACGATGCCGCTGGAAGGCGACGTGGCACTGCGACTGCGCCGCGCCCTCGACGCCCTCGGCTACGACGACCCGGACCTGGACCGGGCACTCGAACGGGCCGCGGGAGTCGAGAACCTCGAGGAGCGCCTGGTGCCCGGGGCCGTGGATCCAGTGGTTCTGGAGTACCTCGAAGGACGGACGCGCGAGTGACGACCTCGGTCGTCATGCGGCCTCCTCCTCGCTGAACTCGCTCGACGGGACGAAGGACACGGACTCGGGCAGCGAGCCGGTGGCCTCCGCGATGGCGACATCCTCCTGGCGCTGGGCCGCGGCGGACTTCGACGGACGGGCCGCGACCGCGGTGAAGCGCAGGTCGAGTCCCACGGACTCGGCCTCGATGCTGTAGTACGTGCGCCGGACCACGGAATCCCCGGACTCGGTCGTGGTCTCGCGCGAGCGCAACCGTCCGGTCACCAGCACCGGCATTCCCCTGACGACCTAGGTCGCGACATTGTCGGCCAGTGCCCGCCAGCACGAGACCTCGATGAACGTGGGCTCGCCGTCGACCCATTCGCCTGTGGCCAGGTCACGATGGCGGTGATTGTGCGCGACGCGGAACGTGACCCACGACTTTCCCGAGGCGGCGCGGCGCTCGGGGTCATAGACGACGTTGCCGGTGATGGTGATGTCGTTCATGTGGCTCCTCCAGTCGAGTCGGAATGGGCGTACTGGCCCGTACCGACCCTCGGCGCAGGCGGCGCCCAAGGAAACCGTCGACGTGCCGCCTGGGGATGACGGTCCCCCGGCGGCCCTGTGGAGAGTGGGAGCCTGCCGAGTTTCGCTATCCCAGCGGGGAGCCCGAGACCAGCAGCACCACGAGACCGATGAGGTTGACCGCGAGCACCAGCACGCCCGCGCTCGCGGCCACGATGGTGGGCAGCCAGCCCCATGCGGTGCCCGCGCGCACCGCGCGAACACCGAAGAGGGCCGCGAAGACCAGCGGGATCGCCAGCACGATGAGGAAGATTCCCGTCGTGATGCCGCCGAACCACAGCGGCTCCTCCCCGGACCCCTCCTCGAATGGCCAGATCAGATACGGCAGATGCGCCGCAGCGAAGCCGAGGAAGAAGAACACGGGGACGAGCACCAGGGACAGCCACGCTGCAGCGAGATAGCCCCGCCGACGCGTCACGTCAGCGGAGGAATCCTGCGTCGTCTGCGTACCCACGCTTCGACCTTAGGCCGCCAGGCGCGCGCGCGGCCAGGGTCGGAAGTCCCTGTTCGGTCATGCCCGGCCTCGGGCATGACCCTCAGACCGCGGCGTACTTGTCGATCGTCGACAGGGCCTCGTCGAGGATCGCGATGCCCTCCTTGGCCTCCGTCTCGCTGACATTGCAGGGCGGGACCATATGCACGCGGTTGCCGGTGACGAAGGGCAGCAGGCCGCGCTTCTTGCACTCGGCGTTGACCTCGGCCAGTGCACCGCCCACGGGGGCTCCGTAGGGCACCACGGGCTCCTTGGTCTCGCGATTGAGCACGAGCTCCACGGCCCAGAAGACGCCGATGCCGCGCACGTCCCCGACGATGGGGTGACGGTCCATCAGTTCGCTCAGGCCGG
>JAPOJD010000052.1 GCA_029978585.1 Actinomycetota bacterium
GAGGAGAGCACCAAGCTGCTCCAGGAGATGATCAAGCAGGGCATCGGCCCGAAGGACGTCCAGATCTACCTCGCCGACGGCAATGCCTCCGTCGAGGCGTTCAAGGACTTCCCGAAGGACGAGATGGCCGGCACGATCGCGACGTTCCCGACCGGCGACCCCAGCGTCGACGTGACGGCGTTCAACGATCGCCTCCTCGAGGCTGACGCCAAGCTCAAGGAGTTCGTCTACGGCGCCCAGGCCTTCGACGCGGCGATCCTCACCGCGCTCGCGGCCGAGTACGCCGGCTGCGCCGACGGCACCGCGATCGCGGAGGCCATGCCGATGGTGGCCAATGCGGATGCGGGCGGCACGCCGTGCGGCACGTACGCCGAGTGCCTCGCCATCATCCAGGGCGGCGGCCAGCCGAACTACGAAGGTGTCACCGGCCCGCTGGACTTCAACGAGTTCGGCGATCCGGCGGCCGCCACGATCTCGGTCGTGGAGTACAAGGCCAACGACAAGTACGAGGAGATCGACGTGGTCGGGCCCGTCCCGGTCCCGGTCCCCGTGGGCTAGAACCGCACTGAGCGCAGGGCCCGGCTCCCCTCGGGGGGGCCGGGCCCTCGTGCTGTGGGGCCTCGCGCTGCGGGGTCCTCGTGCTGTGGGGTCCTCGTGCTGTGGGATCCTCGTGCTGTGGGGCCCTCGCACTGCGGGGCCCCGGTGCTCTGAGCCTTCCCGCGGCCTGTCGACGTGGGGGACGGGGGCAGGCGCCGAGTCGGCGCACTCAGGTACCGCGGCGCTCAGGCGGGACCATCATCGTTGGCCGCCGACGAACCGCGAAAACGGGGGACGAAACGCGGCGGACGGGCGGCTAGACGGGGAGGGCTCAGGCCTTGGCGAGCGTGCCGAGATAGAGCTCGATGACCTTGGGGTCGTTCGCCAACTGCTGGCCCGTGCCCGTGTAGGCGTTCTTGCCCTGGTCGAGGACGTAGGCGCGATCCACGATCTGCAGGCATCGCGCAGCGTTCTGCTCCACGATGATGACGGTGACGCCCGCGGCGTTGATGCCCTTCACGTTGACGAATACCTCGTCCTGCAGGGCGGGGGAGAGGCCGGCGCTGGGCTCATCGAGGAGCAGGACGCTGGGATCCATCATGAGCGCCCGGCCCATCGCCACCATCTGGCGCTCGCCGCCGGACAGGGATCCGGCGCGCTGCTTGCGCCGCTGCCCGAGGGCGGGAAAGAGGCCGCACACCTTCTCGAACTGCTGGCCGAAGATCTTGGGGTTCTGGTAGCACCCCACCTGGAGGTTCTCCTCGATGGTGAGCGAGGGGAAGACGTTGTTGGTCTGTGGCACGAAGCTCACGCCTTGCTGGACGAGGACGTCGGCGCGCAGATTGGTGATGTCCTGGTCGCGCAGAGTGACTGTGCCGCTGCTCACGCGGACCAGGCCGAACATGGCCTTGAGCAGGGTGGACTTGCCCGCACCGTTGGGGCCGATGATCCCGACGAGCTCGCCCTCCGTGGCCGTGAGGGAGCAGCCATTGAGGATATTGACCCCGGGGAAGTACCCCGCGACGAGGTCGTGGGCGTTGATGAGGAAATCGCCCTTCTCCTCCGGAGCCGCCGGAGTGGGCGCTGAGCGCTGCTCAGCGTTGAGGTCGATCTCCTGCTCGAAGACCGGCAACTCGCGGGGATCGTTCTCCTCGCCCGGCGGCACACCGGCATTCGGATCGAAGCCGCTCATGAATTGCCTCCCTGCGTGAGCGACTCGCCCGACGCGGTCAGGTTGCGGTCGTGGTGAGCACCCAGGTAGGCGTCGATGACGGCCTGATTGCCCATGACGGACCGGGGCGTGCCCTCCGCGATGACCTTGCCCTGGGCCATGACGACGACCCAGTCGCTGACGTCGCGGACCATGTCCATGTCGTGCTCGACGAACATCACGGTGGTGCCCTCCTCGCGGATGTCCCGGATGTGGTCGAGAAGGCTCTGCTTGAGGGCTGGGTTGACGCCGGCCATCGGCTCGTCGAGCATGATGAGGTTCGGCTTGAGCATGAGCGCGCGGGCCATCTCAAGGAGCTTGCGCTGGCCTCCGGAGAGCGCCCCGGCGAAGTCTGCGGACTTGGCGGCGAGATTGAACCGCTCCAGCAGCGCCATGGCCTGCTCGGTGATCGCCTTCTCCTGGCCCCTCCAGATGAAGGGCAAGATGGCTGCACCCATCCGTTCGCCCTTCTGGCCCGTCGCACCGAGGCGCATGTTGTCGAGCACGGTGAGGCGCGACAGGCTCTTGGTGAGCTGGAAGGTGCGCACCATGCCCTTGCGGGCGAGCTTGTACGAAGGCATGTTCGTCACGCTGGCGCCCTCGTAGGTCCAGTTGCCGGTGTCGGCGTTGTCGAACCCGGTGAGCAGGTTGAACAGGGTGGACTTACCGGCCCCGTTAGGGCCGATCAGGGCGGTGATGCTCGAGCGCTGGACCTCCAGATGCGCGACATCGACGGCGGTGAGGCCGCCGAAGTGCCGGCTTACGGAGTCGGCGACAAGGATGGAATCAGGCTTGGTGGCGCCGGGTTCCGGCGACACTACGGCCAGGGCAGCCTGCGCTGCGGCAGCGACTTCACCGGGCATCGAGAGCCAGCTCCTTCCGGTCACCGAGAATCCACTGCGGTCGGAAGATCATGAGCAGCATGAGCGCGACCCCTACCAGGATAAAGCGGATCGGACCCACCTGCGTGAGCTCAAGGAAGCCGATGGTCCCGCTCTCCACCGCGGTGATCAGGGTCTGCTCGGTGAAGACGAGCAGGAACCAGAAGATGATGGTGCCGATCAGCGGTCCCAGGACGCGGGCGACCCCGCCCAGGATCAGGATCGTGTAGCAGAAGAAGGTGAAGTCGGGGACGAATGAGTCCGGCTGAACTGACTGCTTCGCCACCACCCAGAAGATGCCGGCCATGGTCCCGAACAGGCCACCGAGGATGAGGGCCTGCATCTTGCGAAGGTAGGTGTTCTTGCCCAGGGCCAGCACCGCGTCCTCGTCCTCGCGAATGCCGCGAAGGGAGCGACCCCACGGGCTGCGCATGAGGGCCCAGGTGAGCAGGAGGAGCAGCCCGATCACGATCCAGCCGACCACGACCACCCAGATGTCGCTGCGGGTGTACGTGACGAGCCCGAGTTCCACCCGGTCGACATCGGGGAAGGGGTTGAGGGCGTAGAAGTTGGCCCCGATCTTGCCCGAGATGCCCTGCACGCCGCCCAGAGGCTCGATGGACTTGACGACGAGACGGAAGATCTCGCCGGTGGCGATGGTCACGATGGCGAGGTAGTCGGCCCGCAGCCGCAGGGTGGGTATGCCCAGCAGGAGGGACAGGAGCAGGCTGACGAGCAAGGCTAA
The DNA here is from genome assembly GCA_029978585.1 of Actinomycetota bacterium. Lineage (GTDB taxonomy): Bacteria > Actinomycetota > Actinomycetes > S36-B12 > S36-B12 > Mxb001. The sequence continues at coordinate 3,374 of JAPOJD010000052.1, forward strand.
GGGGATCGCGATCCACAGGATGTAGCTCTCGGCGGACGGCCACCACGAGGTGATCGCCGGGGCCACGGTCATGACGCACGCGCCGATCGTGTAGGAGCCGACGGCGACGAAGGCGACCTGGCCGAAGTTGAGCAGGCCCGCGTACCCGAACTGGATGTTGAGGCCCATCGTGGCGAGCAGGTAGATGATCGCCGTAACGCCGATGGCCTGCGAGAGAGCCTGCGTGAGCGCGAATCCCAGGTCCATGTCAGCCCACCCTCTCCGGCTTGCCGAGTAGTCCCTGCGGCCTGATGAGGAGCAGCACGATCATGAGGGCGAGCGCCGCTCCCGTCTTCATCTGCGTGGGGACAATGAGGGTGCTGAGCTGGACCGACATGCCCACGACGAAGGACCCGACGATGGCTCCGCCGATGGTTCCCAGGCCGCCGAGCACGATCGCCGCGAACATGGTGAGCAGCAGGCCCTGACCCATGGTCCAGGCGACGTTGTTGTTGATGCCCTGGAACATGCCGGCGAAGCCAGCGAGTGTGGCGCCCAGCACCCACACGACGGCGATGACGCGCTCGACGTTGACGCCCGACGCCGACGCGAGCGCCGGGTTGTCGGAGACGGCACGGGTGGCCTTGCCCATCCGGGAGGACCGCAGCCAGAGCACCGTTGCCGTGAGCGCCAGGATGGCGAGGAGGGACAGGATGATGGCCTTGGGGGTGATGTTCACCGGCCCGATCTCCAGGCCCGACTGGCCCGCGTAGTCGGTGTAGAAGCGGCCATCCCCGCCGAAGATCATGAGCAGGATGTAGCGGATCGTCATTGCCAGGCCGATGGAGACGATCATGGCGGCGATGAGGCCGGTGCCTCGCTTGCGCAGCGGTCGCCAGAGCAGGTAGTTCTGGCCCCAGCCCCAGGCCGCTGCGCTCACGACAAGGGCCAGGATGCAGGCAACGATGAGGTTGAGGCCCAGGGTCGCATTGAAGACGTAGGCGGTGAACGCGCCGAGCGCGAGGAGTTCCCCGTGCGCGAAGTTCGTGAGGCCGGTGGTGCCGAAGATGAGGTTGAGGCCCAGGGCGCCGAGGGCGATGATGAGGGATAGGACGACGCCGTCGACGATGAGCTGCAGGACCTGGGCGCCGAATTCCCCCGCCCCGCTGCCGGAGTCTTCGCCACCGGCCGGCTCCCCGCCGATGCCCACGGGGAAGAGGGCCTTCTTGTCCCCGGACAGCACGTTGACGGTGCGCTCAGGGCCGTCCTTCACGGTCTCGCCCGGGGGGAGGGTCTTCTCATCGACCTTGACGATGTACTGACCCGCCGCGGGGACCTCGATCGTGGCGCGGCCCTCGGCGTCCGTGGTGCCGGACCCGGTGAAGCCCTCGGGCCCGGTGACGGAGACGCTGACGCCGGCGATCGGGGCCTTGTCCCCGCCGGTGACGATCGCGGTGATCGAGGGGCTGGCGGCCGAGGCTACCCCCGCGCATAGCACGAAAGCCCCGAGGAATGCGAAGGCCGCGATCACCCAGCGGGACATTCCCCGGTGCACTCAGCCTCCCGATGCCGTAGCTCAGGAGCGTCACCCTAGGGGAGACACCCCGCGTTCAGCCGGAGCATAGCCGCGGCTGCACCCAGCCGGGAAGGATCTGGCAGATCCGTTCCGCTAGGAGTCACGCGCAGTCGGCCCGGTGCCAGCCGAACCAGCCCCCTCGGCATCGCGGAGGAAGCAGGTGAGGCGAGCGCTGCAGATGCGCCGGCCCCCGTCATCGGACACGGCGATGTCACTGGTCACCAGGCTGCGACCGACGGACACGGGGGTGGCCACTGCGGTGACGAAGCCGTCCCGGGCGCTTCGGTGGTGCGCGCAGGACAACTCGACACCCACGGCGAAGCGACCGGGACCGGCGTTGAGGTTCGCGAGAACGGATCCCACGCTCTCGGCGAGGACCGCGCTCGCCCCGCCGTGCAGGAGGCCGAAGGGCTGCGTGTTGCCGTGGACGGGGATGCGGGCGACCACGCGCTGCGGGGTCACCTCCATCCACTCCATGCCCATGCGCTCGCCGAGACCGCCGCGGTCGGCCGCGGCAATGTGGACGAGGAGATCCTCGGCTTCGGTCGACGGGTTGCCGGGTGCCGCCTCGCGGCCGGTGTCGGAGGTCACGGGAGCAGCCTAGGATCACGCCGTGGGCCACCGTCGACTGCTCCTCCTTGACGGGCACTCCCTTGCGTACCGGGCGTTTTACGCGCTTCCGGTGGAGAATTTCTCCACCACGGCCGGCCAGCCCACGAACGCGGTCTATGGATTCACGTCCATGCTCATCAACGCGCTTCGCGACGAGCAGCCCACGCATGTCGCGGTGGCGTTCGACGTGTCCCGGCAGACGTTCCGAACGGAGCAGTTCCCGGAGTACAAGGCCACGCGGTCGGCAACGCCGGAGGAGTTCCGCGGCCAGGTGGATCTCATCCGCGACGTGCTCAGCGCCCTGGGCATCCGCTGGTTGGAGCAGGAGGGCTTCGAGGCGGACGACATCATCGCAACGCTGGCGACGCGTGGCGCGGAGGAGGGCTGCGAGGTCCTCATCATCACCGGTGACCGGGACACCTTCCAACTGGTATCCCCGCAGGTGACGGTCCTCTACCCCCGCAAGGGAGTCTCTGACCTGGCTCGCATGACACCGCAGGCGGTGGAGGACAAATACGGCCTCACGCCAACCCAGTACCCCGATTTCGCCGCCCTGCGCGGGGACCCCAGCGACAACCTCCCGGGTATCCCGGGCGTAGGGGAGAAGACCGCGACCAAGTGGATCAGCGAGTACGGCTCGCTGGATGGGCTCGTCGATCATGTGGACCAGGTGCGCGGCAAGGTGGGGGACGCGCTTCGGGACGCGCTGCCGCAGGTCCTCGTCAACCGGAGCCTCACCGAACTCGTGCGCGACGTGCCACTCGACATCGACCTGGCCGATCTCCAGCGTCAGCCCTGGGAGCGCGAGCCCATCCAGGAGGTCTTCGACGCGCTGCAGTTCCGGGTACTGCGCGACCGGCTATTCGAGACCCTGGGTCACGATGCGGCCGCACCGTCGGCACCCCTGGCTCCCGCGGAGGCCGAGATGGTGGCCGACGGGGAGTGGGAGTCCTGGCTTGCGCGCCATGCGGCCGACACCGTGGGCGTGTTTGCGCGGGGTACCTGGGGAGCGGGGACGGGGCACCTCGAGTCGCTGGCACTGGCATCCCCCGACGGCGCCGCCGCGGTCGCGGAACTCGCGGACCTGGGGCAGGCGGATCGAGAGGCCATCGGGGACTGGCTCAATGACGCCGCCCGCGGCAAGGTCCTTCACGACGCCAAGGGCCCGCTCCTCGCCCTGTGGGCGGAGGGCTTGGACCTGTCCGGGCTGAGGTCGGACACCGCCCTGGCCGCCTACCTCGTCCAGTCCGGCCAGCGCAGCCCGGACCTCGCCGACCTGTGCGAGCGCTACCTCGGAAGGTCCCTGGGAGCTGCGGGCGAAGCCCAACTTTCGCTGGACGCCGACCCTGGCGCCGACCAGGTGCAGTCGGCCGTCGCGGTGCGTGAGGTGTCCGCTGTCCTGGATGCGGAGGTGTCGGGTCGGGGCGCGTCGGCGCTGCTGCACGACCTGGAGATCCCGCTCGAGCGGGTGCTAGCGGACATGGAGCGCGTGGGTATCGCCGTGGACTCCGCCGGGCTCGAGGATCTCTCGTCGCAATTCGCGGCGTCAGCGCGTGCGGCGGAGGACGAGGCGCATCGCATCGTGGGCCGATCGTTCAATCTCGGGTCGCCCAAGCAGTTGCAGGAGGTGCTCTTCGGGGAGCGCGGACTGCCGAAGACCAAGCGCATCAAGACCGGATACACGACAGACGCAGAGGCGCTCCAATCGCTGTACGCCCGCACGCAGGACCCGGTCCTCGAGGCCATCCTGGAATGGCGCGACTGGTCGCGGCTGAGGCAGACGGTCGACGGCCTCATCCCCCTCGTGGCGCCCGACGGCCGGATCCACACCACCTTCCAGCAGACGGTGACGGCCACCGGTCGGCTCTCCAGCACGGACCCGAACCTCCAGAACATCCCGGTGCGCACCGAGGCCGGGCGGCGGATCCGGTCATGCTTCGTGGTCGGCAACGGGTTCGAGACCCTTCTGACCGCCGACTACAGCCAGATCGAGATGCGCATCATGGCCCACCTGTCCGAGGACGCCGGCCTCATCGAGGCTTTCGCCGAAGGCGAGGACCTGCACACGACCGTGGCGTCCCGGGTGTTCAGGGTCCCGCCGGAGGACGTTGACGCGGAGATGCGCCGGCGCATCAAGGCCATGTCCTACGGCCTGGCCTACGGCCTGTCGGCCTACGGGCTCTCCCAGCAATTGGGCATCGAGCCCGACGAGGCCAGGGTCCTCATGGAGGACTACTTCGCCCGTTTCGGGGGCATCCGCGACTACCTCCACGGAGTCGTAGCCGAGGCGCGAGCCCAGGGGTTCACGGAGACGATCCTCGGGCGCCGGCGCTACCTGCCCGATCTCACCAGTGACAACCGCCAGCGCCGGGAGATGGCGGAGCGGATGGCGCTGAACGCCCCCATCCAGGGCTCCGCAGCGGACATCATCAAGGTGGCGATGCTGGCCGTTCACCGTGGCCTGAGCGAGAGGGGCTTGCGCTCGCGGCTGCTCCTGCAGGTGCATGACGAACTCGTCCTCGACGTGGCGCCCGGCGAAAGGGACGCGGTCACCGAGCTGGTCGTGACCTCGATGGGGGCGGCCGCGGACCTGCGTGTGCCCCTCGACGTCTCGGTCGGGACCGGGGCCACCTGGCAGGAGGCCGCGCACTAGGGGAGTTCGGCGCCCAGGCTCGCCGCATCAGCCACTCCCTCGCGGCCGGGATCGTGCCACACTGCGCTCATGCATCTGCCCCTGCGCACGACCATGGCGGCGGGTGCGGCCATCCTTCTCGCCGCGTGCTCCAGCACGGCCGCGGTCTCCCCGGAGCGCGACAGCGCCACGAACGTCCCTTTCCGGGGATGCGACCAGGTGGCCTGCTCGGGTGAGATCGAGGGAGCGCCCTACGAGATCCTCATGCCTGAGGAGTGGAACGGCACCCTCCTGCTCTACTCGCACGGGTACCGGCCGGCCGAACCCTTCCCGCCCACGTTCGATGCCGTGGAGCGGACTCCGGTCCCGGTGCCGGGCTGGGACTCCTCCGATCGGGAACTGGGCCAGGCGCTTCTCGACCGCGGATACGCGCTGGCGGGATCGGCGTACGCGAGCAATGGCTGGGCCGTCGAGGATGGCGTTCGGGCCGGGGAACAGCTCCACGATTTCTTCGCGGCCAACGTGGGGACGCCGAGCCGCGTCTATGTGTGGGGCGACTCCCTCGGCGGACTCATCACCCAGACCCTGGCCGAGCGGCACCCGGAGTGGGTGAGTGGCGCCGCGCCCCTATGCGGTGTGCTGGCCGGGCTCGTACCCAACCTGGACCTTGCCTTCGACACCGCCTACGCCGTGCGCGAGTTGATCTATCCCGAGATGACCCTGTCCGGCTACGAGTCCTACGGGGATGCGGTCATGAACTGGGAGGGGGCCGCATCTCGGCTCATCCAGGGTGCCCGCGACCAGGACACCGACGCGATCGCCAGGATGCTCACCGTCGCCGCGATCGTGGACGCCCCCAAGAAGACCTACCGATTCGACGGGTCCTCGATCGTGAGCACCGTCTCAGGAACTGTCGAGGCGCTGCTCACGGCGATGGCGTACAGCACGGTCGGACGCCAGGAGATCGAGGAGCGATTCGGTGGCAACGTGAGCGGGAATGAGGGGGTGGACTACACCGCCCGGATCTCTGACGAGGAGCGCGCCGCCATCGATGCCATCGGGGGCGAGGGTGCCACCGATCGCTACCTCCGACTCCTGCAGGAGGGGGAGCGCACCTCACCGGATCCGGCCGCGCGCGCCGCTGCCATTGAGCGGGGTGGATCACCGACGGGCGCCGTGCAGGATCCGACGATCACGATGCACACGGCCCACGACCCTCTCGTCATCGCGCAGAACTCGACCGTCTTCCGGGAGCGGTACGCCGACGAAGTGGAGCGCGGCGACGTGCGCGCCGACCTCCTGCAGCTGTACACCGTGCCGCCCGCGGCCTACAGCGAGGAGGAGGGTGCGCCCTACGGGGCGGGACACTGCAACTTCACGCCGGAATCACGCATCGCGGTCATCGAACTCCTGGACCGCTGGGTTCGCGAGGGAACGTTCCCCGGGCAGGCGGCGGTGGAGGAGGCGCTCGGTCCCCAGAGCGGGTACGACCCGATCTACACGCCCGGGGCCTGGCCCGAGCCAGGGGTGCTCGCGGAGGACTGAGCGCCCGCCGCGGCCTCGGCGCGAATCTCGCGAGCCGCCACGACCACGCCCAGGGCACCAAGGCCCACGCCGGCGATGAGGGCGCTTGAGGCGAGCCCCGCCACGGTCCGCGGCATGATCAGGGAGGCCAGCGCGACGAGGAGTGCCGCTGCCGCCCACACGGCGATCACGGCGCGCCGGTCGTCCACCGCCAACCGGGTGAGCAGGAGGGCCTGGGCGAGCGCGAAGACGCTGCCGATCGCGGCGAACATCCACGCGATGGGCACCAGTTCGGCGTACGCCGACCCGCCGACGAAGCCGACCACCAGCCCCGGGGCCAGTGCGGTCACCACGATGACCACGACGCCCATGGCCGCCACGGCGGCGAGGCTCACCACAGTGGCCCGCGCGCGACGTGCGTCGGCGAAGCGCGGAAAGGCCACGACGCCGACGAACTGCGGCAGCCAGAAGGCGACCTTCGCGATGACGGCACCGAGGCCGTATTCGCCCGCCTCGTAGGGCGACAGCAGCGCGCGCGCGAGCAGGACATCGACATTCGTGAGGACGAACAGCGCGAGAAGCGCGTGGGTCGCGTGAGCCGTGTCCCCGAAGAATCGCTCTACGCGGAAGCGCGATCCTCGGGCAAGCGGCGAGACCGCGATGCGGCCGGCGACGGCACCCACGGCGGTCCCAACCGTGAGGCCCAGCATGGTCCCGAGGACGCTGCCCGAGACGATTGCGCCCGCCACGCCCCCGATTCCCCGGCCGACCCCGACGGCGAGATAGACCGTGGCGAGACGCGAGTACGCCTCGCGCCCCTGCGCGACGCCGTACTGAGCGCCGGCCCAGGTCAGGGGAATGAAGGCGAGGGCCGCCAGCAGGAGGGGAGCCCAGCCGTCCAGGCGCAGCAGCCACATGAGGAGCGGACTCACCAGGATCGTTGCCGCCGCCACGGCGCATCCGCCCACGAGGCCGTCACGCAGGATGTCGCGTGACGCACCATCGCGATCACCGCTCGGCAGGTGCACGAGCCGTCGAGCCGCAACCGCCTGGATGCCCATGGCGAGGACGCTCCCGATGAGCAGGATCCCCAGTAGGGCGGCCAGGACGCCGAACTGCTCGGGGCCGAGCGCTCTGGCGGCGACCACGCTCACGGCGTAGGAGAACAACTGGGCCACGCCAAGTGCTCCGGCGACGATCACGGTGCTCGACACGATGGCCCGCCGCCCGCTCACGCGTGTCACGATAACCGCCCATGGGACTCAAGGGTCGCGCCGTCGGATGGCTGGACGGGCCGCCGTCGGTCCATCCCGCCCGTCCCGATTGGCGTACGTGGGCCCCGGTGGCCTGGGTCGTCGTCCTCGCGCTCCTCATCAACGCCCCGCTCCTGGCCCCGGGGTTCGTCCTCAGCTATGACCTCGTGTTCACACCACGCCAGGACCTTCTCCCGGCCGCGCTCGGGCTGGACGGCGGATTCCCCCGCGCCGTGCCACAGGACGCGGTCGTGTCCGTGCTCACGACGCTGGTGCCCGGGATGCTGCTGGAGAAGGCGATCCTGGTGTCGATCCCCGTGCTGGCTGGCCTGGGGATGCTGCGCCTGCTGACCGATGTTCCGGCGCTGTCGGCGCGCCTGGTCGCGGCCACACTTGCCGCGTGGAACCCCTTCGTCGCCGAGCGACTGGTGATCGGACACTGGGGGCTGCTCCTGGCGTATGCCATGGCGCCCTGGGCGCTGGCCAGCGCCGTCGACCTGAGACGGGGACGGGTGGCAGCGGGTCCCCGGATGGTCCTTCAGATCGCCGTGGGCTCCCTCACGCCCTCCGGCTCGCTCCTCCTGCTCGGGCTCGCGCTGCCGGTGGCCGTGGGGCCGGGATCGCGCGCGTCGGCCGGGATCCGCGCCCTGGTCGGCTGCGGGTGCGCCGCCCTCGCGTTGCCCTGGGTGCTCCCTGCCCTCCTCTCAGCCCTCCTCTCGGACGCGGCGCCGACCTACGCCGCGTCCGCGGCCAGCGGAGCGGGCGTCTTCGGCCTGCGCTCTGAGGGACCCTGGGGCCCGCTACTCACGGCGCTCGGTCTCGGCGGGCTGTGGAATGCCGATGCGGTGCCGGACTCGCGATCGTGGGTCGTGGCGCCCCTGCTCGGGGTGGTTCTCCTGCTCCTCGCCGTGATCGGCACGCCGAGTCTCATCCGGTCCCTGGGCCGCGCCGTGACGCTGTGGCTGTGGGCCACGGCCGCGTGCGGGCTCCTCGCCGCCGTGCTGTCCGCCACCGCGGAGCCCCTGTGGGCCTCATTCCTCGAGATGTCCCCGGCCCTGGGGCTCCTCCGGGACTCTCAGAAGCTCCTCGCCCCCCTCGCGCTGCTGACCAGCGTCGGGGCCGGCCTGGGCGTGGCCGCCGCACTGGCGCGGGTGCGGGATCGCTCGGCCCGCTCCGCGCTCCTGGCCCTGGCCCTCGTCGTGCCCCTGGCGGCGCTTCCGGACCTGGCGTGGGGCGTCGGCGGACGGCTGACGGCGGTGGAATACCCCCCGGAGTGGCCGGAGGTTCGCGATTTCCTGGCGGCGGACCCGCGGCCCGGGGACGTGGTCGTGCTGCCGTGGTCGGCATTTCGCCGCTTCGCCTGGAACGGCGACCGCACGGTCCTCGACCCCGCTCCCCGCTGGTTGCCCCGGCCCACCGTCGTCGACGACGGACTCGCGGTCGCGACTCCGGACGGGATCGTGGTGGTGAGCGGAGAGGATCCTCGCGCAGCAGAGGTCGCCCGGGCCATCGCCGCAGGCGACGACCTCGCCACGCTCCTCCCGGCCTTGGGGATCGGCTGGGTGCTGGTGGAAGAGGGCCAGGCGAGCGCGATTCCCGTATCGGCCACAGCACTCGCAGGCATGCAGCCGGCCCTGCGATCGGGGGGCCTCCGGCTGCTGGCGACACCGATGCCAGCTCAGGAGCGGGGCCTACCGCCGGGGACGCCGTGGGTGGTGGCCGCGGACGTGCTCGTCGTGGCCTCCCTGGTGGCCTGGGCTGTCGCGGCGGCGCTCTGGCGCGAACCGCGACGTCGGCGCGGTTCCTTTGGTACGGTGACACCGTCATAGTCCGCCAGCGGAGGAGTCGCAGCGCATGGGCTTAGTGATCGGGCCGATCGTGGCCGCCGTTGTGGGTGCTGTGCTCGCCGGTGGCGCGTCGTTCGCGCTCATCTCCTCGCAGACGGCGGTCCCGCCGACCGTGGACGCGCCGTACGTCGTCTACGGCTCCACCAACTGATCGGGCCGCCGGAAGCCGGCGGAGCAGCGCGGGCGTCCTCATAGGCCGACGCGAGGACATCCTCGAACTGGTCAACGGCCTCTTCCCAGGTGAACGACCTCGCGCGCACGCGTGCCCTGTTGCCCATTGCCTCGCGGCGCCTGTCGTCGCGCAGCAGCGCATCCAGCGCGGCGGCGAACGCGTCGGCGTCCCCGTCCACCAGGATTCCGGTCTCGCCGTCGGCAATGGACTCCGTGACGCCGCCCGCGCTTCGGTAGGCGACGGTGGGAACGCCGGCCGAGGCGGCCTCCATCACGACGAGCCCCCACCCCTCCTTCAGTGAGGGCAGTGCGAGTAGCCAGGCGCGAGAGATCTCCTGTGACTTGCGCTCCTCGGAGACATGCCCGGCGAACTCCACGATGTCCTCGACCTGCAGTTCGCGTGCCCGCTCGTGCAGCGACGGCGCCCACCAGCCATCGCCGACGATGGCAACGCGCAGGCCGGGCCATCGGTCGCGCAGGATGGCTGCGGCCTCGAGCACGTGCTCGACCCGCTTGTGCGGCACGAGTCGGCCGAGGACCAGGAGGCGCGGCTCGGGATCGGGTCGGTGCCCCATGTCATCGGCCGACTCAGGCGTGCCGTTCCTGATGACGCTGATGCGCGCGGGATCGACCCCCAGGCGGGTGAGCTCCTGGCTCGTCGCGGTCGACACCGCGACGTAGCGGCAGTCGCGGTAGACCCACGGGGCAAGCATCGACTCCACCCACCAGCCGATGCGGGACCGCAGCGGGTCGTAGACGACCGGCCACTGCTCCCGGTGGACGTGATGGACCAGCACGACCACCGGCGTCGGTCCCGTCCAGGGCGACAGGAAGGGGATGCCGTTCTGGACGTCGAC
>JAPOJD010000036.1 GCA_029978585.1 Actinomycetota bacterium
ACACCGGCGGCCATGGCCGAGTCGAGGTCGATACCGGCGACGGCCCGGAGCGCGAGGTCGGCCTTGTCGCGCACGTCGAGACCCGTCATCACCAGCGTCATGGAATTGCGGAAGCCCCAGAGATAGTTCGCGGCAACCTTCAGGCGCTCCGGCGCGCTCTCGCCACGCACCCCGTCGATGAGCACCCGGTCCGCACCCTGCTGGGTGAGCCGGATGGTGTCGAAGCGAGCGGTGGCATCGGGGTTCGCGTAGGCGCGGCCGCCGATCTCGTAGAGCAACTGCGCCGTGACCGTACCGACGGTCACGGAACCGCCTGTGCCGGGATGCTTCGTGATCACGCTGGACCCGTCTTCGCTCACCTCCGCGATGGGGAAACCCGGATGTTCCATCCCGGCCAATGAGGTGAAGAACGAGTAGTTGCCGCCAGTGACCTGCGCCCCGCACTCGATGGCATGGCCCGCGACTATCGCCCCCGCGAATCGGTCGAGTTGTTCCGGGTCTCCTGCCGCGGCGTCGGCGTACGACCACCCGTGCCACCAGGCGGCCGGCCCGACGACGAGAGCAGCGTCGGTGACGCGGCCGGTGATGACCACGTCCGCTCCGGCGGCCAGCGCCGCCGTGACCGGTTCGCCGCCCAGGTAGGCGTTCGCGGTAAGGAAGGAAATGCCGTCGGGGAGTTCACGCGTGTCGAGATTGCGCCACTCCTCGGGGAGCTGCGGCAGTCGAGGCATGAGGTCGTCGCCCGTGACGACCCCGATGCTGACGGCCCCGAGACCCAGCTTCTCCACGGTCTGCGCCAGCGCATCCGCGCATCCCTCGGGATCCAGGCCCCCGGCATTGCTGACGATGCGGATGCCGCGATCGCGGCAGGTGCCCAGGACCTGCTCCATCTGGGAGATGAAGGTGCGTGCGTAGCCGGCGCCCGCGCCGTGCTTGAGCCTCTGGCGGGCGAGGATGAGCATGGTGAGCTCCGCGAGACAGTCGCCCGTGAGGACGTCGATCGGACCGCCCTCCACCATCTCGCGCGCAGCGGTCAGCCGATCGCCGAAGAACCCGCTGCAGTTGGCGATGATGACCGGGCGGGTCACGTGCTCTCCTGAGAGGTCTCGAGAACAGCGACGACGGCGTGTGCCTCCACGGACTGTCCCGGCACCACGAGCACCTCTGCCACGACACCGTCGACATCTGCGGTGATGCGATGCTCCATCTTCATCGCCTCGAGGACGACGAGCGTCTGACCGGCCATGACGCGGTCGCCCGCGGCCACCTCGACGACAGTGACCGTGCCCGGGACGGGCGTTGACGGTCCCTTCGCGCCCTCGTCGGCGGAGCCGCCCGGGTAGAGCGAAACCCGGTGCCACTGGGTGGACCACAGTCCGTCGTCGATGCAGACCAGGTCGTCGTACGCAGCAACCGCGCAGGTCGCGAGCACCCCGTCGATCCGGACGGCAATGACGTCCCCGGCAGCGCTGAAGTCGACGTCGACCAAGGCGCGGGGGGGATCGACGAAGGGCTCGGCTCCATCTTCCAGTACCCCGACACGCGTGCCCCCCATGCTCCACAGGGTGGTGACGGTGGTGTCCGACTCGGCACCCAACTCGCGCACGGCCGTGAACTCCGGCACCGACGGGACGTTGCGCCATCCGGCGGGTACCCCGTCTAGAACGGGACGACCCTGCACCGCGATGCTCGCGAGGTGACGGTCGCGCACGTCAGAAGGAACGACGGGGCCGAGAACCGCTGGCTCCTCCTCGAGGAAGGCGGTGGTGGTCTCGCCTGAGAGGAAGCGCGGAGACTCCAGGATCGCGACCAGGGAATCGCGGTTGGTGACCAGGCCGTGGATCCGCGATGCGCGCAGGCCCCGGGCCAGTTGCGACGCCGAGCTCTCGCGGTCCTCGGCGTGGGCGATGACCTTCGCGAGCATCGGGTCGTAGTACGCCGTGACCAGCGAGCCGGCCTCGACCCCGGAGTCGACGCGCAGCGCGGGGTCCACCGCGAACTCCCGGAGGATCCCGGTGTTGGGCAGGTACCCGCGCGCGGGATCCTCCGCGTAGAGGCGTACCTCGATCGCGTGGCCCTGACGCCGGATCTCCTCCTGTCCCTTCGGCAGTACCTCTCCCCGGGCGACCCGGATCTGCCACTCGACGAGATCGATCCCGGTCACCATCTCGGTGACGGGATGCTCCACCTGGAGCCGGGTGTTCATCTCCAGGAAGAAGAAGACTTGGTCCGCGCCGGTCCCGGACACGAGGAACTCCACCGTCCCCGCCCCCCGGTAGCCAATCGCTCGGGCGAGCGCGACCGCGGCGGCGTACATGCTGTCCGCAACCGAGGGCTCGAGCCCGGGCGACGGTGACTCCTCGACGATCTTCTGGTGTCGACGCTGGATCGAGCACTCTCGCTCACCGAGGTGGACCACATTCCCGTGAGCGTCCCCGAATACCTGCACCTCCACATGGCGGGCCTGATCGAGGTAGCGCTCCAGGAAGACAGTCGAGTCGCCGAAGGACGCCTGCGCCTCCCGCCTCGCTGAGGCCAGCGCGTCCGCAAGATCCCCGGGGCCGTCGACCACGCGCATGCCCTTGCCGCCACCACCCGCGGAGGCCTTGACGAGAAGGGGGTAGCCGACCTGCTCGGCGCGCACCGCGGCCTCCTCGTCGCCAACCGCATCGGGGAGTTCCGCGCCGGGGACGAGTGGTACGCCGGCGTCAGCGGCCAGGCGCTTGGCTTCCACCTTGAGCGCCATCGCGCGGATCGCCTCCGGTGTCGGGCCGATCCAGGTCAGTCCGGCCTCGCGGACCGCCTCGGCGAAGTCCGGGCTCTCCGAGAGGAATCCGTACCCCGGGTGCACCGCATCCGCGCCGGAGCGCTGCGCCGCGTCGAGCACCTGAGCAATGTCGAGGTACGTCTCGGCACTTGTCGAGCCCCGCAGCGCGATGGCGACATCGGCCTCGCGCACGAAGGGCGCGCCCGCATCGGGCTCGGAGTAGACGGCGACGGTCTGCAGGCCCATCGCCCGTGCGGTGCGGAACACACGGCGGGCAATCTCCCCGCGGTTGGCCACCAGGATGCGTCGCATGCCCATCACATCCGGAAGACGCCGTATGACGTGGCGCCGGTGACAGGGGCCGAATGCACGGCCGAGAGGGCGAGTGTCAGGACAGTCCGCGTGTCGCGGGGGTCAATGATGCCGTCGTCCCAGAGGCGCCCGGTCGCGAACAGCGCCGTGGACTGGCCCTCGACCTGCTGCTCGAAGGCATCGCGAATAGGCGCGAAGGCCGCCTCGTCGAATTCGATGCCCATGCTCTGTGCCTTCTGCCGCGCCACGATGGTGAGTACCCCTGCGAGCTGCTTGGGACCCATGACCGCAATGCGGTGGTTCGGCCACGAGAAGACGAAGCGCGGGTCGTAGGCACGACCCGACATGCCGTAGTTGCCCGCGCCGTACGACGCTCCCATCATGAGCGTGAGGTGTGGGACCGTCGAGTTGGACACGGCATTGATGAGCTTGGCGCCGTCCTTGATGATGCCGCCCTGCTCATAGCGGGTGCCGACCATGAAGCCGGTGATGTTCTGTGCGAAGACGATCGGGACATCCATGCGATTGCACAGCTGGATGAACTGCGCTCCCTTGTGGCTCTCCTCGCTGAACAGGATGCCGTTGTTGGCGAGCACGCCGACCGGGTAGCCACCTATGTGCCCCCATCCGGTGACGAGCGTCGAACCGTACAGCGGCTTGAACTCCTCGAACTCGCTCCCGTCGAGGACCCGCGCCAGCACCTCTCGGGCCTCGAATGGCTGGCGGATGTCCGCGCTGGCGATATCGAGCAGCTCCGCGGGGTCGTACAGCGGATCGACGGCCGGTCGGTCCGGGCCGGGGCCCTGCTTGCGCCAGCGCAGGTGTCCCACGATCTCCCGGCCGATGCGCAGGGCATCCCGCTCGTCGCGTGCCAGGTAGTCCGCGAGGCCGGAGGTCCGCGCGTGCATCTCCGCTCCGCCGAGTTCCTCCTCGTCGGCGTCCTCGTCGATCGCCATCTTGACCAGCGGCGGGCCGCCGAGATAGACGCGGGCCGCATCCTTCTGCAGGACGACGTAGTCGCTCATGCCCGGTACGTAGGCGCCTCCAGCCGTGCTGCTGCCGAACACCAGGGTCACGGTGGGAATGCCCATGGCCGACAGTTGCGTGAGGTTCTTGAAGCTCGCACCACCCGGAACGAAGATCTCGGCCTGCTTGGGCAGGTCGGCCCCGCCATACTCGGTGAGACTCACCAGCGGGAGGCGATTGACGCGGGCGATGTCCATGGCACGCAGTCCCTTGGCTACCGATGTGGGTCCCTGCGAACCGCCCTTCACCGTTGGGTCGTTCGCCACGATCATGCACTCGGTGCCGCTCACCCGGCCGATTCCGGTGACGACACCGCCTCCCAGCGGGTCATCGGTGCCCCATCCGGCCAGTGGACTGAGTTCGAGGAACGGCGACCCGCGATCCAGCAGCAGCGAGATGCGCTCGCGCGGGAGGAGCTTGCCGCGGCCGCGGTGCCGGGCGACCGTGCGCGCGTTCTTCTCCGGATCGTCGCTGCCACCGCCGGCCGTCACCTTGGCGAGCAGGGCGTCGATCTCGGCAAGGGCCTCGACCATGGCCTCGCGATTGGGACTCGGGGTCGTCGCCGTGCCGGGCTGGGGTGCCTTCACGCGCGTGGTCAGCACCGTCGCCATGAACTTGACGCTAGTGTCAAGTTGACGCCGATGTCAAGTAGTTGACCGAGCCCTCGCCGCAGGCTGACTGCTCGCCGGGCGCGGCTGCGGCTCCCGGCGCCGCAGGATCGCGAGGATGGACACCGCGGGGCTCACCTCAGCGGAGGCTGCCGCGCGGCTCCGCGACCAGGGCCCCAATGAGATGCCCGCGCCACCCCGGCCGTCGGCGCTGCGGCGAGCACTGCGGGAGTTCACGCACTTCTTCGCCCTCATGCTGTGGGCGGCCGCGGGCCTGGCGCTCCTTGCCGGTATGCCCCAACTAGCCATCGCGATCGTCCTGGTGATCCTCCTCAACGGAACCTTCTCCTTCGTTCAGGAGGGCCGCGCCGACCGCGCGGCCGAGCGTCTGCGCTCCCTTATCCCCGCGCGTGCCACCGTCCTGCGCGACGGACAGTCGACGGTGGTCGATGCGCGCGAGGTGGTCGTCGACGACGTGGTCGTCCTGGACCCGGGAGATCGCATCCCCGCCGACGGCGTCGTACGCCGCTCCACCTCACTACGGCTGGACACCTCGATGCTCACCGGCGAGAGCGACCCGGTCCCCGTCGACGACGGCGCCGAAGTCTTCGCCGGCTGCTTCGTGGTTGATGGCGGCGGCACGGCCCAGGTAACCAGAGTGGCCGGCGCCACGCGCCTGGGAGAGATCACGCGGCTGACCGGCACCTCCACCAGGCCGCCCACGCCGCTGACCCGACAGCTCCAGCGCGTCGTGCGCATCATCGCCGCGATCTCGCTCGGGGTCGGCGCACTGTTCTTCGGGATCACACTGCTCGTCGGCAACCCGGTCTCAGATGCGCTCATCTTCGCGGTCGGCGTCACCGTGGCCCTGGTCCCCGAGGCGCTGCTGCCCACCGTCACGCTGACCCTCGCCTGGGGTGCCGAGCAGATGGCCAAGAGGCAGGTCCTCGTCCGTCACCTGGAAGCGGTGGAAACACTCGGCTCGACGACGTTCATCTGCACTGACAAGACCGGCACGCTCACGATGAACCGCATGACGGTGGTCGAGGCCTGGACCCCAGACGCGACCGCGCACTGCGCCGAGCCCGGCTACCACCCGGATGCCTCGCTCGACATCACCGGTGATCGGGCTCCACTCCTCGCGCTCGCGAAGGCCGCGGTGGAGTGCTCCGACGGCCGCATCGAACGACACGACGGCGAGTGGGTGGCGCACGGGGATCCCATGGAGGCCGCCCTCGACGCCTTCGCCCGTCGTCTGGGCGTCGACGTCGACGGATTGCGGTTCGATGCGGTCGTCACGCACCGGTTCCCCTTCACCCCGCAGCGCCGGCGCATGTCGGTGATCGTGGATGGGCAGGTGGTCGTCAAGGGTGCCCCCGACAGCCTGCTTCCCCTGTGCGTGGACGATGGGCCCGACGGAGACCCCCAATCGGCGCTCGACTCGATGGCAGCTCGCGGCCTGCGGGTCCTCGCCGTCGCCCGCCGCACCTCCCCGCCCGACCCGGTCCTGCCCCAGGCCGAGGAGGCGCTCACCCTCCTGGGACTCCTCGCCCTGGAGGACCCCCCGCGCCCCGACGTCCGCGAGGCGGTCCGCGCCTGCGGCTCCGCGGGGATCCGCGTCGCCATGGTGACCGGCGACCATCCGATCACCGCGACGACGATCGCCGACGAGGTGGGACTGCGACAACCGGGGGATCCGGTCATCGACGGGACCTCCCTGCCCGCCGATGACCAGCAGCTCGGTGCGCTCATCGACCGCGACGGCGTGGTCATCGCGCGCGTCACGCCCGAGGACAAATTGCGCATCGCGCGCGCCCTGCGCGACCGGGGTCACGTCGTGGCCATGACGGGCGATGGGGTGAACGACGCCCCCGCCCTGCGCGAGGCCGACATCGGAATCGCCATGGGGCAGTCGGGCACCGACGTCGCCCGCGATGCCGCCGACCTGGTCCTCCTCGACGACCACTTCGGGTCCATCGTCGCCGGTGTCGAGCAGGGCAGGTCGACCTACGTGAACATCCGGCGCTTCCTCACCTACCACCTGACCGACAACGTCGCGGAGCTCGCGCCGTTCGTGCTGTGGGCGCTGTCCGGCGGGCTCTTCCCGCTCGCGCTGGGAGTGCTCCAGGTGCTCGCGATCGACATCGGAACCGACACGCTGGCGGCCACAGCCCTGGGCGCTGAGCCACCGGCCCGCAGGGTGCTCGAGCGACCGCCACCCTCGGGCCCCCTGCTCAACCGCACGGTTCTGCTCCGCGCGTTCGGGATCCTCGGTCCCACCGTCGCCGTCCTCAGCCTCGCCGCGTTCCTCATCACTTTCCTCGCCTGGGGCTGGCGGCCGGGTGAGGACTTCCCGGGAGGGGACATCGCCCTGGCCGCATCGGGCGCGACGTTCACCGCGATCGTGCTGGCGCAGACGGCGAACGCCTTCGCCTGCCGCAGCGCCACGCGTTGGCCGGGTTCCCTGGGATGGATGACGAACCGGCTCCTCATCCCGGCCGTCGCCATCGACCTCGCGATCGCGGCGGCGTTCATCTTCATCCCGCTGCTGGCCGGGGCGCTCGGACAGGCTCCGCCCACCTGGGCGGGGTGGGCCGCTGCGATCGCCAGCGCCGTCGCACTCCTCGGAGTCGACGCGGCCTACAAGGCCGTACGCCGCCGCCGCGAGGATGAGAGGATCCGCCCATGACGCATGACCCGCTCACCCAGTGGACCAAGGCCGCGACCGACGCGCTGTCGCAGGACCTGGGAGTGACGATCCCCGACGTGGACCAGCAGATGCTGCTCGACATCGCACGGGACGCCGCTCACGCCGTGGACCGCCCGGCCGCTCCGATTACGACCTACCTGCTCGGGTACGCCGCTGCGCTCGCCGGCGGCGGCGATGCGGTGGAGAAGGCGGCGGGCACACTGCGCCGGCTGTCCGGCGAGTGGGATCTCGGCCTGCACCGCGGCTAGCGATAGCGCGAACCCTGGTCGAACCGAGCGCATGATGGGCGCTCCTCGCCCGATGCTCGCCGACTACGGCGGCTCGACCCCGTAGCGGTAGCGCATGACAGCCGTGATCGCCTCGGCGAGTGCCTCGCCCTGCAGCGGTGGCTGACCCGCCAAGGCCATGCCCATCGGGAGGAGGGCGACCTGCTCCCCCGAACTGCCGTGATCGGGTGGCGCGTACTCCGCGACCGGCAGCAGCACGAGCCCCTGGCGCTCGTAGAACGCAATGCGACGCAGGCCTTCCTCCCGATGCTCCGGGTCGGCGTCGGGATCCTCGACATCGAGGAGCACCGCGCGGCTGCCGCGCTCCTCGAGGGCCTCGACCAGCCCTCGCATGAGGCGGCCTCCCAGCCCGCGCCCGCGCCGCGACTCGTCGACGGCGAAGTAGCGCACGAATGCGCAGCCGGTGTTCCCGAGGTGGCGCATCAGCGCGAAGCCGGCGGGATTCCCGTCAAGGAGGACGAGGAGCTCCTCATCAGCTCGATGGGCACCGATCTCCGCCCACTGCGATCGCAGCGCCTCAGGGAACGACGCCTCGTAGATCCTCCGCACGTCGGCCTCGTGCGCGCCCGCGTCGTAGGGCACCAGGGCCGCTGTCGACATGTCCACCCAAGCCCCGGACTCGACATCCCAGGCGAGCCCGGGCACGACCTGCTGCTTTGCCACGCGCTCGGACGGGGTCCGGGGGAGATCCGAGCGAACCTCCCAGTAGCGCGGCACCTTGAATCCGGCAATGCGGGCCGCACAGTGGTCACGCAGATCGGACGCTGCTTGGGACGCATCTCGTGCATCCGTCAGGACTACGTAGGCCTTGACCTCCTCGCCGCGCACCTCGTCGGGTACGCCGACGACGGCAGCGAGGCGGACCGAGGGGTGGGCGAGGAGAGTGTCCTCGACCTCGCGGGCGGCGACGTTCTCCCCCGAACGGCGCACCACGTCCTTCACCCGACCGACGAGCCAGACGTAGCCCCGCTCATCCTGGCGGGCGAGGTCTCCGGTGTGTAGCCAACCGTCGCGGAACACCGCCGCAGTTGCTTCGGGCTCGTCGTCGTAGCCCGACATCATGCCCGGACCGCGCAGCGTGAGCTCCCCGGTCGACCCCGCGGGGAGGGGGCTGCCGTCGGTAGCGACGATACGCACCTCGCGGCCGGGCTTGGGCCGTCCGATAGTCCCGGTTCCGAGGCATAGGTCGTGGTCCTCGTCGGTCACATGGATATCCCCACCGGTCTCGGTCATCCCGAACACCTCGTACCAAGGCGCCCCCCATCGGGCCTCGAGCTCCGCGTGACGGGCAGGCGGGATCGCAGAACACTGGATGACGCGCACCCCGTGGTCATGGTCATCCGAGCGGGGAGGTGTCGTGAGCATGAGAACCGGCATGGATGCGACGCAGTAGAAGTAGGTCGCACCGTGCTCGCGCAGTCGCTCCCAGATGGTGGTGGGGTGGAATCCGTCGAGGACCACGACGGCCGCGCCGCTCACGAGCCCGGCCGCGAGATTCCACTGCGGGTCCATGTACGACATGGGCTGGGCAGTGAGCAGGCGGTCGCCGTCCCGCAGGCGCGGGAAGCCGGTGACCAGGCTCGTTGCGAGGTGCAGCCAGTACCGGTGCGATAGCAGGCACCCCTTCGGGTGACCTGTCGTGCCGGAGGTGAACTGCACGTTGACGATGCCGTCCGGGTCGTAGACCTTCGGGAGGGCAGCGCCGTCGGCCCGATCCGCCCCGAACGCTGGGCTGTCGAACGCATCGATATCGAGTAGCGGAATGGAGATGGGTGCGATGCGCTCCACCAGTCCCGGAGACGAGATCACGGCGACCGCGCGCGACTTGGAGAGGACCCAGGACGCATCCTCGTGACGAGCCTTCACGCTCAGCGGGACCATGGTCGCCCCGAGTCTCGCCAGCGCGAGCCAGGCGAGCGCGAACTCGGGGCGATTGTGCAGCATCACGCCGACGCGATCCCCCCGCTGAACGCCGCATCCCCCAAGGTGCCGAGCGAAGCGGTCGACCCCCGCCGCGATCTCCCCGAAGGTGAGCGTGGCCGAGTGCTGCGGCTCCGGGCCATCGCGCAGGTCAAACACCCAGCCGATGCGATCCGGCCACGCCTGTGCCGCGCGGCGCACCGCGTCAGGGAGGGACCCGACGGCCTCGAGTTCGGTCACGCGAGGTCAGCGATCCTGGAAGCGACCCGCCGCAGCGGCACTCTCACCCGAGTCGAGCGTGGCCAGTGCCGCCTTGACCTCGGCCTGCAGCGCGGCGTCGACACTCGACTGCGCGCCCTCGTCCAGCAGGCGCTTGGCAAGGCGAAGCGCCTCAGGTGGCTTCGAGGCAAGTTGCTCGGCTATCTCCAGCGCAGCGTGCTCGTGCGCGCCCGCGGGCACGAGGCGACAGACCAGGCCGAACTCGCGAGCGCGCGTTGCGTCGCAGCGCTCACCGAGGAAGACCAGTTCCTTGGCGCGGCCGAGGCCAACGAGCCTGGGCAGCAGCGCGGAGGCTCCGTTGGTGCCGCTGAGTCCCACCTCGACCTCGGGAAAGCCGAAGACCGCGTCCTCCCCCGCCACGACGAGGTCGCAGCCGAGGGCGAACTCCGCGCCGGCCCCCAGGGCATAGCCCTGCACAGCGGCGATCACCGGGCCGGGGAAGGCACGGGTGCGCCGAGTGACGTCCTGGAGCCGCTGCAGCCGCGCCCGCGCCTGCTCCCGACTCTCCTTGAGCACCGGCTGCCTGAGGTCCCATCCCGCGCAGAACGACCGACCGCTGCCCGCGAGGACGAGGACCCGTGCGCCGTGTTCATCGGCCTGGTCGAAGCCGGCGAGAAGGCCGTCGATGAGTTCGGGCGTGACGGCATTGAGTCGCTCTGGACGGTTGAGCCGGATGATTCCGACTGCCTCGCTGTGGCGGATGTAGTCGACCAGCACGTCGCGAGGCTATCGATGCGCCGCGGGCCAGGAGGTGGTGACGCGCAATCCACCCGAGAGCGATGTCTCGGCAACGGCCTCCCCGCCGGCCGCCTGCGCGGACTCCCGGACCAGGGCGAGGCCCAAGCCGCTCCCGCCGGGCTCGGCTCCCTGGCCACGGGCGAACCGCTCGAAGATCCGGTTCCGATCCTCCTCGGACACCCCGGGGCCGTCGTCCTCGACCGAAAGCTCGATGACATCGCCCCGGCGAACCACATCGACACCTATGCGCGACCGCGCATAGGTGGAGGCGTTCCCGACAAGTTCATCGACGACCCGGTCCATCACCCCGGGGCCGGCCAAGGCCCAGAGCGGACCCGCGCCGAGGGAGACATCGAGGCGCAGTCCGCGTGCTTCCACTGTGGGCCGAAGCGCCTCGGCGCGGTTCCGCACGACCGCCTCGACATCGACCCGCGCGGCCGGCTGCCCGGTATCCGAGCGCGCCAGGGCGAGGATCTGCTCGATGCGACGGCTCAACCTGTCCACCTCGCGGATCGCCGACGCCGACTCGGAGCGCACGGCCTCCTCCTGCGAGATGTCCTCGATGGCCTCGAGGCGGAGTCGGACCCCGGTGAGCGGAGTACGCAGATGATGCGACGCATCGGCCGCGACGCGTTCCTGCCTATGCAGGATCGCCGACAGGCGCTGCGCCGTGCGGTTGAGTGCGCGCGCCACCGACCTGACCTCGCGCGGTCCGCGATCCTCCTCGGCACGCAACTCCAGATCGTCGGACAGGCCGTCGGCCACCTGGGCCACCTCGCGCAGCGGCGCAGCGATGGAGTACGCCACGACCCAGGCAATGAGTGCGGCGGCAACGACGACGGCGAGCACGAAGAGGCCGAGGGATAGCCGTGTCCGCCATACGAGGTCGTTGACAGCTGACTCCGGGAGCGAAAGTCGGACGGCGGCCACCACCGCCTGGTCCTGCACGATCGGGGCCGCGACATAGCGGAGGTCCACGCCCAGGGTGTTGGAGTAGCGGACATCCGACGAGAGAGTGCCGCCCAGAGCCGCCGAGATCTCAGGCCGGTCGAAGGAGCGGTCCAGCGCCGTCTGGTCTGAGTCCGCCACGAGCACGCCCTGGTCGTCGACGACGACGACCCGGCTGCCGGTGCGCTGCGAGACGGCGAGTGCGGTGGCCGGCCAATCCGACACGGGCTGAGATCCCATGAGCGATGCCGTCGTCAAGGTGTCGACCTCGAGCTGGGAGACGAACGATGCCCGCTGGTCGCTGTCGACGATGAGCGCGATCGGGATCGCCAGCGCGAGAGCCACCGCGGCGACGAGGAGGGTCATCGCGATGACGAGCCGCCGGGTCACGTCCCCCCAGCGGCCGCATGATCGTCGTCGACGAGGCGGTAGCCCACGCCGCGCACGGTCTCGATGAGAGCAGGGTCCGGCAGTTTGCGCCGCAGCGACGAGACGTGCACATCCAGGGTCTTGCCCGAGCCATGCCACACCGGATCCCACACGCGCGAGAGCAACTCCTGCCGCGGGACGACGCGACCTGGCTCTTCCGCGAGGACCGCGACGAGATCGAACTCCTTGGCAGTGAGGTCGAGAGGTGCTCCGTCCACCGTGACCGACCGCCGAGCGCGGTCGACCTGCACACGCTCGGTCTGCAGGGGTTGCTCGACCCGCCGCCGCCGGCTCACGGCGCGGATCCTGGCGCTGAGCTCGCGCACCGAGAACGGCTTGACGACATAGTCGTCGGCTCCGAATTCCAGGCCGATCACGCGGTCGGCCTCGTCACCGCGTGCCGTGACGATGAGGATGGGCACCTCACTGACCTGGCGCACCTCGCGCAGCACGTCCATGCCGTCCATATCCGGGAGGCCGAGGTCGAGGAGGACCGCGTCGCACTCTCGAGCAATCGCCACCGCCTGGGTCCCCGTGATCGCGTGCTCGACCTCGAAGCCGTTGCGGCGAAGCCCCTCGATCAAGGGGTCGGCAACACCGGCATCGTCCTCCACGACCAGGACCTTCACAGTGGACTCCCATGACCGGCGTGCGTGCGAACCCCGATGGCCCATGGTGCCAGCGCCCCCGAGCGTCCGCCCGGTGCGGGCGTCCCGCGGTGCATTCCTTACCCGCGCCTAACCTCGCTCGGTTCCTGCTTCGGGCGCACCCGCCTACCCTTGATTCATGAACGGACGCGTCATCACAGCCCTTGCCGTGGCGTCGGTGGCGCTCGTGGGAGCGGGAGCCACGGCGGTCGGCGCCGTGCAGACGGCCGCCGATGAGCCGCAGAGCACCCTCGTGGTCGACCTCGACTCGACCCACACGTCGACTCCGGCCCCCGCGGCCCCCTCCACCGCCGCTGCGCGGCCCACTCCAGCGGCGCCGCGACCGACTCCCACTCGCGAGCGCGGTAATCACGATGACGCCTCCGACGACCCGACCGCCCCTGGCTCGACCGGGGGCGACGCGTCCGGCCAGGGTGGTCAACAGGCCAGCGGCCAGGGCGGTCAGCAGGGCGGCGACGGCCCTAACGAGGACGAGGGCGACAGCGACCAGGGCACCGGGGACCAGGGCGCGGGAGACCAGGGCGGTCAGCAGGACGGCAATGACCAGCCGTGGCAACCGCAGCCGGGCCAGTCCCAAGACGATGACGGTGCCTCCGACGGTTCCGGGCAGGACATGTCCGATGACGGGGCCGACGATGGAGCCGATGACGCGGCCGAGGACCATGACACGTCAGATAACGAAGATGACGGCGACTACGACGAAGATGGCGAGGACGACGACGACTGATCGTCGTCTCCCCTAACCTCAGGCCCGCAGCGCACAAAGCCAGGCTTTCGCCTCGCTACTTTGACGAGCGACGTTCCAGGAACAGTGCCTGCGCCGGGCAGCCCCTGACGGCACGACGCGCCTGAGCCTCTTCCCCGGGGGAAAGCGGACGGTCAGGCAGCAGCGGGTAACCCCAGCGATCGAGTTCGATGGTGTCCGGCGCCAGGTGTGCACAGATGCCCGCACCGTCGCATCGCGCAGGATCGAGGCGTAGGTGGGCTGTTGATGTCGCCGTTCCCATCACGCGAACACCTCCCGCGCGCTGAGGGCCATCCGAAGCGCCCCATCGGGATGCCGACAGGCACCGCGACCGGGCAGTAGTTCCGACATCGCGTCGAGGCGGCGGTTGGCCCGCTTGCGGCGCCGACGTGACCGAGCCCAATCGCGCATGGACTCCGCGAGTTCAGGTAGTCCGAAGATGCACGGGCCGCACTGCCCTGCCGATTGGGACGCGAGAAAGTGCGCGATGGCCGCGGCCTCGTGGGCACCGTCTCGATCCACCGGCAGCAGGTAGACAACACCGGCCCCCAGCGAGAGCGAATGCGCCTCGAGGGCCTCGGGCGTCAGGGTGAGGTTCCTCGCCGAGGCCCAGTCGACCCACGTCCCGGAGTAGCCACCCAGCAGGATCGCCTGCGGCTCGGGCAGGCGAAGCCCCGCGAGAACGCTGCCGAGGTCGGTACCGGGACCGACCTCGACCACGATGCGCCGGCTCACCTGGAGCGGCGCTGACGCCTCGGTGATGGTGATGAGGGAGGACATCGAGTAGGTGGCACCCCGTCCAACCTGCGCCACGCGCGCGTGCGTCTCCGCGTTGTGCACGAGGATCGCGGGGCCGTCGCCCCAGGGCCGAGCCCGGTCCCGGGAGAACTGCGGCAGGGGCAAACCCCCCTGCAGCGCGCGGATCACGCTGGAAGACTCTCCCGACACATAGGCATCGGGTGCGAGCTCGACGCGCATGGGGATCTCGTCACCGAGGAGGGCGCGCTCGTGGATCGCGGCCTCGATGCTCGAGCGGGTGCCGTGAGCCGAGGCGTGCAGCCAGACGACCACTTCCCGGGCGTCGATGGCCTCGGCCGCCAGGGCCGCGCCATCGAGGACGAGGTGCGGCCGCAGTTGGAGCAGCGCCGCGTCCTTGGCGGAGGCGGGCTCTCCCTCGGCCCCGTTCACGACAACGATGCCGCCGGGAGCACCGGATCTGGCCGCCCGCCACTTCAGGTGCGAGGGCACGTGGGC
The DNA here is from genome assembly GCA_029978585.1 of Actinomycetota bacterium. Lineage (GTDB taxonomy): Bacteria > Actinomycetota > Actinomycetes > S36-B12 > S36-B12 > Mxb001. The sequence goes on from JAPOJD010000036.1 coordinate 14,692, forward strand.
GCCGCCACGACCGGTCAGGTTTGCATCCTCGAGACGATCGATCAGGGTGACCCCAGCCTGGCCATGTGCGCGTGGCCGAGGACCACGGCGCGCGAGGTGAGCCGCGAGATCCTCGCGCGAGGACCCGAAGGCGGTGTCGGTCGACGACCCCAGGTACACCACGGGCTCGTCGAAGAGCGGGGCCGCGTACTCGATCGTCCCGGTCTCCCAGGAGGCGGTGAGCGTCATCGTGATCTCCCTGCAGTCGTGAGGTGCCGCGAGGTCGCGGCGAGTAGTTGGTCGCGTCGGTCCGCGGGCGACTTGGCGGCATAGCGCCAGGCGGCGGTCACCAGCACGGCGATCCCGCTTCCGACGTAGAGCGCGAGAAGGCCCGGGGTATCGCTCCCTGCGAACACTCCGTGCGCCCAGGCCAGCAGCCAGGCGACTCCGGCGCAGCGGTGCAGCACTCGCCACGCCCGGCCCGTGACGCGCCCCGCGAGGCCTGCGCTCACGATGACGAGCAGGAAGACCCACATGGCGAGGACCCCGAGAGCCACGGGAAGGGGCCGGTACTCCGAAGCCCAGGGCAGGAGGACTCCCATCCACCCCACCTTCGCCCAGGGGTCCAGGGCAAGGACCACGACGTGGAGTGCGATGAAGAGCAGGGTGAAGACGGTGAGCGAGACGTGCAGCCGGATGCGCTGGGGCGCCGAGGGCCACCGCAGCCTCGCCCGCGCAGGGCTCGACAGGACGAGGCCCGCGAGCACACTGAGCGTGAGCAGGACATAGGCCGCCACGCCACTCGCCCGTGCGGTCACCCACATGGCCATGTCGGCCCCGGACGCGAGAGTCCATGCAGCGCCGATGAGGGCCCCGGCGAGGCTTACGCCGACCACGACACCTGTCGCGGACGCCGCGGCACCGATGCTTCGATCACTGGACATGGGGCACCTTCCACAAGACTCGAGGCGCCATGGCGCCGCTCACCCGAACCGTTCCGTCAACGTCGATCCAGAGGGCGGCGAGACCACGTCGCTCGACGAAGTCTCCAGCGCCTGCTGATCCCTGGAGGAAGATCACCTTCGTCCAGACTTCAGCCCACGCAGGGTCGTCGGCGATGACGGTCACCGAGGCGATTCCGCCCTGGGCCGGCTCGCCCGTGCTCGGGTCAATGAGGTGGTGGACGTCGCGGCCACCGGCTCTCCACGAACGCAGCCGGGTGGACGATGTCGCCACGGCCGCATCCGATGCGTCGAGCACCGCTGCCGATCCGGAGCCACCGAGTGGCGACTCGACGGCAACGCGCCAGGCCCGTGCCTCGCCCGGCTCGCGATGTGGCCCATCGCCGACCGTGGCGATATCGCCGCCGGCCTCTACCAGCACGGCCCGACCTGCCTGCGCCCCCCGGAGGATCTCGCGGGCGCCTCGGACCGCCAGGCCCTTGCCGATGCCGCCGAGGTCGAGAGGCAGGTGGCCGACGCGGACGAGTGATCCACCTTCGTCGAAGGACGGTGTCCACGTCGTGCCCACCGGAGTGGGTGACTGGGCATCCGCCACGTCGACGGGCCCGGCACCGAAGGTGTCCCCCGCGCTGTAGCCCAGGCCTACCAGGGATGTGAGAACGCGGGGATCGAAGAGACCCTGCGTCTGGCAGTAGGCGTCATACGCGGCGCGGATGGCCTGCCAGCAGTGCGGACCCACCGCGGCCCACTCCGTGCCCGCAGCGTTGGCTCGCATGAGGTCGCTCTGAGCATCGAAGCGCGTGCACTCGCGCTCAACATCACGGAAGTGCTGCTCCACTGCCGCTACCGCCGAATCTGCAGTGGGGGAAGGATCAACCACACGGACGGTGACGGGGCTCCCCATCGCGCGGAAGGAGCGCTGAAGCTCTGCGGCTCCGCCCACCCCGTCGTTCATGTCATTCCTCTCGAGGACGTTCGTCATCTCAGCCACCGGATGCTCCGGTGTACGCGTCGGGCTGCGGGGCGGGCTCTGCAGCGGGAGCAGGCGGCGAAATGACGCCGTCACCGGCCTGCTGTCCCGTGTCACCCGTTGCGAGCCCCTGGGCTTGCCCGCGAACCTTGTCGGCTCGCGCCTGCAACTCAGCGACCTGGGCGGCCAGGTCCTGCAGCGCGGGATCCGACACCGCCTCACCCTGCTGTGCCGATTCGCTCTGCTGGAGTGTCAGCACCGCCGCGCGCGGATCGTGATCGCGCATCCACACGACGGATCCGACGAAACTCGCCGCCGCGACAGGGGCCACCAGGGCCAAGGCAGCCCAGTTCGAGCGCGACCTAGTCCTCATCGTCGCCCTCATCCCCGTGATCCTCGTCATCTTCGTGACCACCGCCGTTGCCGTGGTCATCGTCGTCTTCGTAGCCGCCGCCGTTGCCGTGGTCATCGTCGTCTTCGTAGCCGCCGCCGTTGCCGTGGTCATCGTCGTCTTCGTAGCCG
>JAPOJD010000147.1 GCA_029978585.1 Actinomycetota bacterium
CAAAGCCGGGCTGCGCACCTTCGCACTGGTCGCATTGTTCGGAACACTCGCGGCCATGTTGTCCGACAAAACCGATTCGCCGTGGTTTCTGGCAACAGGACTTCTGATTATCGGCTCGATGATTATCGCCGCGATGTTGTCGCCGCCGATCTCCTTGTCCATCTTGGTGATCGCCCACGACGCAACCTCGGCGCCGCCGTGTGGGCCGTCCCGGAAGGGATACGACATGGGCATGCGGTAGATCTCCGAGGCGAAGGGCCCGAAGGACTGCTTGTAGGGCATGTTCTTGGCGGTGAGCGCGAGGGTGAGGTTGGTCCGGCCGTGGTACCCGTGGTCGAACGCGACCACAGCCTGGCGACCGGTGAAGGCGCGCGCGATCTTGACGGCGTTCTCCACTGCCTCGGCACCGGAGTTGAAGAGGGCCGACCGCTTCGGATGGTCCCCCGGGGTCAGCCGGTTGAGCGCCTCGCAGACGGCGACATAGCCCTCATAGGGGGTAACCATGAAGCAGGTGTGCGTGAACGCCGCCGCCTGCTCCTGCACCCGCTGGACAACGCGGGGATTGGCATTGCCCACGGTCGTCACGGCGATACCGGAGCCGAGGTCGATGAACGAGTTGCCGTCGACATCGATGATGACCCCGCCGCCTGCGCGCTCGGCGAACACGGGCATCGTGCCGCCGACCCCGGGGGAGACGGCGCTGGTGCGCCGGGCCATGAGCTCGCGGGAGCGGGGCCCGGGAATCTCGGTCACGAGGCGGCGCTCCTGGGGGAGGGTCGTCACCTGGGGCGTCAGCGTGTCGGTCATGGGTCGAGCGTAGGACAATCAGCCCGTGAGCGGGCGCCGGGACGTGGTCATCCTGGGCAGCACCGGCTCCATCGGGGTACAGGCCCTGGACATCATCCGGCGAAACCCCGAGAGGTTCCGGGTCGTGGGGCTGGGCGCCGGAGGGTCCTCCCCGGAGGTGCTCTCGGCCCAGGCCGCGGAGTTCGGGGTCGAGCAGGTCGCCGTGGGCGCTGACGAGACGACGGAACTCGCCGCTCGCTCCTGCGACGTCGTCCTCAACGCCGTCGCCGGGGCCGCGGGCCTCCTCCCCACGCTCGCTGCCCTCGGCGCGGGCAATCGCGTGGCGCTGGCGAACAAGGAGTCGCTCATCATCGGCGGTCCCCTCGTTCGGAGCCTGGCGGGGCCCGGGCAACTCACACCGGTCGACTCCGAGCACTCCGCCCTGGCCCAATGCCTCCTCGGAGGGAGCCCGGCGGAGGTCCGACGGCTCATCCTCACCGCGAGCGGCGGGCCTTTCCGCGGGCGTGGTCGCGCGGAACTGGCGAATGTCACGCCGGACCAGGCGCTCGCGCACCCCACGTGGTCCATGGGCCCGCTCGTCACGGTCAATTCCGCCACCCTCGCGAACAAGGGACTCGAGGTCATCGAGGCCCACCTGCTGTTCGACATCCCGCTCGAGCGGATCGAGGTCGTCGTCCACCCGCAGTCGGTGGTGCATTCGATGGTGGAGTTCGTCGACGGATCGACGCTCGCGCAGGCGAGCCCCCCGGATATGCGCATTCCCATTGCCTGGGCGCTCGCCTGGCCCGACCGGGTGGCCGATGCGGCGCCCGCCTGCGACTGGTCCGGATCGGCATCCTGGACGTTCGAGCCCTTGGACGCCGATACGTTCCCCGCGGTGGACCTCGCACGCCGGGCCGCCGAAGCGGGAGGGACGGCCCCCGCGGTGTTCAATGCTGCCGACGAGGCCGCGGTCGCTGCGTTCCTGGCGGGTCGGCTGCCCTTCCTCGGGATCGCCGACACGATCGCCGAGGTGCTTCAACGCCATCTCGGGGCCGACAATGGGGGAGCGCGCCACGGGGGACCCCCTTCCGAGGGGAACCCCCTGGGCGTGCGCGACGTCCTTGCAGCAGACGCGTGGGCGCGGACGGAGGCCGAGACGGTGATCGCACGAGGCGCGGGAGAGGAGGCGTGATGCTGCAGATCGTCGGGATCCTCGCCTTTGTCCTGGTCATCCTCGGATCCATCGCCCTGCACGAGATGGGCCACCTGGTCCCCGCCAAGCGCTTCGGGGTCAAGGTCACCCAGTACATGATCGGATTCGGCCCCACGCTCTGGTCCAAAGTGCGGGGGGAGACCGAATACGGCGTCAAGGCGGTTCCCCTCGGCGGCTACATCCGCATGATCGGCATGCTGCCGCCCGCTCCGGACGATCCCGAGGGGCGCAGCCGATCGATGACCACCGGGCGACTCGCGCTGATGGTGGAGGACGCCCGTCGGCAGTCCTGGGACGAGGTGGCGCCCGAGGACGAGGCCCGAACCTTCTACCGGCTGCCGGTGCACCAGCGCGTCATCATCATGCTGGGTGGGCCCTTCATGAACCTGGTGCTCGCCTTCATCCTCTTCGCGATCCTCCTCGTGGGCATCGGCACGCCGCAGCCATCACTGCAGGTGTCCGCCGTCGTGCCGTGCACGCCATCGGCCGAGTGGCCCACGGGCAACCTCGCCGCCGACGGCACCTGCCCAACCACCGCCTCTCCCGCGGCGGCCGCGGGGCTGCGCACCGGGGACGTGATCACCGCGTACGACGGCAAGCAGGTCGGATCGTGGGACGAGATGACCCAATCCATCCGCGCGGGCGCGGGCAGCACGGTGGAACTCACGGTGCTGCGCGACGGCACGACCATCGTCATCCCGCTCACGGTGGCTGAGGTCACCAGGCTGACGTACGACGACGCGGGCAATGCCACCGGCGCGACCGAGCAGACCGGGTTCGTCGGCGTCCGGCCCGAGATCGAGTACGTCGCGCAGCCGTGGACGTCGGTCCCCGCGGAGATGTGGGGCCTCACGGTGGCATCGGCGAAGGCGCTCGTGAGCCTCCCCGTGCGGCTGTACGAGCTCGTCACGGACACGCTCATCGGCGGGGGCGAGCGCTCCCTCGAGAGCCCGGTGAGCGTCGTGGGCGTGAGCCGACTCGGCGGCGAGGTCGTGGCCTCCGAGGAGCCATGGGAGGCCAAGGCCGCGATGTTCCTCGGACTCGCCGCGTCCCTCAACCTCTTCCTGTTCCTGTTCAATCTCCTCCCGATCCTGCCGCTTGACGGCGGTCACGTGGCCGGAGCGCTGTACGAGGGCGGGCGTCGGCAGTGGGCGAAGGCGCGCGGCCGCCCGGACCCCGGCCCGGTGGACGTGGCACGACTGCTGCCCGTGGCCTACGTCGTCGCCGCGGGACTGGTGGTCATGGGCGTCATCGTCATCTGGGCGGACCTCGTCAAGCCGATCACGCTGGGCTGACTCGCGCCCGGATGTGCGGCGTGGCGGCCTCGGGGATACTGGTGCGGTGAGCATCGACCTCGGGCTTCCCTCGGCCCCGCCCCCCGTCCTGGCCCCGCGCCGTGAGACCCGCCAGATCCTCCTGCGGCATCCCACGCATCCCGTGGCTGTCGGTGGGGGCGCGCCGGTGAGCGTCCAGTCGATGACCACGACGCTCACGGCGGACGTCAACGCGACGCTGCAGCAGATCGCGGAGCTGACCGCTTCGGGCTGCCAGGTGGTGCGCGTTGCGGTGCCGAGCCAGGACGACGCCGACGAGCTCCCGCAAAGTGCCCGCAAGGCCGGCATCCCGGTGGTCGCCGACATCCACTTCCAGCCCAAGTACGTCTTCGCCGCCATCGACGCCGGGTGCGCAGGGGTCCGTGTCAACCCGGGCAACATCAAGCAGTTCGACGACAAGGTGAAGGAGATCGCGCGCGCGGCCGGTGACGCGGGCACGCCCATTCGCATCGGCGTCAACGCCGGCTCGCTCGACCCGCGGCTGCTGGCGAAGTACGGAAAGGCCACCCCGGAGGCACTCGTGGAGTCGGCGCTCTGGGAGGCATCGCTGTTCGAGGAGCATGGCTTCCGCGACATCAAGATCTCCGTCAAGCACCACGACCCCGTGACCATGGTGAACGCGTATCGACTCCTGGCGGCCTCGTGCGACTACCCCCTGCACCTGGGCGTCACCGAGGCGGGACCGGCGTTCCAGGGGACGATCAAGTCCGCCGTCGCCTTCGGTGGACTGCTGTCCCGCGGCATCGGCGACACCATCCGGGTGTCGCTGTCCGCGCCACCGATCGAGGAGGTCCGCGTCGGCCTGCAGATCCTCGAGTCGTTGAACCTGCGCGAACGCGGACTCGAGATCGTCTCCTGCCCGTCGTGCGGGCGAGCCCAGGTGGATGTGTACACCCTCGCCGAGCAGGTCACCGCCGGCCTCGAAGGTATGGAGGTCCCGCTGCGCGTCGCGGTCATGGGGTGCGTGGTGAACGGACCGGGCGAGGCTCGAGACGCTGACCTCGGCGTTGCCTCCGGCAACGGCAAAGGCCAGATCTTCGTCAAGGGCGAGGTGATCAAGACCGTGCCCGAATCCCAGATCGTGGAGACGTTGATCGAAGAAGCCATGCGCCTGGCCGAACAGATGGAAGGTGAAAGCGGCCCTGTTGTGGTGGAAACCGTCTAGATTCCTCAGGTGACCACCTTCGCCGACGGGGAGAAGTCGCTCGTCGGTTACGTCCGACAACTCACCTCCGCCGACCTCGGACCGCTGGAGTCGCTGCTGCGATCCGACCCGGTGTCGAATTGCTTCCTGGACGCCCGGGTGCGGGGCGCCGGGCTCGACCCGTGGCGACTCGGCGGTGACATCTGGGGCTACCTGGACGACGACGCCCTGCATTCGGTGGTGTACGTGGGGGCGAACCTTGTCCCGGTCGGAACCACGCCTGCCTCGCGGGCGGGTCTGGCCGATCGTTTGCGGATGAGCCCGCGTCGCTGCTCGTCTTTCGTGGGCGATCGAGAGGAAGTCCTCGACCTGTGGCGGTTGCTGGAGCCGGCGTGGGGTCCGGCGCGGGAAGTGCGCGACGACCAGCGGCTCCTCGTGATGGACACCGACGCGAACATCCCGCACGATCCGCACGTGCGGATGGCGACCCTTGCAGACTTGGATGTTCTG
>JAPOJD010000120.1 GCA_029978585.1 Actinomycetota bacterium
GCGGGCGCGGCCGGCTCCGGTCGCGTGCCCGCGGGTGGGGCACTCGGCGGCGGCGCCGACTTGGCCTCGGTGAGCTTCTTCTCGGCATCGGTGAGAGACGAGCGGCACGTGGCCAGCTGGGCGCGCAGGTCGTCGTTCTCGGCAAGGAGCCGACTGAGTTCCATCTCGATCTCGTCGAGGAAGGCGTCGACCTCGTCCATCTCGTATCCGGTGCGCATCTTCACGGTGGTGAACTGCTTGGAGTGGACTTCCTGGGGAGTGAGGGCCACGCGAGCCTCCTTGGTCGGGCCTGTCTCGGATTACAGGGCGAGGGCGACGTTGATCAGGATCTGGACGACGATGATGAGGACGAGGAATGCCAGGTCGAACTGTACGCCGCCGAGGCGCAGCGGTGGAATGACCTTGCGGAGGAGTCGAAGGGGCGGGTCGGTGAGGGTGTAGATCGCCTCGGCGAGGAGCAGCAGGGGGCCTCGGGGCTCCCAGGAGCGCGCGAAGATCTGGACGAAGTCGAAGACCAGACGCCCGATGAGGACCAGCCAATAGAGCCACAGGACGGTGGCGAGCACCTGCCCGACCACGTCCACGACTCCTCCTCGGCGGAACTCGACCCCGGGCTAGCCCGGCGGACCCTCCTCAACTCTGGTTGAAGAAGCCGTTCTGGGCCAGTTGGGCGCGGGCTTCGGCGGCAACATCCACGTTGACCGGGGACAGCAGGAAGACCTTGTTGGTAATCCGCTCGATGGTGCCATGCAGCCCGAACACCAAGCCGGCGGCAAAGTCCACGATGCGCTTGGCGTCGCCATCGTCCATCTCGGTGAGGTTCATGATGACTGGCACGCCCTCGCGAAACTCCTCGCCGATGCGACGAGCGTCGTTGTAGGTATGCGGGTGGATGGTCGTGATCCGGTAGAGGTCGATGAACGGCGATCCGCCCGCGGGCTGCGCGGCCGGAACGTCGCGCCCCGATCCGCGGGTGCCCGGAGCCGGGATGCGCTCGACATTGGAGGGCTCGTCGCGGAACATCCGCACGGACCCGCCACTGCGGCCAGACTCGACCACGGTGACGCTGCGTGGTTCCTCGCGCGCCGACCTGTCGCGGTCCCGGTCTCGGTCGCGATCCCGGTCGTAGCGGTCGCGCTCGTAGCGGTCGCGGTCCTGGTCACGGTCGTAGCGGTCGCGCTCGCTGCGCTCTCCCCGATCGGAGGAGCGGCGACGGGACGAGGGCTCGTCGTAGTCATCCTCGTCGTCGTAGTACCCCTCCTGGTAGTCGTTCTCATCCTCGACGAGGCCGAGGTAGACCGCCATCTTGCGCATTGCGCCGGCCATGGCTCGCCCCTTCCCTACGCTTGTCGCAGGCGGCCTGTCGCAGGCGTTGATCGCGCGCTTGACCCACACTGCATTCCGTGCGTCCGCGGGTGCGCCCGCGGCCGTGAATTGAGGCTACCCGAGGGGCGGACGAGTCCCGAGCACCGCGCTGCCCACGCGCAGGTGTGTCGCTCCCGCCGCCACTGCCTGCTCGAGGTCCTCGCTCATCCCCGCGGACATCACGTCGAGTCCCGGATAGTCCCGGCGCAGGTCGGCGAGGATGCCCGCGAGGCGGGAGAACGCCGGCCCGGCGTCTCCGCCGAGCGGGGCGACACCCATGACCCCCCGCAACTCCAGGTGCTCCGACGCCGCGATGGCGGCGGCCACGTCACCCGCCTGGGCCGGTGGCACCCCGCCGCGCCCCGGGGACCCTTGCGGATCCAGCGAAACCTCCACGAGGCAGCCCAGTGACCGCCCGGCCCGCTCGGCCCCGCGGTCGAGGGCGTCGACGAGGCGCACCCGGTCGACCGAGTGCACGAGGTCGGCGTAGCCGGCGACGGATGCCGCCTTGTTCGTCTGCAACTGTCCGACGAAGTGCCACGTGAGCCCGAGGTCGGCGGTCTCGGCGGCCTTGGCCCGGGCCTCCTGATCGCGATTCTCCCCCACGTCGCGGACGCCCAGGGCTGCCAACCGTCTCACGTCGTCTGCGGGCCAGGTCTTGGTGACGACCACGAGAGTGACGTCGGCGGGATCACGACCGGCGGCGGCGCAGGCCGACGCGATCCGCTGGCGCGTTCGCTCCAGACCGTCGCGCAGTTCGCCCATGCGCTCGTCTGGCGCGCCCAGCGAATCGCTCACGTGAACTCCCGCAGGACGATCAGCCCGGCCTGACGGCCGGTGACCTCATCGCGGCGGAAGGAGAAAAGGTCCGAGGATTCCCGGGTGCAGCCCCCGACCATGCGGCATACGACTCCGTGCGCGGCGCACTGGGCGCGGACGGCACCTCGCAGGTCGATCGCGGGCGTGCCGTCGCGCGTGGTCGCGGCCGCCTCGGGCACCGTGTCCGCGACCCGGGTGCGCACCTCATCGCTCACCTCGTAGCAGCCCGGGCAGATGGCCGGGCCGGCCCAGGCCTGCACCGCGCCGACGGGCCGCATCGCGGCGATCGTGGCCCCCACGACGTCGGCGGCCACCCCGCGCCATCCAGCGTGCACCGCGGCCACGGTGCCCCCCTCGAGGTCGGCCAGGAGAACGGGCACGCAGTCCGCCACCTGGACGACGAGGGGAAGCCCGATCGTCCGAGTGATCACGCCATCCGCCTGCGGCGCGGGGTCTGCGGGAGCATCCAGGTCGGCCACCGCGCACCCATGCACCTGGTGCATCGTGGCGAGGCGCTCGGCACCGAGGTACGACGCCGCGATCAGCCGGTTGCGTTGCACGGTGTCAGGTTCGTCGCCCACCGACATCCCGAGGTTCAGGCTGGCGTAGGGCCCGGTGCTCTCACCTCCGTGCCGGTCGGTGAAGAGCCACTCAGCCACCCATCCCGCCGCAGCGGCACTACCGCGCGCGACGATGCCCACGCGGCTACTTGAGGAAGTCGGGCACGTCCAGGTCGTCGCCGGTGTCGTCGAAGACGATGGTGCGCGGCTGCTGGACCGGGCGCTTCGGCTCGGCGGCGACGGGCAACTCGGGATTGTCGGACTTCGACTGCCCCGCAGCCACGGCCGCGGCAAGCGGGGTCTCCTCCGCGATCTTGCGGGTCACGGGCTGGGCGCGTCGCGCCGGCGGGCTGCCGCCATCGAATCCGGCCGCGATGACCGTGATGCGCACCTCGTCGCCGAGGGTGTCGTCGATCACCGCACCGAAGATGATGTTGGCGTCGGGGTGGGCAGCATCCGACACCATGCGCGCGGCCTCGTTGATCTCGAACAGGCCGAGGTCCGAGCCACCGGAGATGCTCAGCAGTACACCGTGGGCTCCCTCGATGCTGGCCTCGAGGAGAGGGCTGGAGATGGCTCGCTCGGCCGCCTCGACCGCGCGGTCCTCGCCGCGGGCACTGCCGATGCCCATGAGGGCGGAGCCGGCTCCGGACATGACCGACTTGACGTCGGCGAAGTCGAGATTGATGAGACCCGGGGTCGTGATGAGGTCGGTGATGCCGGATACGCCTTGCAGGAGGACATGGTCCGCCTGTCGGAAGGCGTCGATCGCGGAGATGTTGCGATCCGACAGCGAGAGCAGCCTGTCGTTGGGAATGACGATGAGGGTGTCGACCTCCTGGCGCAGCGAGTCGACGCCCGACTCCGCCTGCGCTGCGCGACGGCGTCCCTCAAAGCCGAACGGGCGGGTCACGACGCCGACGGTGAGGGCGCCCAGCGACTTCGCGATGCGCGCGACGACCGGGGCTCCGCCGGTGCCGGTGCCACCACCCTCGCCCGCGGTGACGAACACCATGTCGGCTCCGCGGAGGACCTCCTCGATCTCCTCCGCATGGTCCTCGGCTGCCTGGCGCCCGACCTCGGGGTCTGCGCCGGCACCGAGCCCGCGGGTGAGCTCGCGGCCGATGTCGAGCTTGACGTCGGCGTCGCTCATGAGCAGGGCCTGGGCGTCGGTGTTGATGGCGATGAACTCCACGCCCTTGAGCCCGACGTCGATCATGCGGTTGACGGCGTTGACGCCGCCGCCCCCGATGCCGACGACCTTGATGACGGCGAGGTAGTTCTGCGGTGCGGCCACGGGTGCATCCCTTCGGCTCCGGCCCATGAGCGTCCTCCTAGGCCCGTGCGCGCCCCTCGCGCGCGAATCTCAACCTCACGTTAAGGTTGAGATCCATTCAGGCGTGATGCCTTTCTGCGAGGTTAGGCGTGCCCCTGGGGCAATGCAAGGAGGCACGCGGCAACTCAAGCGGATGCTGTGGCGGATGTGACGACGCGGCGCGCCAGGGCGACCACCTCCTCGGCGGGTCCCGGACGGCCGCAGGCGAGCGCCGCCGCCCGAGTCGGCGGCGGGACCGCCCCCTTGTCGAGGACCGCGGGGATGCGCTCGGGGTCGGCATGGGACAGCGCGGAGAAGGTCGCGACGGCCGTGGCGGGCCGCCGGCGCAGTTCGTCGACCATGGCGCCGTGGCGGTTGCACCGTGACGGGGTCAGGGCGGCCACCTGCATCCACATCCCCTCGCACGAGGGCAGCGCCCCGCTGAGCAGCCCTCCCACGGAGTCCACGGGATCCAGCAGGATCAGCGCGCGCGGGGAGCCTGCTTTCCCGCGGTGCCCGAGTACCCCCGCCGCGTGCGCCACGACCCCGGCCCCCGCGGAGTGCCCGATCCCCCACCAGGACGGGCCCACCTCGACCCCGGCTCGCTGGGGGATGCCCACCTCGAGGGCGCGCGCGATGGTGAGAGCCGCGGCCGTGAGGAACACCCGGTCGTGCAGCGAGTGCAACGGCCGCAGTGACGCGATCTGCGGCCGTACGACCGCGATGCCATGCGCGGCGAGCAGCCGGGCGAGGCCCCCGAGGTGGCGGGCCCCCCGGGCGAACCCGTGCTGCACCCAGGCCCAGCCCAGCGGCTCACCGGTCGGCGGGGTCCACAGTGTCCGCATCCAGACGTCGCGGCCCCCCGGCACCTTCAGGTCGAGGGGGACATCAGCGCTCACGCCGCCACCATGCCACCCGTCGACCTTTGCTCGCCATGGGCCCGGCCCGGCCATCCCCCGGTACCTTTCGAGATGCGGGCCGTGGGATCTCACGAGAGGCTTCCCATGCCAGAACTTCGAGCGCCATTCTCGGGAGGATGCGTGAGCCTGGCCGGCAGTGAGATCCGGCGCGCCAAGCTGCGCTTCGGCCTGCTCACCGGCGCGGTGGCCCTCCTGGTCTTCCTCGTGCTCCTCCTCTCCACGCTCTCGGGCGCCCTCGTGGGCGCCCTCATCGGCGCACTCCAGGGACTGCGGGCCGACGGCATCGTCTACGCCGACTTCGCCCGGGACAACATCGCGGCGAGCCGGCTCGACCCGAACGTCACCGATGCCGTGGCGGCCGTCCCCGGCGTGTCGGCCGCGGCCGCGGTCGGCACCTTCACGACGGCCGCGCTGATCGACGGCAGCGCGACCGACGTGCAGGTCTTCGGCTTCGAGCCCGGTGCTCCGGGCGCGCCGTCCGGGCTCAGCGGCGGGCGTTTGCCCGAGGCCCCCGGCGAGGTCGCGGTCGACGGCGCGGGACAGATCGGGCAGACCATCACCTTGGATCCCGCGGGCACCGAGCTCACCGTCGTCGGCCTGCTGCGGGGAGCGCAGTTCAACGCCCTGCCCACGCTGTACGCCACTCTCGACACGTACGGCGAGGCGGCCGCCGCCACCAACCCCGGCCTGCCGTTCGTGCCGGTGAACGCCGTGGCGTTCGACGTCGCCGAGGGCGCCGATGCCGCAGCGGTAGCCCAGGCCGTGACGAGCAACGTCCCCGGCGTGCGCGGCTACACCCTCGACGACGCCGTCGCGCTCATCCCCGGCATCGAGTCGATCACGCAGAGCTTCGGGATCCTCGTCGGGCTCACCTTCGTGATCGGCATCGTCGTCATCGGCTTCTTCTTCCTCATCCTCACGGTGCAGAAGCTCAAGCCCTTCACCCTGCTGCGCGCCATCGGCACGAGCACCGGGAGGTTGGCCGCCACCGTCGCGATACAGATCACCATCGTGGTCCTCGTCGCGTCCGCGATCGCCCTCGGGCTCACCGTCCTCGCCGTCCAGGGACTCAACACCGGCATCCCGGTCAACCTCGACCCGGGCCTCATCGGCGGAACCGTGCTGGCCGTCTGGGCCTTCTCCCTGCTCGCCGGGCTGCTCAGCATCCGTCGCATCGCCCGCATCGATCCGGCCTCGGCCGTAGGAGCACGCTGATGGCCGGCCCGGCACAGCTGCTGTCAAGGGGTGAGCTCACCCGCAGCAAGGGCCGCTTCGGAGCGGTCGTCGCCGCCCTTGCACTCATCGTCTTCCTCGTGCTCGTCCTCGGCGCGCTGGCAGACGGGCTGTTCTACGGCGCCACCGGTGCGGTCCGCTCGTCCAATGCCACGGCGTATGCCTTCTCCGATGATGCGGAGGGTTCTCTCATCCGCTCGCGCCTCGACGAGTCCGACGTGGCGGCGTTCGCCGCTGCCCCCGGAGTCGAGTCGGCCGGGCCGATCGGCGTGCTCCTGACCGGTGGCGAGGGTCCCGAGGGCGATGTCGACCTCGCGGTGTTCGGCCTCGAGGTCGGCGGTCCGGGGACGCCCACCACCCTCGTCGAAGGGCGCCTGCCGGAGTCGGGTGAGACGGGGGTTGCCGCCGTCGACTCTCGCCTGGAGGACGAGGGCGTCGCCATCGGATCGCAGGTGTCCGTCGGCGGGGTGTCGGTGGAGGTCGTCGGTTTCGTGTCGGATGCGGCCTACCAGTTGCAGCC
>JAPOJD010000131.1 GCA_029978585.1 Actinomycetota bacterium
ATTCTCGCCAAGGCCGACCGGATGACCATGGCTCACTCCCTGGAACTGCGAGTTCCCTACCTCGACATCGAGGTGGCCGAGCGCCTCAGCACCGATCACCACGAGATCACGGTGTCCCTCAAGGAGTACCTCGAGGTCCTTCCCGATATCGCCTGGTACTTCGACGAGCCGGTCGCGGACCCTTCAGCGGTGGCCCTGTACTTCGTCGCCCGTGCAGCGAGGGAGCATGTAACGGTGGTGCTCTCCGGCGAGGGTGCCGACGAGCTGTTCGGCGTCTATCGGATCTACCGCGAGCCCATCGACCTGGATCGCGTGCGAAAGCTCCCGGGTCCCGCGCGCTCCCTCGCCGCCCGACTTGGCCGGTCCCGGCGCGCCTTCCCCGGTCGCAACTACCTTCGTCGCGCCAGTACACCGTTCGATGAGCGCTACATCGGCAACGCCTACGTGTTCCGACCCGATGAGGTGCGTCGCATACTCAAGGACCCCCCGGCCCACGGCCACGTCGTGCCGGCGGACCAACTCCGCCGCATCTACCCCGGATTCGACGCGCTTCCCGAGTCCCGGCGAATGCAGTTGGTGGACATGCACTTCTGGCTTCGCGGCGACATCCTCGCCAAGGCCGACCGGATGACCATGGCTCACTCCCTGGAACTGCGAGTTCCCTACCTCGACATCGAGGTGGCCGCCCTGACCGCGGGTATCTCGGACCGCCTGAAGTACCGGGATGGGACCACGAAGTACCTACTCCGGCGCGCCTTCCGCGGACGCGTTCCCCAGGCCACCGAGGTGCGGGACAAGCTGGGATTCCCCACACCCTTCCGGGTCTGGCTGCGGGAGGACCCCGACGCCGTCATGGCGCCGATCCGCCGCAGCGAGTACCTCGCGGGCATCCTCGACATGGACTACGTGGAGCAGCTCCTGCGGGCCCACGAGTCCGGGGATGCCGACAACTCACGGCGCATCTTCGTGCTTCTCATGCTGGCCCTGTGGTTCGAGGCCCTGGTCTCGGGAGATCCAGGCATCCGGCCGTCCTTGCGCGTCAGCGCCTAATCGGCGCCGTCGAGGTCGCGCTCGGCTCCCGATGCCACGCTGCTCGTGGCCAGCTGCCAGGGCACGCTCACCACCATCACGCCGGGCAGGAAGAGCAGCCGCGCCTTGAGGCGAAGCGCGGACTGGTTGTGCAGGAACTGCTCCCACCAGTGGCTCACGACGTACTCCGGGACGTAGATGGTGACGAGGTCGCGTGGGCTCTCCCTTCGCAGCCTGCGCACGTAGTCCAACACCGGGCGGGTCACTTCGCGATAGGGCGAGTCCAGGACTCGGAGGGTTACGGGAATCTGCCGGCGCTCCCAGTCGCGCTGCAGGGCCACGGTCTCGGCCCGGTCGACCTGGACAGTCACCGCCTCGAGCGTGTCGTGACGAGTCGCCCGGGCGTAGGCGAGGGCCCGCAGCGCCGGCTTGTGGAGCTTGGCGATGAGGACGATGCCATGGACACGGGACGGCAGGCCCACGTGCTCCTCGTCACCCACGGCCAACTCATCGCGCACGCGATCGTAGTGCCGATGGATTGCCTGCATGAACAGGAAGACCAGGGGCATCGCAATGACGACGATCCAGGCGCCTTGCAGGAACTTCGTGACCAGCACGATGACGAGGACGCAGCCGGTCATCGCGAAACCGAGTCCGTTGATTGCGCGAGACCGCTTCATGCGCTTGCGCTCGTTCTCGTCCGTCACCGAGCGCAGCTCTCGGTTCCAGTGGCGGAGCATGCCCACCTGGCTCAGCGTGAAAGCGACGAAGACGCCGATGATGTAGAGCTGGATCAGCGACGAGACATCAGCCTGGAACGCCACGATCAGGATGACGGCGAAGACCGCCAGGGCGATGATGCCGTTGCTGTAGGACAGGCGGTCGCCCCGAGTGTGTAATTGCCGGGGCAGGTACCCGTCGCGGGCGAGGATGGACCCCAGCACGGGGAAGCCGTTGAAGGCCGTGTTCGCCGCCAGCGCGAGGATGAGTGCCGTCGCGAGGGACAGCACGATGACGGCGAGGTCGAAGGAGCCGAATACCGCCTGACCCACCTGAACGATGACGGTCTTCTGCGTCTGACCCTCGGGCAGCCCGATCAACTGAGAGTCGCTGTCGGTGACCTTGACCCCGGTGATGAGCGCCAGCCAGGTGATGGCGGCGAACATGCTCATCGAGATGAGGCCGAGCAGGAGCAGCGTGGTGGCCGCGTTCTTGGACTTCGGCTTTCGGAACGACGGGACGCCGTTCGCGATCGCCTCGATCCCGGTGAGGGCGGTGGTGCCGGAGGAGAAGGCCCGGGCCACGAGGAACACAAGGGCGACGCCCACGAACGTGCCCTCGGATTGGATATCCCAGTCCGCGCTCTCGGCCCGCAGGTCCGCTCCCCCGAGGATCCGGACCACGGCGGTGATCACCATTGCGGCGATGGCGATCATGAATGCGTACGTGGGGATCGCGAAGAGAGTGCCCGACTCGCGAACGCCGCGAAGGTTGATCAGGGTGATCACAACCACGATGCCGACTGCCCACCACGGCGCGTGCTCCTCGATGATGGGGAACACCGACCCGAGGTTGGCGACCGCTGAGGAGATGGACACGGCGACGGTGAGGGTGTAGTCGACGAGCAGGGCGCTGGCCACGAACACCCCCCAGCGCGGGCCGAGGTTCTGCGAGACCCCCTCATAGTCCCCGCCGCCTCCGGGGTAGGCGTGGACGTTCTGCCGGTACGACGCCACCACGACGAAGAACATGAGGATCACGGCCGCGGCCACCCAGGGACCGGCGGCGTACAGCGAATAGCCGCCGAGGGCCAGGACGACCAGGATCTCCTGGGTCGCGTAGGCATTGGAGGACAGCGCGTCGCTGGCGAACACGGGAAGCGCGATCCGCTTGGGCAGGAGCGTGCCCTCGATCCGGTCGCTGCGCAGCGCCCGACCGACGAAGACGCGCTTCACAGCGTCCATCAGCGGCACGAGCGATCATGCTAGGCGCCCGCTGCCCCGCATCCCGGGACCGGGCCCCGTGTGGCGGGATGACGCGCGTAGGCTCGCCTTCGTGCACATCGTGATCCTCGGGTGCGGGCGCGTGGGATCCCTCTTGGCGGACCGCCTGGACGAGGCGGGCCACTCCGTCGCGGTGGTCGACCAGGATCCGCAGGCCTTCCGGCGACTCGGGGCGAAGTTCGGCGGCCACACAGTCAAGGGCATCGGGTTCGACCGCGAGACCCTCGAGCGGGCTGGCATCGAGCGGGCCCATGCCTTCGCCGCGGTCAGCAGCGGCGACAACACCAACATCCTGGCGGCGCGGGTGGCCCGGGAGACCTACGGCGTCGAGCACGTCGTCGCCCGGATCTACGATCCGCGACGCGCGGAGGTGTACCAGCGCCTGGGCATTCCCACCGTGGCCACGGTGTCCTGGACCGCGGGCCAGATCATGCGCCGTCTGCTGCCGCAGGGTGCCGCGGTGGACTACGAGGACCCGAGCGGACAGGTCGTGCTGGCCGAGGTCCCGGTCCACGAGGACTGGATCGGGGAGCGCGTGGTTCGGCTGGAGGAGGTCGCGCGCGTGCGCGTGGGATTCCTCACCCGACTCGGCAGCGGCATGGTTCCTCGGCTCGACACGGTGCTGCAGGACGGCGACATCGTGCACGTGATGTACGCGGCTGGCGACCGTGAACACGTCGAGGCCGTCCTGGGCTCCCCTCCCAAGGAAACCCCGACCCCCGGGCGGCGCGATGCAGAGGGGGACGAAGCATGAGGGTCGCCATCGCCGGAGCCGGCAAGGTCGGGCGTTCGATCGCGCGCGAACTCCTCGGGTTCGGCCATGAGGTGCTGCTCATCGATCGCGAGGCCGACCTGGCCCGCCCAGGAGTCGTGGAAGGCGCCGAGGTGCTCCACGCCGACGCCTGCGAGCTCGCCGCCCTCGAGGAGGCGGACCTGTCGCGCTGCCAGGTGGTCGTCGCCGCGACGGGCGACGACAAGGTCAACCTCGTGGTCTCGCTGCTCGCCAAGACGGAGTTCGGCGTGCCCCGCGTCGTGGCCCGGGTCAACCACCCCAAGAACGAGTGGATGTTCGACGACTCCTGGGGCGTGGACGTGGCCGTGTCGACTCCGCGCATGCTGTCCGCGCTCGTGGAGGAGGCGGTGAGCGTGGGCGATCTCGTTCGGCTGTTCACGTTCCGGCAGGGGGAGGCCGACCTCGTAGAGATCACTCTTCCCGCCCAATCACCTCACGTCGGTGATCGTGTGGGCTCCATCACATGGCCCTCGGACAGCGTGCTCGTCGCCATCGTCCGAGGTCCTCGCGTCATCGCGCCCAGCTCCGATGACACGCTCGAGGCAGGTGACGAGTTGATCTTCGTGTGCGCGCCCCAGCAGGAGCCGCTCCTCCAAGCACTCATCGGCGACCACTGATCACCCCCCACCCCGTTTGAGTTCCGTGAAAGGGTGCTAAGTCAGGACTTAGCAACCATTCACGGAACTCAAACGGCGGGGTTGTCGTCGGCGGGGCGGGCGCGGCGCTGGGCGAACGTGGGGCGCAGCACCAGGTACGTGAAGTACGCCGCACCGAGGAAGAACGGCCAGCCCATGACGACCTTGGTGACCCCCAGGGCGGCCACCCACCCCGCGAGGTACATGGGTACCTGCACCACCACCCGCGAGGCGAACAGCCCCACCCAGATCCAGGAAGCAGCCGCGTAAGTCCTGCGCAGTTCCGGGTCCGCGCGCCAAGACGTGCCCTTGCCCGTGAGCAGTCCCACGATGACGCCGATCAGCGGCCAGCGTACGAGGATCGAGACGAAGAAGGCGGTGCCGTAGGCGACGTTGGTGAGCAGGCCCCACAGGAAGAAGTCCTCGGCCCGTCCCGTGCGGGATGCGACGAATGCGGAGATCGCGACGCCGGCCAGGCCCGCGAGGACCTGCTGCAGGCTCTCGCGACGAATGAGGCGCCACACCGCGATGAGGCCCGCCGCCCCGACGGCCACCCACACCGAGAGGCCCAACTGGTTGCCCGAGACGAGGTAGACGATGACGAAGAGCAGCGTGGGCACCGCGGAGTCGATCAGCCCCCGCCAGCCCCCGATGGCGCGCGAGAGGAGGACCTTCTCCTCCTCGACGTCCTGAATCGTCTCGTGCTCTATGCCCTCGTGATGGCGCGGTGGGTCGCGGTCGTCCGCGGACGTCTCGCTCACGAGGCGCTCACCGGCAGCAATTCGTACTCCGGGTTGTAGATCACCGGATCGCCGTGGGGGAAGGTGACGCGCCCTCGCGCCACGATCATCCGCCCGGCTTCGACGCCCCGGAGTGAGCGCCGGCCCAGCCATACCAGCGTGAGGTGCCCCGTGCCGTCATAGACCTCGGCTTCGACCGCGGGGGCCTTCGCCCTCGGTCGCAGGGTCACCGAGCGCAGCGTTCCGCATACGGCAACGCGCTGACCCCGGGAGCAGTCGCAGATAGGGGCGGACCCCGTCTCGACGCGCTGATCGGTGAGCTCGACGGCTTCCTGCTCCTCCGCAGAGCGCAGCAACCCAGACCACCAGCCGCCCATGCCACGTCCCTTCGCGTGAGATCACCAGGCTACCTCGCGGCCTCTCCGACGGGTGTTGCCACACTCGGACCGTGAGGGCTCAGGAGCCGGCCGGGCGCGAGGAAGCGATCCGCCCGCGCCATGCCATCGTGTGCCATGGGGCGGGCTCGAGCGGCGCGGCGGCCCGGCTGCTCGTCCCGCCCGAGGTGCTCGGCGCCCGCGAGGTGGCCTATCCAGAGGACCGCACGGGCGATGTCGACGAGATCATCGGAGTGATCGACGCCTGGGACCGGGCCCTCGACGACGACGCCGAGCGCGTGGTGGCCGGCATCAGCCTGGGCGCCCACGCCGCTGCCCGCTGGGCCGCGCGCCGTCGACCCCGGGGGTCGCCGTCGAGCCAACCAAGCCGGCCCGCTCGGCGCCCTTACCCGCCCCCCACACTGAAGCC
>JAPOJD010000233.1 GCA_029978585.1 Actinomycetota bacterium
TCGCCTCGAGGTGCGCGCAGCCGATACGCAGACGGTGGGGGAGCGCGCCTTGAGTTCCTGGTCGGTGCATCCGCTGTACGGGGAGCCACCTCCGGTCGATCAGGTGAGAGGAGACCTTCAGCGGGTGTTCGACGGCACGCTTGACGTGGCGGAGCGCCTTGCGGCGCGCACCCGCCCCGCTGAGGTCCGGCGCGTCCCGGCTCGCGTCGACTTCGTTCGAGGTGCGGCATCAGCGGCCGACGTCCTCGAGGTACGCGCCCACGACGCACCGGGCCTCCTGCGCCGGCTCGGCGCCGCCATCGCCGATGCCGGCGCCTTCATCACCGCGGCCCGCGTGGCCACGCTGGGGTCGGAGGTGGTGGACGCGTTCTACATCCGCCGCCCGGACGGAGATCGGCTGGAGCCGGCCGAAAGGGCCCGCGTGGTCGCGATGGTGCTCGACGCTCTCGCGGCGAGCCCCTACTAGTCTGTTGGGGCGCCCGGGCCCCGGGCGCCCGAACCCGAGGATGCGATGTTCGCCAGCCTGTCCGACCGCCTGTCGGTCACGTTCCGCGGCCTGCGGGGCAAGGGACGCCTGTCCGAGGCCGATATCGACGCCACGGTCCGCGAGATCCGCATCGCCCTCCTCGACGCGGACGTCGCCCTCCCCGTGGTGCGCGCCTTCTGCGCCCGGGTCAAGGAGCGCGCGCTATCCGCCGAGGTGTCCGGGGCGCTGAACCCGGCCCAGCAGGTCGTCAAGATCGTGCACGAGGAGCTGGTGGGCATCCTCGGCGGAGAGACACGGCGGCTTCGGTTCGCCAAGCATCCGCCGACGGTGATCCTGCTTGCCGGACTCCAGGGCGCCGGTAAGACCACCCTTGCCGGGAAGCTCGCGCACTACCTCCGCGAGCAGGGTCACATGCCCATGCTCGTGGCCGCGGACCTGCAGCGTCCCAACGCCGTGGACCAGCTTCGCATCGTCGGGGAACGGGCCGGCGTTCCGGTATTCGCGCCGGAGCCCGGCAACGGGGTCGGCGACCCGGTGGACGTCGCACGCCGGTCCATCGAGTACGCGCAGGTGCAACTGCGTGACATCGTCATCGTCGACACTGCCGGGCGGCTGGCGATCGACGCTGAGCTCATGCAGCAGCTCCGCGACGTGCGCGAGGCCGTGAGTCCCGACGAGGTGCTGCTCGTCGTCGACGCCATGATCGGGCAGGACGCCGTACGCACGGCCGAGGAGTTCGAGTCGGGCGTCGGCTTCGACGGAGTGGTCCTCACCAAGCTAGACGGTGATGCCCGCGGCGGTGCGGCCCTGTCGATCGTGACAGTCACCGGTCGACCGATCCTCTTCGCGTCCACGGGGGAGAAGCTCGAGGAGTTCGAGTCCTTCCATCCGGACCGCATGGCCTCCCGGATCCTCGATATGGGCGATGTCCTCACGCTTATCGAGCAGGCCGAGCGCGCCTTCGATGCCGAAGAGGCAGAGCGCATGGCGCGGAAGGTCTCGCAGGGCGAGGACTTCACCCTCGAGGACTTCCTGGGGCAGATGCAGGCGGTCAAGAAGATGGGGTCGCTGGGCAAGATCCTGGGGATGCTGCCTGGGATGGGCGAGATGAAGGCCCAACTCGACCAGGTGGACGACCGGGAACTCGACCGAGTCGCCGCCATCATCCAGTCGATGACGCCGCAGGAGCGCCGGGATCCGAAGATCCTCAATGCCTCGCGACGTGCGCGCATCGCGCGCGGGTCGGGTACCCAGGTGAGCGATGTCAACGGCCTCGTCGACCGCTTCGGAGAGGCGCAGAAGATGATGCGCCAGATGCGCGGCGGCAAGGGCATGCCCGCCATGCCCGGGATGCCGGGCTTCGGCGCGGGCGGAGGCAAGAAGTCGAAGGGTCGTTCGGGCAAGGCGCCCGCGAAGCCGAAGAAGGGCCGCAGCGGCAACCCCGCCACCCGAGCGGTCCAGGAGCGCGAGGCCCTGACCCGCGCGAGCGAGACCCAGGCGGCTCCCGCGGCAGCGGCGGACTTCGAACTGCCCGACGACCTCAAGAAGATGCTCGAGGGGACGTAGGCAGCCCGACGGCTCCGCCCTCGCTCGCCCCCTGACCGACCGGCAAGGGCCCGGAGCAGGCGACCGGACGCGCGGGAGTGGCCCGAGGATCTCCAGGGGCTGGCTCGCCCCCTCAGGGCCCCCTCTGGCAGACTCATCCTGCTGTACGCGGCCCA
>JAPOJD010000163.1 GCA_029978585.1 Actinomycetota bacterium
CCTCATCGAGGCGGGGGCGGCATTCGACAGCGATGCGTCCGGCGCTCTGTCGCTCACCCGCGAGGGCGGCCACCTGCGCAGCCGTATCGCGCACGCCGGCGGAGACGCCACCGGGGCTGAGATCTCCCGCGCGCTCGTCGCCGCCGTCGCCTTGGACCCGGGCATCGAGCTCATCGATGGCGCGCTCGCCCTGGACCTCCTGCGTGATGACGAGGGATCGGCACAGGGCGTCACCCTCCACGTCATGGGCCAGGGCCAGCGCGACGGCGTCGGCGCTGCGCTTGCACCCTCGGTGATCCTGGCGGCCCGCCGCGTCTGGGCGGGGGTCGCCCAGACGACGAACCCGCCGGTGGCGACGGGCGACGGGGCCGCGCTCGGCCTGCGTGCCGGAGCCGAGGTCGCCGACATGGAGTTCGTGCAGTTCCATCCCACCGTGCTGTGGCTGGGCCCGCGGGCACGCGGGCAGCAGCCCCTCGTTTCCGAGGCCGTTCGCGGCGAGGGCGCCCTGCTCGTCGATGGCGCTGGCGAGCGCTTCATGCTCGACGTGCACCCCCTCGCCGAGCTGGCTCCGCGAGACATCGTCTCCCGCGCCATCCTCCGCCGGATGCGCGAGACCGAGGAGCCGCATGTCTGGCTCGATGCGCGAATGTTCGGCCCTCGGCTCTGGGAGGAGCGCTTCCCGACCATCCTGGCGTCGTGCCGCTCGCACGGCATCGACCCGGTCACCGAGTTGATCCCCGTCTCTCCCGCCTCCCACTACGTATCCGGCGGGATCCGCACCGATTTGGATGGCCGCTCGTCGATTCCCGGTCTCTTCGCATGCGGCGAGGCCGCCTGCACCGGCGTCCATGGCGCCAACCGCCTGGCGTCGAACTCGCTGCTCGAGGGTCTCGTCTTCGCCGCGCGCATCGGTCGAGTGCTCGCCGGGGATTCTCCCGTGCGCCGTGCCCCGGTGCCGCCGACGGCACGCGGGGCTCTCGTCTCGCATGAGCGGATGCGCGCGCTCCAGCACGCAATGAGCGTCGACGCCAGCGTTATCCGCAGTGCCGACTCCCTCGCTCGGGCCGCGGACGTGCTCGACGACCTGGCTCGGGCCCCCGGCGCCACCCCGTGCACGGATGACTGGGAGATGACCAACCTTCACCTCGTCGCCCGCACCCTGGTCCACCACGCCAGAATCCGCGAGGAGACCCGCGGGTCACACTGGCGCGAAGACTTCCCGGACAGGGACGACGATCGGTGGCGGGTACGTCTCGTCACGAGCATGACCCAGTCCGGTGACCTCGTCACCCGCCATGAGAGCGTGACGCCGGCCAGCCCAACAGGAGGAGACGACAGTGACCACTGAGCACCTGCCCCATCAAATTGAAGAAGCCCTGCGCGAAGCCGGACTGGATCCGGCATACGTCGTCGACGTCGTCCGTCGAGCCCTGGACGAAGACCTCGACGGGGGGGTCGACGTCACCTCGGTCGCCACCGTTCCGGCCGGCCAGCGCGGCACTCTCGAGCTTGTCGCCGACGCTGCCGGTGTGACGGCAGGCGGGCCCGTTGCCGAGGCCGTCTTCGCGGTCGCCTCCGAGGGACGGGTGACGACGAGTAGTCGCGCGGACGGATCAGCGGTCGTGCCAGGCGACCTGATCGTGAGCGCGAGCGGACCAACGCGGGACCTGCTCCTCGCCGAGCGCACCGCCCTCAACCTGCTGTGTCGCCTGTCCGGGATCGCCACTGCCACGCGCAAGTGGGTCGATGCCATCGGCGATCGGCCCGCGCGAGTACGCGACACCCGCAAGACCACGCCAGGGCTGCGAGCCCTGGAGAAGTACGCCGTCCGCTGCGGCGGGGGGATGAACCACCGCATGTCGCTGTCCGATGCCGCGCTGGTGAAGGACAACCACGTCGTGGCGGCATGCGGAGTGGCTGCCGCGTTCGCGCAGGTGCGTGCGGAATTCCCGGGCATCCCCGTCGAGGTCGAGGTGGATTCGCTCGATCAACTCGAGGAGGTGCTCGCCGCGGGCGCGGACCTGGTGCTCATCGACAACTTCACTCCTGCGCAGATGGCCGAGGCCGTGCGGATCAACGCCGGACGCGCCCGGCTCGAGGCGTCCGGCGGCCTCACCCTCGACAGTGCGGCCGAGGTCGCTGCCACCGGCGTCGACTACATGGCCGTGGGGGCGCTCACACATTCGGCCGCCGCCCTCGACATCGGCGGGCACCTCCGGGAGGCAACGTGAGCCTCCTGGCGATCGACGTCGGCAACACCAACACGGTCTTCGGTCTCTTCGACGGAGATCGCCTGGAGCGGTCGTGGCGGGTCAAGACCGACGCGCGCTCTACCGCCGACGAGATGGCACTGGTCTACCGCGGACTGCTGGAGGGCAGCCCGCCGGTGACCGGCATCGCACTGTGCTCCACCGTGCCCGCTGTCCTGCGCGAGATGCGCCACATGCTCGACCACTACCACGCCGATGTCCCGACGGTCATCGTCGAGCCCGGGACGAAGACCGGCGTCCCGATCCTCACCGACAACCCCAAGGAGGTCGGCACCGATCGCATCGTCAACACGATGGCGGCCCATCATGTCTACGGCGGTCCGGCCATCGTCGTCGACTTCGGCACGTCGACCAACCTCGACGTCGTGTCCCGCAAGGGGGAGTTCCTGGGCGGTGCGCTGGCGCCCGGCATCGAGATCTCCCTGGATGCGCTGGCCGCCCGGGCCGCCCAATTGCGCAAGGTCGAGCTGGTGCGGCCGCGCTCGGTGATCGGCAAGAACACTGTCGAGGCCCTGCAGTCCGGCGCCCTATACGGCTTCGCCGGGCAGGTGGACGGCCTCGTACGCCGGATCATCGACGAGATCGGGGAGGTCCACGCCGTGATCGCCACCGGAGGGCTCGCCCCGATCGTGGTGCCCGAGTCCGAGACCATCACCCATCACGATCCGGACCTCACCCTGGTGGGACTCCGGCTGGTCTTCGAGAAGAACGCCGAGTAAGTCGTTCCACTACCCTTGCGTGCCATGTCGGAGGAAGAGGCAGCGGCGCATGCGTCCACCCATGACGGCGCCGAGGACGATGACCTCCCCGAGCAGATGCGCGTGCGGCGCGAGAAGCGCGATCGGCTGCTGGCCGCGGGTCATGATCCCTACGCCGTCCGGCTGCCCCTGACGCACACCATCGCCGGCGTACGCGAGGCCTATCCCGCTCTCGAGGTCGACACGGCCACCGGGGACCGCGTCGCCATCGCGGGCCGGGTGATCTTCCAACGCAACACCGGCAAGCTCTGCTTCGCCACCCTGCGCGCGGGCGATGGGGCCGAGATCCAGGCCATGCTGTCACTCGCCTCCGTGGGGGAGGACTCCCTCGAGGAGTACAAGCGGCTCGTCGACATCGGCGACCACGTCTTCGTCGCCGGAGAGGTCATCACCTCGAAGCGCGGCGAGTTGTCGGTGCTCGCCGATGAGTGGCGAATGGCGGCGAAGTCGCTGCGGCCGCTCCCGGTCGCGCACAAGCCCCTGTCGTAGGAGACGCGGGTGCGGCAGCGCTACGTCGACCTCATCGTCCGCCCGGAGGCGCGCGAGATGGCGCGCGTGCGCGTCGCCGTGGAGGCGAGCATCCGGAACAGCCTCATCGACCGGGGCTACCTCGAGATCGAGACACCGATCCTCCAGACGCAGCAGGGCGGCGCCACCGCACGGCCCTTCATCACGCGGTCCCACGCATTCGACATGGAGCTCTTCCTCCGCATTGCTCCCGAGCTCTTCCTCAAGCGGGCGCTTGTGGGGGGGCTGGATCGCGTATTCGAGATCAACCGGAACTTCCGCAATGAAGGCGCGGACTCCACGCACTCCCCGGAGTACGTCGCGCTGGAGTTCTACCAGGCGTACGCCGACTACCGCGATATGGCCAGGGTCACCAGGGAGGTCATCCAGGAGGCCGCGCTGTCGGCGACGGGCAGTCTTGTCGTGACCCACGCCGACGGCAGCGTCCATGACCTGTCCGGAGAGTGGGACGAGCTCGACCTCTACTCCGCGGTCACCGCGGCCGTGGGCCGCGAGATCTCCCCGAGCACGCCGCTGGGCGAACTCACCGGGCTGTGCCGGACCCACGGGATCGAGCCTCAGCCGCACTGGTTGCCGGGCAAGTGCGTCGAGGAACTCTTTGAGGAACTCGTGGTGCCGACGTTCACGCGGCC
>JAPOJD010000196.1 GCA_029978585.1 Actinomycetota bacterium
GCGTCATCAGCGGCCGCGAATCTGCGCAAGAGCGACGGACCGGACGGCATGGCGACGCCCGAGGACATGTCAGCAGGGGCCGCCATGTGCCGATGCTACGGGCCAGGGCCCGGCGCGCGCCTTGAGCCTTCGACGCGGCTACTCCGCGAGAACCGGGTCGGTCACAGAGCCGGTACGGGCCGCGGCCTCCTCGGCGTACGCCTGGAGCTCATCGCTCGCCCGGTCGGCGTCCCAGTCGAGGATCGCGGCGACGAGCGGGGTGGCGGCCTGCGCGGCGGCCAGCCCGCCATCCGCGGTCTCCAGCCCGATCCGCAGTCGGCGGTCGAGAACGTCGCCGAGTCCCAGCGCGCCCTGATGCGTGGCCGCGAGAACCGCCTCCGCTCGCAGGTACGGCTCCCCCTCGACCAGCTGCTCCCGAAGGCTGGGGTCCTCGGCGATGAGGCCCCGGATCTCGCTGATCCGAGATCCGTGACGCCGCAGTAGTCGCTCGGTCATCTCCAGGGGGAGTCCCAGTTCCTCGGCGATCGCCGACCGGCGCTGCCAGTCCCCGGCGAAGCCCTCGGCGCCAACCAGGGGGATATCGGACGTCGTCGACTCGGGGACGTCAGCGTCGAGCTGTTCGACCGCCGCATCCACCGCATCCGCGGCCATGACCCGATAGGTCGTGTACTTGCCTCCGGCGATGGCGACCAGGCCGGGGCAGGGGCGGAAGATCGCGTGCTCCCGGGACAGGGTCGCCGTCGGGTCATCGTCCTCGCCCTCCGCGATGAGAGGACGGTAGCCCGCATAGGTCGTGAGCACGTCGGCACGAGTCAGGGGGCGCGCCAGCCAGCGATTGGCCTGTGCGAGGAGGTAATCGATGTCCTCGTCGGTGGCCATGGGATGGGCGAGGTCGACCTCGTCGTCAGCCGGAGTGTCGGTGGTGCCGACCAGCCACTTCCCCGCCCAGGGCAGGAGGAAGAGAACGCTCGTGGGTGTGCGGGCGATGATCGCGGTGGTGGAGCGAATCGCGCTGCCGGGCACGACGAGGTGAACACCCTTGCTCTGTCGTACCCGGGGCTCCCCGGTCGCGCCGGCCATCCGCAGGACCTCGTCGGTCCAGATTCCGGTGGCCGCGATGACGACGCGGGCGCGGATGTCGTAGTCCTCGCCGCTGAGATCATCGTGGACCCGCGCACCGACCACGACGTCGCCGTCGACCAGCAGGCGCACGACCCTGGTCCTCGTGGCGATGTGCGCACCCAGACCGGCTGCTGTGCGGGCGACCGCGACGGTGTGTCGGGCATCGTCGATCTGAGCATCGTGGAAGCGCACTGCTCCGGCGATCTCGCCGGAGTCGAGGTCCGGGGCGAGCGCCTTGGCCTCATCTCGGTTGAGGCTCTTCGGCCGCGGCATGGTGCCGCCGTAGGCCCCGACCTTCGAGAGCATGTCGTAGAGCCGGACTCCCGAGGCGACATACGGCCGCTCCCATCTCTTGCTGACGGGGAAGAGGAACGGCACGGGACGCACGAGGTGTGGGGCCAGTCGATCCAGGAGGAGGCCCCGCTCGGTCAGGGCCTCGCGGACCAGATGGAATTCGCGCTGCTCCAGGTAGCGCAGGCCCCCGTGCGCCAGCCGCGAGGAGCGGGACGACGTACCCGCGGCGAGATCGGACTGCTCAACCAGCCCCACGCTGAGGCCCCGGGCAACCGCGTCCAGGGCCGCACCGCAGCCGACCACCCCGCCGCCGATGACGAGGACGTCAAGATGCGTGGTGCGCAGCGCATCGACCGCTGCACGACGCTCGCTTGGTCCCAGACGATCGCTCACCTGGTCCGCACCTTCCCGCCTGGACGCATCACGACCCTGCCTTGGCGCATCACGACACTGCGTAGGCGCATCACGACGACGGGCTGAGGACCACGTCAATGCGCTGGAACTCCTTGAGGTCGCTGTAGCCGGTGGTCGCCATGGCCTTGCGCAGGGCACCGACGAGGTTCGCCGACCCGTCCGCCATGGCCGAAGGCCCGCGAAGGATCTGCTCGAAGGTCCCGACGACGCCCAGGTCCTTGCGCTCGCCGCGCGGAAGGTCGGGATGCCAGGCCTCCGCACCCCAGTGGATCCCCCGGCCCGGGGAGTCGGTGGCCCGGGCGAGGACGGAGCCGAGCATTACGGCATCGGCCCCGCAGGCGATCGCCTTGACCAGGGCTCCGCTGGATCCCACCGAGCCGTCCGCGATGACATGGACGTAGCGCCCCCCCGACTCGTCCAGGTAGTCCCGGCGGGCCGCGGCGACGTCGGCAACGGCGCTGGCCATCGGCACGCGGATGCCGAGGACGTCGGAGGTGGTGTGGGCCGCACCCCCACCGAAGCCCACGAGGACCCCAGCCGCACCGGTGCGCATGAGGTGCAGCGCAGCCTGGTACGTCGCGCAACCGCCGACGATGACGGGCACGTCGAGGTCGTAGATGAAGGTCTTGAGGTTGAGGGGCGTGCCGTTGGCCGCAACGTGCTCGGCCGACACCGTGGTGCCGCGGATGACGAGGATGTCGATGCCGGCCGCGACGGCGTAGGGCGTCAGTTCGGCTGCTGCCTGCGGGGACACGGCCACGGTGACGGGGAAGCCTCCCGCTCGCATCTCGGCGATCCGCCGCGAGATGAGATCCGGGTCGATGGGCGCCTCGCCGTAGATGCGCTGGAGCCCAGCCACCGCGACGTCATCCGGTAGCCCGCGAATTCGCTCGAGGAGCGGAAGCGGGTCCTCGTAGCGACTCCACAGTCCCTCGAGGTTCAGCGCTGCCGGGATGCCGAGTCGGCCGAGGGTCACCGCCGACTGCGGCGACACCACGGAGTCCATCGGTGCCGCGATGATCGGCGCCTCGAACGGGTAGGCGTCGATGCGCCAGGCAGTCGACACCTCTTCTGCCGCGCGGGTGCGACGGCTGGGAGCCACCGCGACCTCGTCGAAGGAATATGCCTCGCGGCCCCGCTTGCCCCTGCCGATCTCGATCTCCGCCACTGCGCGCCCCTAACGCCCGTGGTAGTTCGGTGCCTCGACCGTCATCACCACGTCATGCGGGTGACTCTCCTTGAGGCCGGCCGCGGTGATGCGCACGAAGCGCCCCTTCTCGTGCAGTTGCGGGATCGTCGAAGCGCCGGAGTAGCCCATCGACGCGCGCAGGCCGCCGGTGAGCTGGTGCGCGACGATCGACAGCGGGCCGCGGTAGGGCACCATCCCC
>JAPOJD010000223.1 GCA_029978585.1 Actinomycetota bacterium
AGACGAAGGTGATCGGGACGACACTGACCGAGAGTGCAAGGACCGGCACCCAGATGGGTGCCGACGGGGTCACGAGCAGGGTGGACAGGCTCGCGACCGCGCTCACGAGGAGGGCCGCGGTAGCGGCCTTCGCTGCGCCGATGCGCGCGCTGACGGGGCCCGAGAGCAGGCCACCGGCGACCGCACAGGCCTGGGGAATGATGAGCAGCAGAGCGATCGTGAACAGCGGTACGAGGTAGTGGTACTGCAGGAGCAGGTTTGTGTAGAAGATGAGGTTCGGCATTGCCGTGACACCCGTCGCGATGAGCAGGAGGGGCATCCCTCGTCCCCGGCACCACCGCAGGTCCAGCGTCGGGGCCGGGAGCCGCCGCATCGCCACCACCAAAGCCACCAGGGACACCAGGGCCACGATGATGGCCGTGAGGGAGAAGGCGCTGCTCGTCGGCAGGCTGGTGACCCCCAGCGCGATGCCGGCGAGGACGAGGCCGGCCAGGAGCGGGGTAAGAAGCTCCCCCGTGGCCCGACGGCCCTGGTCCGGCACGTAGCGCAGGACAGGCACGAGCGCGACGGCTCCGAGGAGGGCCCCCGGCATCAGCCCGGCCCGCCAGCCCGCGAACTGCACGACGAGCGCGGCCAAAGCGGGCGCCAGCAGGAACGTCGCCGGCGAGATCGCGGCGTACACGCCGAACACACGCGCGCGCTTGCCGGGCTCGGTGACGGCGGAGCTGATTACCGCGAGCGCAACGATCGACATTGCCACGGCCCCGACGCCGTCAAGGATCCTCCCCACCAGGACCCAGGTCAGGTTCGGCGCCAGGGACACGACAAAGGCACCGAGCGTGAACAGCACGACCGCGACGATGAGGAGTCGCCGTGGCCCCCAGCGGTCAGCGAGAGAACCCGCGGCGAACACGACCAGGAGCGATGCGGCCGCGGGCATGAAGGCCAAGGCGTTGGCGACATCCGTGGAGAAGGAGAACTCCAGCTGCATGCCCACGAAGACGTAATAGAAGCTCGCCAGGTTGACGCTGGCGCTCGCGATCACGACCATCCCAGCGACGACGGCCCCCGTCGCGGATCGCGGTCGTGTCTCGGCCACGGGCCGACTCTAGGACTCACCACGGCACTCCCGCGGGAGGTCGCGTCACGGCCCCGCCGCCATCTAGGCTTGCCGCGGGAGAAGCCCTGGGCACCGAGACGGGGAGGTTCGATCGATGACCCCATGGGCCGGCGTACGCGCCGGGATGCTCGCAGCCGCGGCCGCGGGAGCGTTCCTCACCGTTGCCGTTGTGCCCTCGTCGAGTGCGGCGCCCGAGCCGCGCATCGTCGGGGGCACCGACGCCAGGATCACCGAGGCCCCCTGGCAGGTGGGACTGCTCCTCGATAGCGGCGAGAAGGCCGGCAACAAGCGCTACACCCACTTCTGCGGCGGCAGCCTGATCGACCCCGAGTGGGTCCTCACCGCCGCGCACTGCGTCGTCGACCAGCCGACGTCGAGACTCGTCATCCTCAGCGGCTCTGCCGTCATTCCTGCCGGGGCGCCGACGAGCGGGACCGTGACCACGGTCCGGGAGATCCTCATCCACCCCGAGTACGACGCGGCCATCACCGCCCATGACATCGCGCTGATCCGGCTCTCCCGGCCGCTCGCCGAGACTACCGATCAGATGCCCATCGCCCTGCCCACGTTCGCGGACTGGCCCGCGCGGAAGACCCCAGCGCTCATCACCGGGTGGGGCAGGACCGATCCGATGACGAACGACAGGCCGACCCACCTGCAGAAGGCCACGGTCGAGGTCCTGGCTTCGCCGGATCAGCGCCGTTGCGAGGAGTACAACCGCGATCCCGCCGCGGGCCGCTACATCCCGTCGATCATGCTCTGTGCCGGCATCCCCAAGGTCGGCGGTGCGGGCATCTGCAACGGCGATAGCGGGGGTCCCTTGGCGATCCGCGTGGGCGGCACGCCCTACCTCGCCGGAGTCACCAGTTGGGGCCAGGGGTGCGCGCAGCCCGGGTACCCGGGAGTCTTCGCCCGGGTGACGGCGTACACCGCGTGGATCGACCGGGCCATGCGGACCCCGCCGGGTTCGCTGCGCGTCACAATTCCCCACCGACTCCCTGCCGGCACCGAGTTCTGCGTCCGGCTGTACGGGCCGTCCGCGTCCCTGCCCCTCCGCAAGTCCTGTGCGCGACCGGGTCGCACCTCCCTGGTGCTCGGCAACCTGGTCCCCGCCCGGTATCGCGTCGTGACATCGGAGAGCTCCTTGGGCGGAGCGGATGTGCTCGCGCCCTCATGGTGGAGTTCGTCCTGGCCGCAATCGGATGCACGCAGGGCAGTCACGATCACCGTGCGCCCGGGCCAGCGCTCAGACGTCACCGCCCCCGAGTACCCGGGCGGGGCGATCACCGCCGAATTG
>JAPOJD010000099.1 GCA_029978585.1 Actinomycetota bacterium
GCCCGCGTGCTGCCCACCAACGGCGTCCGAGGGCGGGCGCGGACACGACCCCAACTTCGACGGCACCGTCGACGACGAGGGCGATGAGGCTCGCCCACACGGGCACGCCGCGCACGAAGTTCTTGGTGCCGTCGATGGGGTCGAGGATCCACTGCCGGCCGGTGCCGAGCTCCCCGCCCATCTCCTCGCCGACGACGGCGTCGCCGGGCCGGGCGTCGGCAAGCGCACGTCGCAGGGCTTCCTCCGCGCCGCGGTCGGCCTCGGTCACCGGAGTGAGGTCGGGCTTGGTCTCCACAACGAGCCCCTCGCGACGGAACGCCGGCAGCGTCACGCCGTCGGCCATGTCGGCGAGGTTGAGCGCCAGGGCGAGATCGTCGAGGTCGTCGGATGTCGGCACCCGCCCACGCTAGCGCGAGGCCCTAGCCTGGGGCCGTGCTCGATACCGTCTTCGGCCTGCCGGTCCACTCCCTCGTGGTGCACGCGGCCGTGGTGCTGGTGCCGCTGGCGGCCCTGGGCGCGCTGATCATGGGCTTCTCGGCGCGCTTCTCCCGGCGGTTTGGGCCGCTGGTGGTGGCCGTTGCCGCGGCGGGCGTGGTGGCGGCGTTCATCAGTCGCGCGTCGGGGGAGGAACTCGCCGAGCGCGTGGGCAATCCCGAGGTGCACGCGCAGGTGGGCAACCTGCTGCCGTTCATCGCCCTGGGGATGCTCGTCGTCCTGCTCGCCCTGTGGCTGCTCGACCGGGGGCTGCCCGGCGCGCGCCCGCAGCGCAGCCTCGGCATCCAGGTCCTCGGCATCATCGTCATCGCGGCCGCGCTCATCACCGCGGGCTGGACGGTCCGCACCGGGCACACCGGAGCGGAGGCCGTCTGGCAGGCCATCGTCGACAACACCACCCCGGCGTCCTGACATGCGCGCGATCGGTGTCGTCGGAGCGGTCACCTGCGCGATGCTCCTCGTGTCGTGCGGCTCGGCCCCGGAGCCTGCGGTGCCCTCCTCGTCGCCTGCGGGCAGTGCGGCCGCAGGTGGAGCGGACCTGCAGGGTCCGTACGACGTCGTGTCGTCAGTCGATGGCGACACCATTCGCGTGATGCGCGACGGCGAGGAGATCAAGGTCCGCTTCATCGGGATCGACACCCCCGAGACCGTGGCGCAGGACCGCCCCATCGAGTGCTTCGGCCCGGAGGCCAGCGCGCGCACCAAGGAACTGGTGGAGGGCACGCGGGTCTGGCTGGAGTCCGACCCGGTGTCCGGTGACACCGACAAGTACGGCCGCACGCTGGCCTACGTGTGGCTCACCCCGGACGTCATGCTCAACGAACTGCTCGTCCGGGAGGGCTACGCCGAGGAGTACACCTATCAGGAGGGCTACCGCTACCAGCAGCTCTTCCGCGATGCCGAGCGCGCGGCCCAGGCCGAGGGCGCAGGCATGTGGTCTGCCTGCTGACCACACCCGCGGACTCACCTCCCCGGATGGGTCCTGACCGGTCCTCACCCGCCTGTGTCCTCCCGGGCCGACCCCGCATATGCCCTAATTCCCCAAGAGGGTGAGTCAGGGCGAGGCTGGGTGGTCGAGTGTCGGTGAACCTCGTGGATCCGCGGGTGGGGATTGCCGCTCAGCCGTGGGTCGCGGTGGCCCTGGTGATTGGGGCGGTTGTCTCCGCCGCGCTTGCCATGTTCGTGGGCGGGGAGATCCTCAGCGACCCGGGGGGCTGGCTGGGCCTGCTCTGGGTGGCGACCTGGCTGCTGCCGCCCCTCGTGCTATCCGCGCTCGCGCTGCGATGGCCGGATACGGCGTACCTCTTGCTTGTCGCAGTGGTGGGGCTCGCCTGCGTGGTGTCGGTCGGTGGCGTCGTCTGGGCGCAGGCGCTGTGGGAGTTCGAGGACGCTCACGGCCCGGTCAACCTCCTGGTGCTGGTGGCCGTGCTCATCCCCTTGATCGCGCTGGGACGGTCGCTGCCGTGGGAGGCAGGGTGGCTCATGGTGGTCGCGCTGGCTGTGCCGCTGGCACTGCAGGCGGTGTCGCTCGGCGTCGTGGGGGAGTGGTCGGTGATCCCTGTGCTCGTGCTCGTGGCCGCGCCATACGCGGTCGTGGCCGTCCTCCTCATCGTTGGTGGCCGACGTGCCCGACCCCCGGAATCCGTCACCTAGGGCGGCGCTTGACGGGCGCGGAGTCACGGAGTGCGGTGACGCGGATCTCCGTCTCCGGATCGGATCCACTCCAACGAACTCGTCCCGCGCCGACACGGGTAGCGTCAGGGGATGCCCACGCGCCTCCTACTCGTAGGGCCGCCACGTTCCGGGGCAGGCCTCCTCCAGGTCCTGTGGCTTACCGATGCGGCATGGTCCCGCTCGGGGCTGTCGGGAAACGACCCGCTGGAGGAGCTGCTGGACTCGGTGGCCGATTCCGCGCGGGGGTCGGGGGACTGGTCGCATCGCATCACCGATGGCAGCGGCGGCGTAAGCGAGGCGTTGCGCACTAGCGCCGATTCCGGCGGCGACCTCACTATCGACTGGGCGCCGCGCAACTCGCTGCGACTGGCGGCGCTGGCCTCGACAGTCGACGACGTACGCGTGATCCATGTTGTGCGCGATCCGCGCATTGCCGTGCCGTCACTGGTGCAGGCCTGGCGCTCTGGCCGTTTCGTGTCGGAGCCAGGGCTCCCTGGCTGGTGGGGCGAACCATGGTCCTTCCCGCTGATCCCGGGCTGGCGGGACCTGGCCGGGAAGCCATTGCACGAGATCGCGGCCGCACAGTGGTTCGGCATCGATACGGCGGTGCGCGAGGACCTCGACGTGATGACCGGGGTACCCGTCGCGCAGGTGACATACGAGGCGCTCATCGCCGACCCAGGTGCCGAGATAGTGCGGGTGGCGGGGGAGTTGGGAGTGGAATGGGCCGGGGAGGTGCCCTCGCCGGCGCCCATGTCGCCCTTCACCGTGTCGGCGCCGGATCCGCGCAAGTGGCAGCGCGATATCTCCGAGACCCTCGCTGCCTTCAGTGCGAGGTCGACCGAGCACAAGGCATTCATCGACTGGGCCGACTCGGCGGGGCTGGCGTCCTATCGCCAGGCCGTCTCGATCGAGCAGCCGAGCCCGCTCGCAGGGCAGGTGAGCCGGCCCAGCGCGGGCACGCCGTTCATGTCGCAGCACTCGTCGTCGCTGGTCGAGCTCCTCGACAAGGCCGCCTCAAGCCTGATCATCACGACGTACAAGTCCGGTCACGTGATCCTGGCGCGAACGCGCGGGGACAAGATCGACACGAATGTCATCGGCTTCGACCGGCCCATGGGTGTCGCGGTGGCGGGGTCGCGGCTGGCCATCGGCACCGGCCAGACGATCGACACCTACACCAACCAGCCCAACGTCGCCGCGCGCCTGGAAGGCGAGGAGCGCCGCCACGACGCCGTGTTCCTGCCCCGGTCGGTCGTCTACACGGGAGACATCGCGATCCACGAGATGGGCTACGACGCCGACGGCGTGCTGTGGTTCGTCAACACGAAGTTCTCCTGCCTGTGCACCCAGGACCTCGACCACTCCTTCGCCGTGCGCTGGACGCCCGGATGGATCACGAGCCTTGCCGGCGAGGACCGCTGCCACCTCAACGGCATGGCCATGATCGACGGCCGGCCGAAGTACGCGACCGCGTTGGCGCAGACCGACACCCCCGGCGGCTGGCGGGAACACAAGGGCACCTCTGGCGTCATCATCGACATCGACACCCACGACATTGTTGTCGACGGGTTGGCGATGCCGCACTCCCCGCGCTGGCACGACGGCAGGATGTGGGTGCTGCAGTCCGGTCTCGGCACCCTGTCGACCGTCGACCTGGCGGCCGGCACCGTGACCGAGGTCGCGAAGGTGCCGGGCTTCACCCGCGGCCTGGCCTTCATCGGCCGCTACGCCCTCATCGGCCTGTCGCAGGTGCGTGAGTCCGTCTTCACCGGCCTGCCCATCACCGAGTCGGCCGCCGAGCGCAACTGCGGAGTCTGGGTCGTCGACACGCAGACCGGCAACATCGTCGGCATGCTGCGCTTCGAGGGCGCCGTGCAGGAGATCTTCGACGTGTCGGTGCTGCCCGGCATCCGCTGGCCGACGTTGCTGCACCGCGGCGAGGCCACCGCCAACGCCTTCGTGCTGACCCAGGAGGACCTGCGAAGGGTCGCGCCTCGCGGGTGAGGCGCTAGGCATGGGGATATCCCCGGGTTGGCTGTGCCTTGGCGGGAGTCCGGAGAGTACGCTCCGAGGGCTCGGGCAGTCCGGGGACCTCGGTAGTGGCATCCCCCAACACGACACCGGTCGAGGGCGATGTCATCGAAGGAGCAGTCCACCATGAAGAGCCCACTTCGCTACGCCATCGCCATCACCGCAGCGGCTGCAGCAGTTGTCGCGGTCCTGCCCGCCAGCGCGTCGGTCCAGCCGTTGGCCGAGGCGCCTGCCGGCACCTACGTCGTCCCCTTCGAGTACACCGGCAGCACCCCGCCCGCCGGCACCAAGAACGCCCTGCAGGGCATCACGGGATCCGCCACAGCCGGCTCCTACATCATCGTCGGCACGAGCTTCCCCAACGGCTTCGTCTACGAGGGCCCCATCGACACCGCGACCACGGCCCAGGGCAGCGGATCCGGCACGTGGACCAACATGAACGTGCCGGCGAGCTTCGGCGGCACCACCACCAGCATCTACGGCGTAGACCGTGTCGACGCTACCTGGGTGGCCCTTGTCGGCTCGTACAAGACGGCGGTCGGCGCCAGCAGCTTCTACTACAAGGGGCCCATCACGAGCACGCCGGATGACGCGAATTTCACGTCCTTCGTCGGCCAGCACAACGGCAAG
This sequence comes from Actinomycetota bacterium, assembly GCA_029978585.1. Lineage (GTDB taxonomy): Bacteria > Actinomycetota > Actinomycetes > S36-B12 > S36-B12 > Mxb001. Next base: position 4,834 of record JAPOJD010000099.1, read on the forward strand.
CCTGCGGACTTCACCATCCTGCACAGCGTGAGAGCCGGCCTCGTCGTCGGCAACCTCGACTTCGCCGGAGACAAGAGGCCCGCGGGCTTCGCCTTCATCTACAACCCGGAGACCGGCGTGCAGACGCCGATCGTCTACCCGAGGCGCTCCCGCTCGCTGACGCATACGGCGTACGGGATCTGGTACAACGGCGGCACCAGCTACACCATCGCCGGGGGACAGGGCCTGCCCGTGCCGAGGAAGGGCACCCGCCACGTGACTCGATCACTGGGCAAGGCCACCCTCATCGACTACGACTCCGCCACCGGGAAGTTCAGCAACTTCAAGACCTTCACCTTCCCCAAGGGCCTCCTGCCCACCAGTTCATCGAGCCCGCTGACGCACTTCGAGGGCATCTGGGGCAACGGCGCGGGCACGTACCAGTTGCCCGCCACGACCACCTACGGCAAGAAGGGCGCGGTCGGGGCGGTCGCGGTCATCTCGCGAATCGGAGGAGCCACAGGTCGCTTCGGTGCGCCGACCTGGTCGCTGATCAGCGTGCCCGGGGCCAAGGGCGTGACCACCAACAACTCCATCTTCGACGGCGCGTCGATCGGAGTCGCCATGGTGAACGGCGCGGTGGTGCCGTGGGCATACGCGCCGCCTGCGCCGTAGTACAGCCCGGGTCAGTCGGCGTCGGCGGCTGCTCCGCTGCGCAGTAGTCGGCGCAGCGAGTCCAAGCGTGCCCGCAGGTGCTGGTCCTCGCCGACGTAGGCGTCGAGCCCGCACTCCTCCTCGTCGTGGGTGCAGCCGCGCGGGCAGTCCTCCAGGCCGGGGGCAAGGTCGTCGAACGCCGCCACCACGGTGTCGGGGGAGACATGGGCGAGGCCGAATGACCGCACGCCCGGGGTGTCGATGATCCAGCCGCCCTGCAGCAGCGGCAGCGCGACCGCCGAGGTCGACGTGTGCCGCCCGCGGCCGGTCACGACATTCACCCCGCCGGTCGCACGATCGGCTCCCGGCACGATCGCGTTGACCAGGGTGGACTTGCCCACTCCCGAATGCCCGACCAGGACCGTGACGCGGTCGGCGAGATGCTCGATCACCGCATCGAGGTCGGCCCGGACCGGCTGTTTGCCGCTGCCGCGCGCGACAGTGACGGCGGGAACATCGAGGGCCGCGTAGGCATCCACCACGGGAGTGGCATCGGCGAGGTCTGCCTTGGTGAGGATGAGGAGCGGCTGCAGCCCCGCGTCGTAGGCCGCCACCAGGGCGCGGTCGATCAGGCCGAAGCGCGGCTCCGGGTTGGTCAGGGAGATGACCACGCCGAGCTGGTCGGCATTCGCGACGATGACGCGCTCCACCTCGTCGGCATCGTCGGCGGTGCGGCGCAGGACTGTCCGGCGCTCCTCGATGCGCACGATGCGCGCGAGAGCGTCGGCCTCGGAGGAGACGTCGCCGACCAGGCCCACTCGATCGCCGACTACGACGCCCTTGCGCCCGAGCTCGCGGGCCTTGACCGCGAGCACCGTGGTGCCGTCCTCGGTGACGACAGTGAAGCGGCCGCGGTCCACCGCGGTGACCATCGCGGGTACGGCGTCCTCGTGCGTGGGCCGGTCCTTCGACCTGGGCCGGGACTTGCCGCGCGAGGGGCGGACCCGGACGTCATCCTCGTCCAGGTAGCGGCCTCCGCGCTTGGCCATCAGTCCCCGACGAGCATGTGATTCCACATGCCGGGGAAGTCGGGAAGTGTCTTGGCGGTGGTCGCGATCCCGTCGATGCGCACGCCGGGCACGACGAGCCCGATGACCGCTGCCGCGGTCGCCATCCGGTGGTCGTCGTACGACGACACGGTCGCCCCGTGCAGCGTCGCGGGGGAGATCTCCAGGCCGTCGTCGGTCTCGCGCGCGGAACCGCCGAGCGCCGTGATCATCTCCGCCAGGGCGGCGAGGCGGTCGGTCTCGTGCCCGCGCAGGTGCGCGATGCCGCGCAGTCGGGTGGGAGAATCCGCGAGCGCGCAGAGCGCGGCCACTACGGGAGTGAGCTCGCCCACGTCGCCGAGGTCCGCATCGATCCCGCGGATCGTGCCCGGGCCGGTGACCGTGAGTCCGGCATCGCCGAGGTCGACGCGGGCGCCCATCTCGGCGAGCAGGCCGCGCAGGTGGTCTCCGGCCTGCGTCGTGTGGCGCGGCCACCCGGGCACAGTCACGGTCCCTGCCGTCGCGAGAGCGGCGGCGAGGAAGGGGCCGGCGTTCGACAGGTCGGGCTCGATGACGCGGTCGACGGCTGCGATCGCCGCGGGCGCGAGAGTCCAGGTCGCCCGCTCGGCGTCGAAGTCCACGCGCACCCCGTGCTCGCCAAGCATGTGCAGGGTCATCGCGATGTGCGGTTGGCTCGGCAGTGAGCGTCCGGTGTGGGTGAGGGTCAGGCCTTCCTCGAAGCGCGCCCCCGCGAGGAGTAGGCCGCTGACGAACTGGCTTGCCGCGGACGCGTCGATGTCGACCGCCCCGCCACGAACGCGGCCCGAGCCATCGATCCGCAGCGGGAGGTAGCCGCCGGTGTCCTCGCACGCGACCCCGAGATCGCGCAGGGCGCCGATCATCGGCCCCAGCGGGCGCTCGCGGGCGCGCGGATCGCCGTCGAAGTCCGTGGTGCCGGAGGCGAGCGCCGCGACAGGCGGGACGAAGCGCATGACGGTGCCCGCGAGGCCGACGTCGATGCGGCCCGCGGCGATAAGCGGCCCGGGCGTCATTCGCCACGTGGCATTGCCGTCGGCCTGGGGCGACTCGTCGATACCTGATCCCAGGGCGCGCAGGGCCGCGACCATGAGTTCGGTGTCGCGGGCGAGCAGCCCCCGGGTGATCGTCGAGGGCCCGTCGGCCAGGGCGGCCAGGACGAGCGCGCGGTTCGTGGCCGACTTGGAACCGGGGATGCGGACTACCGCGTCGACCGGCCCGTCGGCGGTCGGCGCGGGCCAGGCGTCGTCCGCGGTGTCCACTGCCGCGAGGGTATCGGCCCCCGACCTCCCCCTCCCGTTGAGTGGCGGGTGGTGTCGGGCGAAACGGCGTGTCGAGCGACA
>JAPOJD010000216.1 GCA_029978585.1 Actinomycetota bacterium
CCCTTGAAGATCAGGCCCTCCTCGCGGTACCAGTTGAGGATCGAGTCCATGGTGTCGTCGACGGAGAGGATGAAGCAGGCACTCACCTGCTGCGGCGACGGCGTGCCGACGTTGAACCACACCGGCGAGTTGAAGCTGAAGACCTGGTGCAGCAGCATCCAGGTGAGCTCGTGCTCGAAGATCTCCGCGTCCTGAGGTGTCGCGAAGTAGCCGAACTCACGGCCGGCTTTCGTGTAGGTGAGCACGACACGATCGATGAGCTGTCGCAGACTCGACTCCCGCGCGTCGCTGCCCACGGCGCCGCGGAAGTACTTCGTGGTGACGATGGTGGAGGCGTTGATGCTCCAGAAGTCGGGGAACTCCACCCCCCGCTGCTCGAACACTGTCTCGCCGGTCTTCCAGTTGGTCTGGACGACGTCGCGACGCTCCCAGGTGACCTCGTCGTAAGGGTGGACACCCGGGGTGGTGTAAAGGCGCTCCAGGGTGAGGCCGGTGCCGTTGGCGACCTTCGGCTCGTTGGTGATCTCGGTCATTGCGGGTGTCTCCTCAGGATGGTGTGGGCAGGGTGGAGCTGGCCGAGACCGCGTCAGCGGAGTCGGGAGAGGCTGCAAGAGCAGCTTCGGAGCGGAGCAGGGTGATCTCAGCCTCGAAGTCTTCGAGGCTGTCGTAGTTGCGGTAGACGGAGGCGAAGCGGAGGTAGGCGACCTCGTCGAGCTCGCGCAGCGGACCGAGGATGGCGACACCCACCTCGGCGGAGGGGACCTCGGCGGCGCCCGCCGCCCGCACCGCGTCTTCGACCCGCTGGGCGAGGAGGGCGAGGTCGTCATCGCTCACGGGGCGGCCCTGGCAGGCCTTGCGCACCCCGGAGATGACCTTGGCGCGACTGAAGGACTCACTCGCCCAGGAGCGCTTGACCACCGAGAGGACCGCCGTCTCGGCCGTGGTGAAGCGCTTGCCGCAGTCCTGGCACTCGCGGCGGCGGCGGATGGCGGCACCGTCATCGGCGGTGCGGGAGTCGAGGACCCGGGAGTCGGTACCACGGCAGTACGGGCAGCGCATGGGACCTCCCTCCGAAGCGACAACCGGGCCGCCCGTGGACGACCCTGTGGATCACCTGAGGACATCCTGTGGGGCGCCGACCACAACCTGTGGAGGAACTACACCGATGTCACTACTAGATGTAGCGGGGACCTTAGACCCTCGCTGGCCCCCGCGCAAGCCCGCGTGCGGGCGTGTCGCGGACACAACTCCCGACCCATGCGCCCCAAGGGCATCGGCCCCCTATGGCCTCATCCTGCGGGGATGAGGAGGACCTGGCCCGGCTGGAGCGTCGAGCTCTCCAGGCCGTTGGCCGAGCGGATCTCGGCGATGGCCGGGCGCGGATCCTGCCCGGGATGGGCCGCCTCAGCCAGGCTCCACAGCGTGTCGCCGGAGGCCACGGTCACGCTCACCCAGCCGGTGGGCACGGTGCCGGGCGGCGTGCTGGCGATCGCCCGCCACGGCGCCAGGGCCAGGATCGCCACGGCCACGAGGAGTAGGAGGGCCAGCCGACCGCGCCGGGTGAGGCGCAGGGACGTGCCTGCCGCGCGCTGATCCGCACGGCAGGGTCGGGCGGCAAGGGCGGGTGCATAGGCGAGGGCCATGGGGGGCCTCCTTCGCTCCGGGGGCCGGCAGTGGCCCGTCGAACGTGTGTTCGTTCGAACACCTGTACCATTGGTACCACAGGCCCCACGACACGTCCAGCATTGATCGAACAGGTGTTTGAATTCGGCGGATCGTGTCGCTACCGTCGTGGTCACGGCACCAGGCTCCCCCAGGGGTCTGACACCGCCCGAGCCCCGCATGACCCAGGAGGACCCATGGCCCGCCGCCCCACCCCAGACGCCACGGCCGACGCCCCCGAGGCGAGCTTCGGCGAGGGCATCACCCCCCGCCAGCGCGCCATCCTCGACGTCATCCGCAGCACGGTCGACGAGCGCGGCTATCCCCCGAGCGTGCGCGAGATCGGCGAGGCCGTCGGGCTCACCTCACCCTCGAGCGTCGCCCACCAGCTCGGCGTCCTGGAGAAGAAGGGCCTCCTGCGCCGCGACCCGCATCGTCCCCGCGCGCTCGTCGTGTCCGATCCCGAGGGCACGGTGGTGCCCGACGACGTCGACGCCACCGGCAGTGGCGATGCGCGCCCAGCAGCCGCCTACGTGCCCGTGCTCGGTCGCATCGCCGCTGGCGGTCCCATCCTCGCCGAGGAAGCCGTCGAGGCGGTGTTCCCGCTGCCGCGCGAGATCGTCGGCGACGGCGAACTGTTCCTCCTCAAGGTCGTCGGCGATTCCATGGTCGACGCGGCCATCTGCGACGGCGACTGGGTCGTCGTGCGCCGGCAGCCAACCGCCGACAACGGCGAGATCGTCGCCGCACTGCTCGACGACGAGGCCACCGTCAAGACGATGAGCCGCCGCGACGGTCACACGTGGCTGCTGCCGCACAATCCGGCGTACTCCCCCATCGACGGTGACCACGCCACGATCCTCGGGCGCGTCGTCACGGTCATGCGTCGGGTGTGACTCCCTCGCGCAACCGGCGCAGCGCACCGAGCACCGCATCCCGATCCGTGGTGAACCACAGTGGTGGCAATGACGCGCGCAGCGCGCGGCTGTAGCCGGC
>JAPOJD010000224.1 GCA_029978585.1 Actinomycetota bacterium
CCCGTGGTGCGCACCCACGGGAGCACCCGATGCGGGGCGAAGCCCTGGACGGTGACCGGCCCGCCGATCACTTCCTTCATGTAGCGGCGCGCGCGGGTGTCGGCCCACAGCAGCACGGGCCCCACCGGCCGCCCCTCGGCGTCCACGGGGACGGTTGACCCCCACTGCCCGGTCACCGCAACGGCCATGGGGGCGTTCGCACTGCTCGCGGCCACGACCTCGCGAGCCGCGTCGATGAGGCACGTCCACCACTCGTCGGCGTCCTGGGTGGCTCTGCCGTCGATGCCGATGTCGACCGAGACCGCGCGGTGAGCGACGTGGCCGAGCGCACCGTCCGGCTCGACCGCCGCGACCTTGGGGCCGCCGTTGCCCAGGTCGATCGCCAGGATCCACGTCATGCCCGCGTCACCCGTCGGGCGCGGCGACATGCATGGCGTCGAGGACACCGCCCATGACGGTTCGCAGAGTCTCGTCCCCATTGGGCATGGAGCCGAAGCCGTACATCGCCCCGCTCGCGGCGGGCTCTCCACGGTGCTCGAGGGCGTAGTCGACGGCGGCGCGCAGGTCGGCGAGGAAGTCCTCCGCGACACCAGGGCGGGTGTTCGGCCCGGTGATGCAGAAGTGCAGGGCCGGGGGAAGCTGGAGCGCATTCATCCGCCAGCCGCGCTTCTTCAGGGCGTCGTTGACCAGGTAGATGTCGAGCGTGTCCTCTCCCGCGGCATCGGTCGCCGACGTGAACGAGGTCATGAACAGCGGATCGCCGATGATCGCGAGCTCCGGCATGGCCTCCCGAATACCGGCCTTGATCGTGTCGTTCGTGTTCAGGATGGCGGCAGCCCGCTCGAGGTAGCCCTCGCGTCCCATGGAGACCATCGCCGCCCACGTCGACGCGATGAGACCGCCGCTGCGCGATCCGGCGAGGCCGGGCGAGAGGTACAGGCCGCCGGGCCAGTCGGTCGACGCGAACCACTGCCGAGATCGCAGCCCGGCGTCGCGATAGAGGAGGACCGACGTGCCCTTGAGCGCATAGGCGTACTTGTGGGTGTCTGCCGACAGGCTGGTCACGCCCGGGACCCGGAAATCCCACGCCGGGACGTCGTATCCCAGTTCCTCCGCCCACGGCAGCAGGAAGCCGCCGAGGCACCCGTCCACGTGCAGTCCGATTCCGCGATCCAGCGCGAGGGCGCCGATCTCGTCGATCGGGTCGATGAGACCGTGGGCGTAGTCCCCGGCGCTGCCGACCAGGCAGATGGTGTTGTCATCGACGAGGTCGGCCATCGCATCGACATCGGCGACGTACGCCGCCGTGAGCGGGGCATCGCGCACCTCGATGCCCATCCAGTGCGCCCCCTTGCGCAGGGCGACGTGCGCGGTGATGGGGAGCACGACGTTGGGCATGCGCACGCCGCGAGCCTCACGCGCCTGCTCGCGGTAGGAGTACAGGGCGTGGACGAGACTGTCACTGCCTCCGGACGTCACCACGCCCACCGGCTCAGGAGCATGGAAGAGGTCTGCGGACATGGCGATCGTCTCGCCCTCGAACTTGGTGGCCGAGGGATACATATCGCGTTGCAGCACATTGGCATGGGCGAAGTGCTCGAAGACCTGCGCGAGGAAGTGGTAGTGCTCGTGATCCCCGCTGTAGAGGCTTCCGGAGACACGGCCGGCATCCCCCTGGGCATCTTCGGCTTTCGCCATCAGGGCGATTTCGCTGAGGAGCACATCACGGTCCTCGCCGTGCTCGGGGATGCGCCGATGCGTCTGCGTCGTGCGCCGGTACGGGAAGAGGTCGTCGAGCATCCGCTCCAGGTCGGATCGCTCGTCCGCTGATTCGCTCATCGCCTAGTCGTCCATGCCCTTCGATCGGCGGCCCATCGCGCGCTCAGTCTCGCGCTTCGCCTCCCGCTCGGCAATGGCCTGGCGCTTGTCGTGGCCCTTGCGGCCGCTGGCGAGGGCGATCTCCACCTTGGCGTAGCCGTCCTTGAAGTACAGCGAGAGTGGGATGAGGGTCAGCCCCTTCGCCTGGGTCTTGGCGGCCAGTCGACGGATCTCGTCGCGCTTCAGCAGCAGCTTGCGGGGACGGCGCGGCTCGTGGTTGGTCCATGTGCCCAGGTCGTACTCGGGGATGTGGACCCCACGCAGCCACACCTCTCCGTCGTCCACGGTGGCGTAGCCGTCCGTGAGGGTCGCCCGACCGGCACGAAGTGACTTCACCTCGGTTCCGGTGAGGACGATGCCGCACTCGAGGGTCGAGTCGACGTTGTAGTCGTGTCGCGCCTTGCGGTTCTGCGCGATGACCTTCCGGCCCGTCTCCCTCGGCACCGGAACCCGCTAGACCCGCAGGTACTTGCGTAGGGTGAAGAACGCCGCCAGCCCGGCCAGGAGGATGCCGACGAGGAAGAGGATC
>JAPOJD010000075.1 GCA_029978585.1 Actinomycetota bacterium
AGGGGGTCGGCGTCCTCCTTCCCTTCATCGGCACCGACGACCTGCGCCGCCGGGTGATGATCAACACCATCGGCCAGGTCTGGGACGGAAACGAGGTCTGGCTCCTGGTGGCCGGTGGCGCGACCTTCGCGGCCTTCCCACTCTGGTACGCCACGATGTTCAGCGGCTACTACCTCGCCCTTTTCCTCATCCTGCTGGCGCTCATCATCCGCGGTGTCGCCTTCGAGTACCGCGGCAAGCGAGACTCGGCTTCATGGCGGCGAGGCTGGGACTGGTGCATCTTCGTCGGTTCGGTGTTGCCGGCCATGCTCTTCGGTGTGGCTTTCGGGAACGTTGTGGGTGGCTCCCCCATCGAGCCGATTCAAACGACGCTCCCGGGCTTCGCCAACTCACTGAACTTCACCGGGAACCTCTTCAGCCTGCTCAACCCCTTCTCTCTGCTCCTGGGTGTGATGACGCTGCTCGTGTTCACCACCCAGGGCGCGATCTATCTGACGCTGAAGACGCGAGGCGAGGTGCGCGAGGCGGCGCGGAAGGCGGCCATGAGGGTCGGCCTCGGGGCCGCCCTCGTGGCTGTCGCCGCGCTCCTGTGGGCGCAGGCCTTCTCCGGACGCATCGCGGTGACGCTTCCGATGGTGGTCGTGGCGGCCCTGGCTTTCCTTGGCGCGCTGGCCATGACGTGGCGGGGGCGTGACGGCTGGGCGTTCGTGCTGTCGTCAGGCACCATCGCCTTGGCGGTAGCGGCCCTGTTCGTGGGACTGTGGCCCAACGTGATGGTGAGCTCCATCGACCCAGCGTTCAACCTGACCGTCTACAACGCCTCGTCGCAGCAGTACACGCTGACCGTGATGACGGTCGTGGCGCTCGTCATGACCCCGATTGTGCTGATCTACCAGGGTTGGACATACTGGGTTTTCCGGAAGAGGATCAGCACGTCGATGATCCCGCCGGAGCCGGCCTCGGGTAGAGCGGATGACCGGTTCGCAGAGGCGAGCAACCGGTAGATCTCGCTGCGGGCGCGTCCGCGCGCGCAGCTGCTGATCGGAAGGAGCGGCGCGTCCGGGGGGACCTGCGCCGCTCCTTCCCCCGGTTGCGCAGGACGGTCGGCGAGTGACGCCACAATGACGACATGAGACCCCTGGACCCGCGTCTGCTGCGCTATGCCCGCAGCACCAGGGGATTCCTCATCTTCGCCGTCGTCATCGGCGCGGCCGTTGCAGTGCTCGTCATCTTCCAGGCACGATTCCTGTCCGCGGTCATCGTCGAGGTCGCTCAGGGCCGCGCCGACCTGGCCTCCGTCGGCGGGCTGCTCGCCGCCCTCGCCGCCGTCATTGCGGTTCGGGCCCTCCTGTCCTGGATCGCCGAGGCCGCGGCCTATCGCACGTCGGCGCGCGCGAAGGAAGACCTGCGCGATGCTGCGCTCGAACACGTCCTGAGCCTCGGTCCCGCCGGTCCCGCCGGCCGTGAGCCCGGCGCGATCGCGGCCGTGATCACCCGGGGTGTCGACGCGCTCGACACCTACTACGCCCGCTATCTACCCCAGCTGATCCTCGCCGTCATCGTGCCCGTCGCGGTCCTCCTCACGATCGCGGGGCAGGACCTCCTCAGTGCCGTCATCATCGCGGTGACGCTGCCCCTGATCCCCGTCTTCATGATCCTCATCGGGCTCTACACGCGGTCGCGAGTCGATCGGCAGTGGGCGACCCTGACCCGTCTCTCGGGGCACTTCCTCGACCTCGTCGCCGGGCTGCCCACGCTGAAGATCCTGGGCCGGGCACGGCTCCAGGCACAGGCGATCCGCGCTATCGGCGAGCGTTACCGCACCACGACGATGGGGGTGCTGCGCATCACGTTCCTGTCGTCGTTCGCACTGGAACTGCTCGCGAGCCTCTCCGTGGCCCTTGTCGCCGTCACCGTCGGCATCAGGCTCGCCGAAGGTCAGGTGGACTTCTCCACGGCCCTCTTCGTGCTCGTCCTTGCGCCGGAGGCATACCTACCGATACGCCTCGTTGGGCAGCACTTCCATGCCGCAGCGGAAGGGCTGGGCGCCGCCCAGCAGGTCTTCGACTATCTCGAGGAAGAGCCACCCGTCAGCGGTGGCAGTGCGCTGCCGCCCCATGCCGGCGCGGTCATTGCCAGGGGGCTGGCAGTGACGTACCCCGGCAGGAGCACACCCGCCCTCCGGCCGACGGATCTCACGGCAGCCCCCGGCTCCATCGTCGCGGTCGTGGGAGCCAGTGGCTGCGGGAAGTCCACCCTGCTCTCGGTGCTCCTGGGCTTCGTGACACCCACGCGTGGGAGTGTGCGCATCACGGCCCCGGCCGATAGTGCGGCCGACACGGAGCCCGACGGCGTCGCGCTCGAGGACATCGACCTCGGCGCGTGGCGCTCGATGATCGGCTGGGTGCCACAGTCGCCCGTACTCCTCGCGCCAGGCACCTCTTCACCGACGGTCGTCGAAGCGGTGCGCCTGGGCCGGCCGGATGCCAGCGAGGGTGACGTGCGCCGCGCCCTGGCCGACGCCGGTGTGCTCGAGGAGATCGAGGCGCTGCCCGACGGCATCGGGACCGTCCTCACCGAGGATGGCGCGGGACTCAGCGCCGGGCAGCGCCGCCGCGTGGCACTCGCCCGTGCCCTCGTGCGCTCCCCCGCCATCCTCCTCCTCGATGAGCCCACGGCCGCCCTCGACGGGCAGACGGAGCAGGCGGTTATCGGATGCCTGCTGCGCGAGCGGGAGCGTGGCGCGGCCATCGTGATCGTGGCGCACCGGCCCGCGATCGTCGAGATCGCCGACACCGTGGTGCGCGTAGGCAACGATGCGAGCGAGGCCGCTCGGCCGGGCGCCCCGGAGGACGACACGGCGACCCCGATCCGCGACGGATGGGACCGGGCACTCGCGTCAGCGGAGTCCCTCACCCAGGCCAATACCAGGGGGACTCTCACGGGGAGCGACTTCTGATGGCCGGCTCCGAGGCGCTAGCGCCGCAGGCACTGACGCCGGCATGGCCACGGACCGGGGTCCGCAGGCTCTGGCGCGCGATGAGACCAGAGAGAGGCCGCCTCGTCTTCGCGGCGCTGCTCGGCTTCATTGCTGCCGCGAGCAGCGTGGCCCTCATGGGAACGTCGGGGTGGCTCATCTCACGCGCGGCCGAGATGCCGCCGGTCCTCGCGCTGTCCGTGGCCGCGGTCATGGTGCGCGCCTTCGCCCTGAGCCGGTCGTTCTTCCGCTACGTCGAGCGCATCGTGGGTCACGATGCGGCCTTCCGTGGGCTCACCGGTCTGCGCGTCGCGGTCTATGACCGCCTCGAGGTCCTGGCGCCGGTGGGTCTGGCACGCTTCTCGCGCGGTGATCTCCTGGCCCGTCTCGTTGCCGACGTGGACGCGGCCATGGACCTGCCGTTGCGCGTGTTCCTGCCCTGGGCCCAGGCAGCTCTGGTCAGTGCCGGAACGGTTGCCTTCATGGCCTGGCTGGTTCCCGGTGCGGGGGCCGTGGTCGGCCTCGCGCTGCTCGCGGGGCTCGTGGCCGTGCCCTGGATCGTCGCGCGGATCGCTGCCAGGGCCGAGGCGCGGGTTGCCCCGCTGCGGGGCACGCTCTCCGGTGCCGTGGTGAGCGACCTCGACGGATGCGCGGATCTCCTGGCATTCGGAGCCGTCGACTCCTCGATCGCCCATGTGCGCACACTGGACCGCGAACTCACGAAGGTCGCGCGTCGCGAGGCCGCCGGCCTTGGTCTCGGAGTGGGGTTATCCGTGGTCGTGCAGGGCGCGGCGGTCATTGGCTCCCTGCTCCTCGCTATTCCTGCGGTCACATCGGGCCGACTCGCGCCCGTCTGGCTGGCGGTGGCTGCGCTCGTGCCCCTGGCGGCGTACGACGTCATCTCATCCCTGCCCAACTCCGCCCTCGCCTACCAGAGGGTGCGGGCGGCCGCGCGGCGCCTGGACGAGGTCCTCGATGCGCCCCCACCGGTGGAGGAGCCGGCCGACCCCAGGCAACTCCCGTCGGGACCGCTGACGCTGGAGTGCAGGGATGTCGTCGCGCGATGGGTCGCCGACGGACCGGCGACGCTGCGGGGTGTCACGCTCACGCTCGGCCCGGGCGACCGCATCGCCATCGTGGGCCCCAGTGGCTCCGGCAAATCGACGCTCGCCGCGGTGATGCTCGCATTCCTGGGCTACGACGATGGCATCGTGACGCTCGGCGGGGTGCCACTACGCGAGCTAACCGGTGACGAGGTGCGCGGCTCCGTGACGCTGCTGACGCAGTCGGCGCACATCTTCGACACGTCTGTCCGCGACAACCTGCGACTGGGCAAGCCCGACGCCACGGACGATGAACTCATCACTGTTCTCAAGCGCGTCCGCCTTGCGGAGTGGCTCGCCAACCTGCCCGAGGGGCTCGCCACCGAACTAGGTCCGCGAGGTTCCACGCTCTCGGGCGGAGAGCGACAGCGGCTCGCACTTGCCCGGCTGCTCCTGTCCGATCGGCCGATCGTCGTCCTCGACGAGCCGACGGAACACCTGGATCCGCAGAGCGCGGACGCCCTGACCGTTGACCTGCTCCGGGCTACTGAGGGCCGCGCCACCGTCTACATCACCCACCGGCTCACCGGCCTGGAGTCCGTGGATCGCATCTACGTGCTCGGGCAGGGGCAGGTCCGGGCGGTGGGGTCTCATGAGTCTCTGCTGGCCCAGGGCGGCTGGTACGCCGAGCGCTGGCATGAGGAGCAGGACCGGGTCTCCTGACCCGTCGGGAGTCGGCCGTGGGGAGGCCGTGGTGGGCGAGGTACCGTGCTGGTACGGCCCCCCGCCGTCCCGTCGGCTGCTACCGTCGGAACCCCGCACGAAGGAGATGACATGCCCCGTCTAGGTCGAGCCGTCGCCCGTACCGCCGTTGTTGCCGGCACCGCCACCGTCGTGAGCGGGAAGGTCTCGCAGCACCAGGCCGACAAGCAGGCCGAGAAGGAGGCCTCGCAGCAGGCCGCCGCTCCCGCCCCTGCTCCCGCGGAGCCCGCAGCCGTGGACCCGGTGGCGGAGATCGAGCGCCTCGGCGCCCTGCACGAGAAGGGGCTGCTCAGCGACGAGGAGTTCGCGGCCGCCAAGGCCAAGCTGCTGGGCCTGTAGTCCTCCTGCCGGGTCCGCAGTCCTCGACGACGGGCCCGGTTGCAGGACCTGTCGTCCTGGACTAACGCACCTCTCCGGGGACCTCCCGGTATCCCACCGCGACCACGAGTGGGACTTGCGCGTCCGCCCGTGAGCGAATCCACACCTGATACGTCCCTGCTTGCGCCGTCGCCGACAGGCGGGACAGGTAGAGGAACGCCGTACCCGAGTAGGGCTCGTAGAACGGCGTGCGCTCGGTGATGCGCATCGCTGTCCGGCTACCGTCCGGGGCCACGATCACGACCTTCGGGAGCCTGCCCTCGGCGAGGCCGTTCGCCGGCCGCTCGTCCTTGATGAGGACTTGGACGCGCAGGGGCTCGCCGGCCGCCATCCGGAATCGGAAGCCGCGCTTCTCGCCGCGCTCGGCCAGGTCCGCGTATACGGCGTAGGAGACGGTCCCGTCGACGAGGAGGGGCCCGCGACCCGGGGTTGAGTCCTGGGTGGTGAGGCGAACGGGCTGGTGGGCTTGAGCGGGAGCCGCACACGTCAAAACCGTCACGGCCGCGACTGCTGCGGCCAGGGCTCCCCGGGTGAACGCGCGCATGCTCCTCAGTATCCGGTCTGATCGGTCATCGGCATCCCCAGGCGTCAGGATGTGTCCATGGAGGCAGAACCGGCAGCGGCTTCGGGAGGCATGCGCGATCAGGGCCTCTTCTCGGCCGTCGTCGCCGTGGCCGCGGGCCTCGAGCTCACCTCCACCCTGCGCCGCATCGTCCAGGCGGCGGTCGACCTGTCTGGCGCGACGTACGGCGCCCTCGGAGTGGTGGGCTCCGAGGGCGGTGTGCGTGACTTCATCCACGTCGGCATGGACTCCGCGACGGTCGCCGCTCTCGGACATCCCCCTCAGGGTCGCGGTGTCCTCGGCCTCCTCATCGATCACCCGGTCCCCCTGCGGATCGACGACATCTCCGCCCATCCCGCCTCCGCCGGGTTCCCCGACGGGCATCCGCCCATGCGGTCGTTCCTGGGAGTCCCCGTGCGGGTACGCGGTCGGGTCTTCGGCAACCTGTATCTCACGGACAAGCGCGATGCCGACCGTTTCACCTCCGACGACGAGCACACGGTGATGGCGCTCGCGGCGGCGGCGGCTGTGGCGATCGAGAACGCGCGCCTCTTCGAGCACACGAGAATGCGCGGTCGATGGCAGGCAGCTCTCACGGATATCGACAACGCCGCACTCACCGGAGAGGGAACCGAGGAGGTGCTGGCGGCCATCGCCAAGCACGCGCGCTCTCTCACCGGTGCAGACGTGGCCGCGATTGCCCTAGTGGACCGGACGGCTCGGCCGGACGGCGTGGAGACCCGTCACGCCGTTGAGATCGTCGACGCGGAATCGGAGTTTCGCGCGAACCTCCTAGGGCGCAGTTTCGCGTCGGATCCCGCCGATGTGTGGCCGGGCGCCGCGCTCTCCCTGCACCTGCGCACTCCCGACCGGGCCCTGGGCCTGCTCCTCCTGGGATGGGTGGACCCAGGAGGTGGCCTAGACCCCCAGGAGCGTGAACTCGCCGAGAGCTTCGCCTCTCAGGCGTCGGTGACGATCGCACTTGCCGAGTCCAGGCGCGAGCAGGAGCGTCTCATGGTCTACGAGGACCGCGACCGCATCGCGCGCGACCTGCACGATCTGGTGATCCAGCGGCTCTTCGCCACCGGCATGCAACTGCAGGGGACCACTCGCCTCGCAGGAGTCCCTGACGCTGTTGCCGAACGCGTCGCCCGAGCCGTGGACGATCTCGACGAGACCATTCGGGAGATTCGCCAGACGATTTTCGCGCTCCATGAGCCCATCGACTCCGATGCCGCAGGCGTGCGCGGCCGAGTCCTCCGTGAAGCGGAGCAGTCAGCGGCACTCCTGGGATTCGCTCCCAGCGTTCGCTTCATCGGGCCGGTGGACTCCCTGGTGACGACTGAGACGGGAGAGCATCTCATCGCGGTCCTGCGCGAGGCGCTCGCGAATGCCGCAAAGCATGCTCGCGCACAGCGGGTCGACGTGCTCCTCGAGGCGTCGTCAGCGAGAGTCCTGCTGGTCGTGTCCGACGACGGGGTAGGACTCGATGAACCAGTCAGGCGGTCTGGTCTCGCCAACCTCGCCGCGCGTGCGGCCGACTTGGGTGGCAGCGCGACATTCGAACGGGTCTCCACGGACGGAGGCACCCGGGTCACCTGGCACGTGCCGGTCGCCTAGGAATTCCTAGGCGGGGCCCTTGCCCTCGGCCTCCATGCGCGCGACGTACGCCGCCACCTGGGTGCGGCGCTCCATTCCCATCTTCGCGAGGAGCGACGACACGTAGTTCTTCACGGTCTTCTCCGCAAGGTGCAGGCGCTCGCCGATCTGCCGGTTGGTGAGACCGTCACCGATGAGCTCCAGGATCCGGCGCTCCTGGTCGGTCAGGGCCGCCAGGCGCTCGTCCTGCTCCTCGCCCTTGCGCAGCCGCTCCAGCACCCGCTGAGTCGCGATGGGATCCAGCAGCGAGCGCCCCGCTGCGACCTGACGGATCGCATCGACCAGGTCGTTGCCGCGGATCTCCTTCAGGACGTAACCGGATGCTCCCGCCATGATCGCGTCGAAGAGCGCCTCGTCATCGGCGTACGACGTGAGCATCAGGCAGCGGACCTCGGGCATGGTGTCGCGCACATCGCGGCAGACTTCCACGCCGCTTCCGTCGGGCAGGCGCACGTCGAGGACGGCGACGTCAGGTCGAGCAGCCGGGATGCGGTGCAGGGCCTCGCCCGCGGTGCCGGCCTCGCCCACTACCTCGATGTCGTCCTCGAGTCCGATGAGGTCGGCGAGCCCGCGCCGCACGATCTCGTGGTCGTCGAGGAGGAACACCCGGATCGCCATACCCCCATTGTCCCCCACGGGCCTTGCAGCGCCCGATCGGAGTGACAGGATGAGGGCGCGGGCTCACGAGGCCCGGGACCGAAGGGCTCGCCATGAACGAGGACGTCATACAACTGCTCACCCCCGAGGGCGAGCGCGTAGATCACCCGGACTACCCACTCGATGTCGGGCACGACATGCTGCGGGCGCTCTATCGCGACATCGTGCTATCGCGCCGGACGGACGTCGAGTCGACCGCCCTGCAACGGACCGGAGAACTTGGCCTGTGGTGCCCGGTTCTGGGGCAGGAGGGGGTGCAGGTCGGTGCCGCACACGCGATGCGGCCAACTGACTACGGCTTCACCACCTATCGCGAGGTGGGCATGTTCCAGGTCCGCGGCGTGGACCCGGTCGAACTGCTCCACCTCTACCGCGGCATCACCCACTCCAGCTGGGACCCTCGTCAGGTCGGCCTCGGCATCTTCACGATCGTGATCGGGTCGCACGCGCTGCACTCGGTGGGCTACGCCATGGGCATCCAGCGCGATGGCTCGGACGACGCAGTGCTGTCCTGCTTCGGTGATGGCGCGACCAGCACCGGTGACGTGCACGAGGCCATGGTCTTCGCATCGGTCTTCGCCGCTCCCGTGGTCTTCCTCGTGCAGAACAATCAGTGGGCCATCTCGGTTCCCGTCTCTCGGCAGGCGCGCGCGCCCCTGGCCGTGCGCGCGGCTGGCTACGGCATGCCCGCGGTTCGCATCGACGGCAATGACGTTCTCGCGGGCCTCGCCGTGACGCGCTCGGCCCTGGACCGGGCTCGCGAGGGCGGGGGCCCGACGTTCATCGAGGCCGTGACGTACCGCCGCGGTCCGCACACCACGTCCGACGATCCCACCCGCTACCGCGACGATGCGGAAGTCGAGCAGTGGTCAGTGCTCGACCCGCTCGACCGGCTGCGTCGGTACATGGAGTCCGTCGGCGCTATCGACGAGGCATTCGCCACGGAAGTCGCCGCCGAGGCCGATGCGCTGGGCGAGCGGCTACGCGACGCGATCCGCGGCATGGAGGATCCGGAGCCGCTGGGAATGTTCGACCACGTCTACGCCGAGCCCCACCGGCAGGTTGAGGCCGACCGTGCAGCGATGGCGGAGTACCTCGCGACGCTGGAGCCGCGATGACGCAGATGACGATGGTCCAGGCACTCAACGCGGGGCTGCGCCGGGCGATGGAGAACGACCCCAAGGTCCTGCTCATGGGCGAGGACATCGGCCCTCTGGGCGGCGTCTTCCGGGTCACCGATGGACTGCACAAGGACTTCGGTGACCTTCGCGTCATCGACTCTCCGCTCGCCGAGAGTGGCATCGTCGGCACGGCCGTGGGTCTTGCCATGAGGGGCTACCGGCCGGTGCTGGAGATCCAGTTCGACGGCTTCGTGTTCCCGGCATTCGACCAGATCGTCACCATGGTCGCCAAGCACCACTATCGATCCGGCGGGATCACCCGCATGCCCATGGTCATCCGCATCCCGTACGGCGGCGGCATCGGTGCGGTGGAGCACCACAGCGAGTCGCCCGAGGCCTACTTCGCCCACACGCCTGGGCTGCGCGTGCTCACGCCCGCGGACGCGGCAGAGGCGTATGTCACGATCCAGCAGGCAATCGCGTCGGACGACCCGGTCATCTATCTCGAGCCCAAGCGTCGCTACTGGGATCGGGCCGAGGTGGACGAAGTCTCGCCCATCTCGGGAAGCCCATGGACGTCGCGGGTGCTGCGCCGCGGTACCGATGTGACCCTCGTGGGCTACGGTCCGATGGTGCGCACCTGCCTCGAGGCGGCCGACGCGGCAGCGGAGGACGGGGTCTC
>JAPOJD010000103.1 GCA_029978585.1 Actinomycetota bacterium
CCTAACGGATTTACGTCGGGCGCCCCACCGGCCTACGCCGACAGCTTCCGGGCATAGGGGACGTCGAGCAGGAGCAGGAATCCCCCCTGGATCACGATGGCGACCCCGTCTCCCACGCCCATCCTGAACGTCGTCCTCCCCGCCGCTCCGCGCACGGCGATGGCCGTGCCGCCCAGCACGTAGACGACATCCGCGGCGGCGTTCGCCCAGAGCAGTTTCCGCAGGCGCGCGACCTGGGTGGCGACCTCGTCCGGGGTCAGCATGCCGCGACGCGAGCGTGCGAGCCGGCCGACGCCAGCGATAGCGAGGTCGACGATCCCCCACATCGCGGTCTGCCGACCGAATCGTCGCAGTGGACCCCCGGTTCCCAGCCCGAGGGTGATGCCGAGGGCGGTGCTGGCCAGCCCCCAGCTGGCGAGTTCGCCGGTCAGGGCGCTCTCGATCTCCTCGAACGCTGCCTGATCGAACGCCTGCATCGCCACGGCATCATCCATGCACTGAGCATCCCACTGGACTGAGCACCCCACCTGGTGCATTGTGCCAAAGTCTCACACGTGATACTTTGGCTGCCATGTCCGAGGTAAGCATCCGGGACCTGCGCAATCACGGCGGCGAGGTGATCGACGCCGTGGCATCGGGCAAGGCGGTCACGGTGACGCGCCAGGGCCGCCCGGTGGCGCGCCTGGTCCCCATCGCCGAGCGGGGCGCCTCGCGCGAAGAACTGAAGGCAGCCTGGGTCGGCGTTCCGCGCGTGGACTACGCCGCTCTTCGGCGCGATATCGACGAAGTGGTCGACCAGTCGTGGTGAGCGACCGCGGACTCCTTGACACCAGCGCCGTACTGGCGCTCGACGAGTTTCTCGATGATCCCAGAATGCCTGGTCGGCTTTTCATCTCCACGATCACCTTGGCCGAGTTGTCGGTGGGCCCCCTGGTCGCTCACAGTGAAGCTGAGAGGGCAGACCGCTTGAGCGTCCTCCAGCATGCGGAGGCGCACCTGGACACCGTCGCCTTTGACGCTGCTGCCGCCCGGGCCTTCGGGAGGGTCTCCGCTGATCTGAGAGTGGTCGGGCGCAAGCCCAAGGCGCGCGCCTTCGACGCTCTCATCGCCGCGACTGCGCTCGCACATGATGTTCCCCTGGTCACCGCGAACGCACGCGACGTCCAGGGCATTCGCGACCTCGACGTCATCGACCTTCTCACCGGTCCTTGACGTGGTCGCGGGATATCCTGCCGAGGTGAGTCGCCCCCGCATCGCGCTCCTCGGGCGCTTCGCCGAGCACACGTCCGCAACCCGTTACTCGGCGGTGGTGTCGGCGCGCGCCCTGCTGGAGTCGATCTGGAAGGCGGGGGGCGACCCGGTGACGTTGCTTCCCGTGCCTCCGCCCTCAGGAACGGACTGGCCCTCCCGTTTGGCGGGCTTTGACGGCGTGGTGCTGTGCGGCGGTGCCGACATCGACCCGCGCCGCTACGGCGCCACGGATATCCATCCCGAGGTGTACGACGTCAATGGCCTCCAGGACGACGCCGACCTGTCCCTGGCGGAGTACTGCCTCACGCAGGGCGTTCCTACCCTCGCCATCTGCCGGGGCCTTCACGTCGTCAACGTGCTGCGCGGGGGATCGCTCGTCCAGCACATGGACGAGCACCATCGGCATGTCGTTCACGACGTCGTCCTGGAGAGCGGTCCGGTTGGCATCGAGCCAGGGCCGATCCGTGCCTCGTGCTACCACCACCAGTGCATCGACCGGCTCGGCTCCGGCCTCGAGATCGTCGGGCGAGCCGAGGACGGAACCATCGAGGCTCTCACGATCGACTCGGAGGGCTGGGCCTTCGGCGTCCAGTGGCATCCGGAGGACACGGCGGCGGAGGACCCCCGCCAGCTCGGGGTACTCGGTGCGCTCGTCGCCGCCTCGAGCTAGCCGTTCCTGCGCGGAAGTCCTGTCCTACGTGGGCGCCGGCGGTGAGAACGGGCACGCCTGGTCGATCGGCGGCACCGCCCCGGACACCAGGTAGTCGCTCACGATTCCGTCCACGCATGGCGACTCGGCGAGGACGAACACGCCGTGCGAGCCGCTGGCGATGGTCACCATGCGCATGCCGCGGTAGACGCGGGACATGTTCACCGCCCACTGATAGGGCGTCGCCCCGTCGTGGGTGCCGTTGGTGATGAGGCCCGGGACATTCGGTCCGTAGCGTCGGGGCCGGGGAACCGGATCGGGCGTCGCGGCGCCGTAGCCGCTGCACGAGGCGAGGTAGTCCACGGCTAGGGAGCCGCCGTACAGCGGAGCCTCGCGTACCGACCAGTTGAGCGGCCCGCGCATCGCGTCGCGCGTCATCCGGTCGGCGAAGTCCTGGCACAGGATGGCGGAGAAGACCCCGGCATTGCTGTCGGTCGCCGGGCTCTGGAGTGCGGGGTTCGTGAGGCCCTGCAGTGCTTCCTGCTGCTCGGGCCCGCTGCCGAAGAGGGCGATGTAGGACGCCTCGATGGCCGCCTCGGCTGCGGGCCATGCCTCGAGGAACGGCACAGACCCGGCCACGACATCGAGCAGGTCCCAGCGGGTGTATCGCGTTCCATCGGGCAGGGCGAGAGTCCGCTTGTCCAACTCGCGCAAGACGCTCGTCAACTGGGTGCGAAGCGGAGGAGCGACGTCGAGGAAGAACCTGATGGAGTGATCCGGTGCGGACGAGCCGCTGCTGAGGGCGCTGAACGTCGTCTGCGGGTTCATGTTGCCGTCGAAGACGAGGGCGCGAACCTTCGACGGGAAGAGTTGGGCGTACGTCGACCCCAGCATCGTCCCGTAGGAGATGCCCCAATACGTGAGCTTCTCGTCCCCGACGGCGGCGCGCAGCGCATCGAGGTCGTACGCCCCATCGAGAGTGCCCGCGTGCTCGATGATGTCGCGATTGTCGCGGTAGCAGTCGCGGTTGACCTGACCCAGTTCGCGAATGCGCTGATCGAGAACCCGCTGCCACTTCACCTTGCCCGTCGCGGGGCGGACGGGCATGGGGGCCCCGCACCCGGTGATCGCCGGCCTGGACGAACCGATGCCTCGGGGATCCCAGGTCACGAAGTCGAATGCCTGCCGCACCTCGGCGGGGAGCAGGTAGCCGATCTTCGCGACCTGCAGGCCCGATCCGCCGGGGCCCCCGGGATTCATGAAGAGGCTGCCGATCCGCTGCTCCGGAGTGCCCGTCGCGGGCAGCCGCACCACCGCGAGCTGGACCTTCGCGCCGCCGGGGCGTGTGCGATCAAGAGGCCGCTCGAGGGTCGCGCAGTCGAAGCCGTCGAGCGACTCCGACGTGCACGGCTGCCAGTCGAGGGCCGGCGGCGCATCGGCAAGTCCCGCAGGAAGGCCTGCTGCCGCGGAGGAGATCGCGCCCGGTGTCAGGCCCGTCGTAGCGAGGGTCGCGCTGACAATTGCGATGGCGCAGGCGGCACTCAGGGAGATGCCACGTGCGGTGCTCATCTGCTGACCCTGGCGTAGATCCGCCCAGTCGTCAACGGTCAGCGGCCGCGGATCACGACGGTGTTGGAGCGGACGGTGTACGACACGGTCGGATCCGACGTCGGCGCGCCTGATGTCACGTACGCCGCGATCGCGCGATTGGTCCTGCGCGTCCACATGAACGTGCCGTCGGCGTCCACCTGAGGCCGTGACTTGGCGGGCTCGAACGCGGGCTCCCCGGCCAGGCGGAACCATGGCACGACCGTGCTTCCGGCCTTGAGGGTGGTGCTCCCCGTCACCACGACGATGCCGCCGTCGCGCGTTCCGACGATGACGATGGTGGCTTGCCGCCGCCGAAGCGGGGTGACCGCGTTGCTCAGGGCCGAGGGCACGGACCATCCCGCACCGTTGAGCGCGGTCACCGTCACCGTGTACGTCGTCCCGTTCACGAGTCCGGTGATCGCGCAGGACTTGGTGGTAGCGAGGCATGAGCGCCCACCCGGTGACGCAGACGCCTGGTAGTGCGTGATCGGGAAAGACCCCTGGTCCGCGGGGGGTAACCAGGTCGCTTCGATGCTGGCGTCCCCGGCAACGGCGACGACGCTCAGCGGCGCATCCGGAGGGTGGGGAGGTGCTGGTGGATCGGGAGGAGCGGTGATGGCGAATCGGATCGCGACGACACCGCTTCCGCCGACCCCTGGCTGGGCGTAGAGGTTGGTCCCATTAGCGCCGTATGCACCGCCTCCTCCGCCGCCTAGGCCGTCGGCCCCGCCGGTAGGGGTGGATGAGCCGGTGGAGCCGAACCCGCCACCGCCTGCCCCGCCCTCGCCGCGCGTCGCCTGGGCGCCACCGCCACCACCGCCCCCGTACGCGGTCGTGTCATCGGCGAAGAGCCCGGTCGACACCGTGTCGTCGAGCGCTGCCGGGCTGAGGCCGGCGCCTCCGGAGCCGGCGACGGTGGCGGAGGGGGCGTCACCGCCTGACGCCCCGGTGCCTGCCCCGCCGCCTCCTCCTTCGCGCGGACTGGTCATGTGGGCCTGGCCGCCCGCGAGGATGGTGCCGGCGTGGTCCCGGCTGCTGCCGCCGTTCTGGAGGAGAACTCCCGCCTGTCCGCCGGAAGCGGTGTCGTCTCCGAATCCCGAGGCTTCGCCGGGCAGGCCGTTGAGGAGATAGCGAAGTCCACCCGCGCCCACCATCACGGTGACTGGACTGGAGATCGCCCGTCCGGTGACGACGCGCATCTGGCCGCCGCCTCCACCGCTACCGCCAGAGTTGACGGCGCCGAATGTTCCGCTGGCGCCACCTCCAACGAGGAGGACATCGACAGTGCTGACGCCCTCAGGTGCCGTCCAGGTTGTCGTTCCTGGAGTGAGAAGGCGCTGCTCGCACACCGTCGTGCTGCCGAGGATCGACACCGTGTCGTATCCGGCCGGGCAGGTGGGCGGTGTGCGCGGGGAAGTGGCGCTTGCGGGAGCGGGGCTGGCATGGCTCGGCATGGGCGCCACGATCGAGGCGAGGGCTATCGCCGATGCGGTGGCGACGGTCCTCGCAGTGGGCATGCCCCCACTGTGCGCAGCTC
This sequence comes from Actinomycetota bacterium, assembly GCA_029978585.1. Classification (GTDB taxonomy): domain Bacteria; phylum Actinomycetota; class Actinomycetes; order S36-B12; family S36-B12; genus Mxb001. The sequence continues at coordinate 5,028 of JAPOJD010000103.1, forward strand.
GCCCTGACGGTTCATACCGTGCTAGTGCGGCACCGCGTTGCGAGCGCGGCACCGGATCACGGGGGTGGGGATGCTCCCACGGGCTGGCGTCAGGGAAGTTGTGGTGTCAGGACGTCAGGACGTCAGGGCGTCAGGGCGTCTGGCTGTCAGGCTGTCAGCGTGCTGTCGCAGATCCACTGCGCCATGGCCAGGCTCGACGTCCATGCGGGCGAGACGGCGTTAAGGACGTGCGTCGATCGCTCTCCTGGGCGAACGACGAAGTCCATCTCGAGTCGGCCGGTCGGCACGTGCAGGAGTTGGGCGCGTACGCCGATCCGACCCTTCTCGCGGAAGTCCGCGGGGCGGATACTCGGAACCAGTGCGCTGGCCCGCGTGACCAGGTAGCGGCGCGAGTACTTCGGCATCTCCGTGCGCACGAGCCCCGGCACGTCGTGATACGGGGATCGGAGGAAGCGCGGATACAGGCGGGCGACATCCATCGCCTCGAGCGCATCGAAACCGCCGACACCGCCGTAGTCCTCGCGCCACAGCGAGGGAATGGCGGTCGGGCCGACCTTGGCGCGCCCGTCGACGGTCACGGTGAGGTGAACGCCGAGGAAGGGGTTGCGGGGATCCGGCACGGGGTAGACGTGACGCTTCAATCGGCCGGAGGGCCAGGACGCGTACCAGTACAGGCCCTTGAACGGCAGCATCCGGTACTCCTCGCCGACACCGAACCAGTGGGCGACCCGGTCGGCGTAGAGACCCGCGGCGTTGATCATGTGGCCCACCGCGATCCGCTGGTAAGGCGTACGCACCCATCCCGGGCCCGCGTCGATGACGGGGGTTCCGAGTCGCACCTCGCCGCCGCGCTCGCGTACCCGCTGGGCGAGGGCCTCGACTACGGCGACGGGATCGGCGACCGCGGTCGAGGGGGACCACAGCGCGCGCTCATGCGTGCGCGCCAGCGGTTCGAGCTGGCGGAGGCCGGCCTCGTCCACCATCTCCAGCGGCACGCCGTTCGCCTGCCCCCGCGCGTAGAGCTCCTCGAGTGCCGGGAGTTGCTGCGGGGATGTAGTGACGACCACCTTGCCGGTCTCACGAACGTCGACGCCGCGTTCGGCACAGAATTCCCGCAGCATCTGGTTGCCGCTCCGGGTGAGCTGCGCCTTGAGGGAGTCGGGGGCGTAGTAGAAGCCGGCGTGAAGGACCCCGGAGTTTCTGCCCGAGGCGTGTGCTGCGAGGCGCTCCTCCTTGTCGAGCACGACGACGCGCGTGCCGGGATGGCGGGCGAGCCAGGCGTCCGCGAGGGCGAGGCCGACGATGCCTCCGCCGACGACGGCCACGTCGTACCCACGCATGTCCTCGACCCTAGCCGCGTCTCGACCCCAGGCGCGCCCGCGAGACGGCTTGCCGCATGGCCCTGCGCGGAGTAACTTCTCAACCCACCAGCCCTCGGTGCGTGCCGTCGGCCACGAGAGGGGCTGTCATGCCGGATTTCGACGGACTGTCGCGCCGGGGGTTCCTTGCCGGGGTGGCCGGGGTCGCCGGTGTCGCGCTCGCGGCAGGGGCGTCTTCGGCAGCCCTGGCCGCCGAGGACAAGGACGGCGACAAGGTCACGCCCGAGCAGTCGCTCAAGTGGCTGATCCAGGGCAACCGGCGGTGGGTGAAGCACGACATCAAGCGCGTCGACCACACGCCGCCCTACCGTGACATCACCAAGGGCCAGTGGCCGATCGCGTCCATCCTGTCGTGCGCCGACTCGCGCGTGAATCCCGAGAACATCTTCGATGTCGCCCAGGGCAACCTCTTCAACGTGCGCAATGCGGGCAACGTGGGGGGCAGCATCAGCATCGGCTCGATCGAGTACTCGATCAGCGTCCTGCGGGCACCACTCCTCGTCGTCCTGGGCCACAGCAGTTGCGGCGCCGTACACGCCGCCCAACGGGCCCTGCGCACGGGTGAGATGCCCGGGGGCGACATCGACGCGGTCGTCGACGCGATCCTGCCGGCCATCGAGAAGTTGCCGGCCGACCAGACTCTGGACGAGGGCATCTGGGCCAACGCGGGCTACTCCGCCCGGCAACTCAAGCGCGGCAGCGAGATCATCGCGACGAGGATCCGCAGCGGCAAGCTGCGCATTGTGGTCGGCGTCTACGACATCAAGTCGCGCAAGGTGACGTTCGCCGAGTAGAGCCGTCGCCCCCATGTGTACTTCGGGCGGATCCGTTCACGCAGTAGACGGATCCGCCCAAAGTTGGCTGTGGGAGCTGGTGGCTATTCCGTCGCGTGGGTCATCGCCCGCAGCATTGCTGCAGCGCTTCCGAGGTCGTCCACATGTCGCGTGATGGCCCGCTCCTCGGCGTTGAACTTGGGGAAGAGCGACCGCATGAGCTTCTCGCCGGCCGGGGTGAGGGTGACGTCGACGAGGCGGCCGTCGGTCTCGCTTCTCGAGCGCTCGACGAGGCCGCGTCCTTCCAGGGTCGTGAGGACGCCGGACAGGGTGGCTTTGGAGAAGCCGCCCTCCGCGGCGATCGTCCGGGTCTCCACCCGGTCCCAGATCCAGACCACCCACAACACCACGAACGCCGTCCAGGTGAGGTCGGCCGGAGCTAGGACGCTGCGCTCGAGGTGGTTGCGGACCGCATTGGCAGCCCGGAAGAGGTTCGAGAC
>JAPOJD010000119.1 GCA_029978585.1 Actinomycetota bacterium
CGCGGGCCTCGTCATGCGCGAGGACATATTCGCTCACCTCCTCCTCCAGGCCGGTGCGGTCGCGCAGATGATCGACCCAGTGCGGATTGGGCAGGAAGCGCGCATCCAGGACCACGTCACTGTCGACGGGGACTCCGTACTTGAACCCGAAAGACAGCACGGTCGCGCGCAGGCGGAACTCGCCGGGCTCACCGAAGGCCGCGTCAACCTTGCGCCTGAGGTCGTGGACGTTCAGCCCGCTGGTGTCGATCACCAGGTCGGCATCTCCACGAAGGTCCGCCAGGGCCGCGCGCTCACGGCGCAGGCCATCGACCAGGCGCTCGCCCGCCTGGAGCGGATGCGGGCGCCGATTGCTCTCGAAGCGTCGCACAAGTGCGCCGTCGGATGCCTCGAGGAACAGGACGCGAACGTCGATGCCCCTCTGCTTCAGCGTCGCCAGCGCCGCCTGCGTCTCGTCGAAGAAGGCTCCCCCGCGCACGTCGACCACCACCGCCACGCGCGGAACGTCGACGGCGCCGAGCTGCTGCACCGTCTCCGGGATCAGTGCCGGGAGCAGGTTGTCGATGACGAACCAGCCCTGATCCTCGAGCGCACGGGCCGCGGTGGAGCGGCCCGCGCCCGACATGCCGGTGACGAGGACGACCTCGGAGACGCTCATCGTGGCCTCATGGCGTGGGGTCCTCCTGGGCGTGGGGCGACGCCGAGCGGGAAGGCGGGGCCGGCCCGACGGCGGCTCCCAGGATGGCATGGGCTTCTCCCGGGTCCTGCTCCGCCGGCGGTCCCCCGGGACCTGGATCCCCGCTACCGCTGCCCCCCAGGCCGCGGTGGATGGCCTCCGCGAGAGCGGGACCTATTCCGGCCACCTCGCACAGCTGTTCCTCCGTTGCCTCGCGCACGCGGCCCAGCGACCCGAAGTGCTTCAGGAGGGCGGCGCGGCGGGCGGCCCCGAGCCCCGGGATCTGCTCCAGCGCCGATGACCTCGTGGCCCGGGACCGGCGGCGCCGCTGCAGGCGCAGCGCGACCCGGTGCGCCTCGTCGCGGATGCGCTGGAGCAGGTACAGGCTCTCGCTCGAACGCGGCAGGATGATGGGCTCGCCGCTCTCGGGGACCCACACCTCCTCAAGGCGCTTGGCCAGGCCCACGACGGCAACACCCTCGACTCCCGCCTCCTGCAGAGCCTGTGCCGCCGCGCGAGCCTGCGGTAGGCCCCCGTCGATGAGGAGCAGTTGGGGCGGGTAGGCGAAGAGAGGCGGTCGCGTGGTCGACCCGGGCCCACGTGGCTGCGCCTCTGCACTCTCCGCTGGCTCGCGTGCCTGCCGGAAGCGCCGGCGCACCACCTCCGCGACTGCCCTCGTGTCGTCGCGGGAACCCTCGGGAGAGATCGCGAAGGTGCGGTACTCCCGGGGGCGTGGAAGGCCGTCCTCGAACACCACGAGCGATCCCACGACGTCGTCACCGCCCAGGTGGGAGATGTCCACGGCCTCGATACGCAGCGGGGCCTCGGGCAGGCTCAACTGCTCCCTGAGCCCTTCGAGGGCCACACTGCGCGACGTCAGGTCCCCCGATCGTCGCGACTTGTGGAGGGCGAGACGCTGCTGGGCATTGCGGGTCACGGTCTCGAGCAGATCTCGTTTCGGTCCTCGCTGCGGGACGCGCACATCCACGCGGGCGCCCCGCCGGCTGTCGAGCCACGCGATGCCGTCAGCCGTGGGGGCATGCGACACGAGGAGACCCGAGGGCACGTCTGCCGCGTCGTCGTACAGCTGGGGCAGCAGCCGCGTCATGATGTCGGCCGCGGACGCGTCCTCGACCTTCTCCACGATGAAGCTGCGCTGTCCCCGGATGCGGCCGCCGCGTACGTGGAAGACCTCAACCGCGGCCTCGAGTTCGTCCTCCACCAGCCCCAGGACGTCGGCATCGAGTGCATCATCGAAGACCACCGAGTTGCGCTCCCAGGCACGGTCGAGAGCGCCAATGTTGTCCCGGAGTCGCGCCGCCCGCTCGAAGTCCAGTGCCGCCGCGGAGTCGAGCATCTCTCGCTCCAGTCGACGGCGGATCTCCGTGACCCGGCCGCCGAGGAACGCGCAGAGGTCCTCGGCCAGGGCGCGATGGTCGTCGACGCTGATGCGACCGACGCACGGAGCCGAGCACTTGCCGATGTCTGCAAGCAGGCAGGGTCTGCGGGACCGCTCGGCCCGCTGGAACACTCCGGCGCTGCACGTACGCACCGGGAAGACCCTCAGCAGGATGTCCAGCGTCTCGCGAATGGCCCAGGCATGTGCGTACGGGCCGAAGTACCGGGTCCCCCGGCGCTTGGATCCACGGGTCACCAAGGCCCTCGGGAACTCCTCCGCCATCGTGACCGCGAGGTAGGGGTAGGACTTGTCATCGCGGTAGCGGATGTTGAACCTCGGATCGAATTCCTTGATCCAGGAGTACTCCAATTGCAGGGCCTCGACCTCGCTGCCGACGACGACCCAGTCGACGGACTGTGCCGTGTCCACCATGGTCCGGGTTCGCGAGGCCATGGTCGCCGGATCTGCGAAGTACGACCCGATGCGCTGTCGGAGGGACTTCGCCTTGCCGACGTAGACGACACGCCCCGCCGAGTCCCGGAAGCGGTAGACGCCGGGCTCCTCCGGGATGCTGCTCGGCGCCGGCCGGCGTTCGGGCTTCACTGCCCCAGGCTAGGGCCCGAGGCGACCTGCTCAGCCGAGGACGACGTTGTCCCCATCGACGCTCACGGCAGCAGGCGCCAGGCCGGTCGTCGCGGGTCCGGCGATGACAGCCCCGTCCTGGGCGGAGAAGAGGGAGCCGTGGCACGGGCACAGGATCTCGTTATTCGTCACCGTGCTCACCAGGCATCCCTGATGGGGGCATACGGCGGTGAAGCCCTTGATCACACCGGCCTCGGGCTGAGTGACGACGACCTTGGGGCCGTCGAAGACCTGCCCCCCGCCCACCGGGATGTCGGCGACGGTCGCGAGGGCGTCGCCGGCCGGAGCGGGCGCGCTCGTGGCGGGCGCCGACGACGTGGCGGGCACCGAGGAGGTGGCGGGAGCGCTCGTGGCGGGCGCCGAGCTCGCAGACGCGCTCGACTCCGCAGCCCCGCCCCCGCCGCACGCGGCAAGGGCCGCCGCCGCTCCGACGGCTCCCCCGGTGACGATGAGGGTGCGGCGGGTCAGCGGCAGGCCCGTGACCCGGCTCAGCGGCCCAGCCTCGGTTGCAGCAACGTCATGTTCGGGGCCTTCGGTGGGAGCGCCGGGCTGGTCGTGAGTCATGGTTCGAGGCTACGACGTCCGCCGCCGGGCCGCACGGCGGCGCGGCGGAGCCGGCTCCGGGACAAGTGACCGGGCGAGGAATGCCCCCGTGTGGCTGCCGTCGACGGCCGCGACCTGCTCGGGCGTGCCCGTGGCGATCACGCGCCCTCCGCCGGCGCCGCCCTCGGGCCCCATGTCGATGATCCAGTCCGCGGACCTGATGACGTCGAGGTTGTGCTCGATCACGATGACGGTGTTGCCCTTGTCAACGAGCGACTGCAGCACCCCGAGCAGCTTGTTGATGTCCTCGAAGTGCAGGCCCGTGGTGGGCTCGTCGAGGACGTACACAGTGCGCCCGGTGGATCGCTTCTGGAGCTCCGCCGCCAGCTTGACCCGCTGCGCCTCGCCGCCGGAGAGCGTGGGCGCGGACTGCCCCATGCGGACGTATCCGAGCCCGACATCCACGAGAGTCTGCAGGTGACGCGCGATGGCGGGCACGGGCCGGAAGAATTCCAGGGCCTCCTCGATCGGCATGTCGAGGACCTCAGCGATGGACTTGCCCTTGTACAGCACCTCCAGGGTCTCCCGGTTGTAGCGCGCCCCGTGGCACTCCTCGCAGGGCACGTACACGTCGGGCAGGAAGTTCATCTCGATGCGCAGAGTTCCGTCACCGGCGCAGGCCTCGCACCGCCCGCCTTTCACGTTGAAGGAGAACCTGCCCTGGAGGTATCCGCGTACCTTGGCCTCGGTCGTGTCGGCGAAGAGCTTGCGGATGTGGTCGAAGACACCGGTGTAGGTCGCCGGGTTGCTTCGCGGGGTGCGGCCGATGGGGCTCTGGTCGACGTGCACGACCTTGTCGACCCCGTCGATTCCGCGGATACGCCGGTGTCGTCCCGGGATCGTGCGGGCGCCATTGAGCTCGCGCGCGAGCACGGCGTACAGGACGTCGTTGACCAGCGTCGACTTCCCCGAGCCGCTCACGCCCGTGACCGCCACGAAGCAGCCGAGGGGGATATCGACGTTGACGTCGGCGAGGTTGTGCTCCTGGGCGCCCTCGACCGTGAGCATCCGTCGTGGGTCCACGGGCCGCCGCACGAGCGGCGTCTCGATGGTCCGACGCCCGGAGAGGTACGCGCCGGTCAGGGAGTCCTGGCTCTCCATGAGGTCGGAGTACGGGCCGCTGACCACGATCTGCCCGCCGTGCTCACCGGCACCGGGACCGATGTCGACCACCCAGTCGGCCGTGCGGATGGTGTCCTCGTCGTGCTCGACGACGATGAGTGTGTTGCCGAGGTCTCGAAGGCGTACCAGGGTGTCGATGAGCCGCTGGTTATCGCGCTGGTGCAGGCCGATGCTCGGCTCGTCCAGCACGTAGAGCACCCCGACGAGACCGGAGCCGATCTGGGTGGCCAGGCGAATCCGCTGGGCCTCGCCGCCCGCAAGTGTTCCCGCAGGGCGATCGAGGGAGAGGTAGTCCAGGCCGACATCCCGCAGGAAGCGCAGCCGCTCATTGACCTCCTTGAGGACGCGCGCGGCGATCTGCTGGTCGCGGGGGGACAGGTCGAGCCCTTCGAGGAACTCCGCCGCCTCGCCGATCGGCAGCCCCGCCACGTCGGCGATGGAGCGTTCCCCGACGGTCACGGCAAGGCTCACCGGCTTGAGGCGCGCGCCCCCGCACGAGAGGCACGGAACCTCGCGCATGTACCCGGCGAAGCGCTCGCGACTCGCATCGGATTCGGCCTCCGCGTGGCGCCGTTCGATGTACGGGACCACCCCCTCGAACGTGGTGTAGTAGCTGCGCTGCCTCCCGTAGCGGTTGCGGTATCGCACGTGGATCTCGGTCGGGTGGCCGTGCAGGAGGGACCGCCGCGCCTTCGCCGGCAACTTCGCCCAGGGCGTCGACGTGTCGAAGCCCATCTCGTCGGCCAGGGCCTCCATCAGCCGGGCGAAGTAGTCCGATACGTGCCCCCCGGACCACGGGGCGATTGCTCCCTCATCCAGGGAGAGCTCGTCGTTCGGCACGACCAGGTCCGGATCGACCTCCATGCGCGTGCCGAGACCGGTGCAGTCCGGGCAGGCCCCGAACGGGGAGTTGAACGAGAACGAGCGCGGCTGCAACTCCTCGAAGGACAGGTCGTCGTCGAGGCAGGCGAGGTGCTCGCTGAACGTGCGCTCGCGCTGCGGATCGCCCTCGGGCAGGTCCACGAACTCCGCGATGACCAGGCCTCCGGACAATCGGAGGGAGGTCTCGACGGAGTCCGTGAGGCGCCGACGGGAGGACGACTTCGCCACGAGGCGGTCCACGACCACCTCGATGGAGTGCTTCTCCTGCTTCTTCAGCTTCGGCGGGGCGTCTAGCCCGTGCACGACGCCGTCGACCCGAACCCGCGAATATCCCTGCGCCTGCAATTGCCGGAAGAGGTCGGCGTACTCACCCTTGCGCTCCCGCACGACGGGGCTGAGGACCTGGAAGCGCGTCCCCTCAGGCATGTCGAGAAGCCTGTCGACGATCTGCCCCGGCGTCTGCCGGGCGATGGCCTGCCCGCATTCCGGGCAGTGCGGCTTGCCGATGCGCGCGTACAGCAGGCGGAGGTAGTCGTACACCTCGGTGATCGTGCCGACGGTGGATCGAGGATTGCGAGAGGTGGACTTCTGGTCGATCGAGACCGCCGGCGAGAGTCCCTCGATGAAGTCCACGTCGGGCTTGTCCATCTGGCCGAGGAACTGCCGGGCGTACGCCGACAGGCTCTCGACGTAGCGCCGCTGCCCCTCGGCGAAGATCGTGTCGAAGGCCAGGCTCGACTTGCCGGAGCCTGACAGCCCGGTGAAGACGATGAGGGCGTCGCGCGGGAGATCTAGGGAGACGTCCTTTAGGTTGTGCTCGCGGGCACCGCGGACGATGAGCCTGTCGGACACCGGCTCAGGCTAACCGTAGGCTGTGACAGTGACGTACACGGGCAACGTGAGGGTCGGCGGCTCCGCGGACGTGCGGGAGCTGCCACTGGTCGTCGTGAGCAAACTGGCCGTGGGCCCCTACGACAACAACGCCTACCTGCTGCGCTGCCGCCAGACCGGGGAGCAGCTGCTCATCGACGCCGCGGCCGAACCGGATCGCCTCATGGATCTCGTGGGCCCCGAGGGTCTCTCCGCGGTCGTCACCACCCACCAGCATCGCGACCACTGGCAGGCCCTCGGCGCCGTCGTGGCCGCCACCGGGGCACTCACCATGGCCGGGCGCGAGGACGCCGAGGGAATCCCCGTGGCCACTGACGTCCTGCTCGACGACGGCGACGAGGTCGCCTTCGGCTCCGTGACCCTCCGCGCGATCCATCTCGTTGGGCACACCCCCGGCTCCATCGCGCTGCTCTACGACGACCCGGAGGGCCATCCGCACCTCTTCACGGGCGACTGCCTCTTCCCCGGGGGTGTCGGGAACACCTGGGAGGACTCCGAGCGGTTCACAACGCTGTACGAGGGTGTCCTCAGCAAGGTCTTCGAGCCGCTTCCCGACGAGACCTGGGTGTACCCCGGTCACGGTGGCGACACGACCCTCGGCGTAGAGCGCCCCCACCTCGATGAGTGGCGCGCCCGCGGCTGGTAGCC
>JAPOJD010000176.1 GCA_029978585.1 Actinomycetota bacterium
GTCTTCGCCGCTGCGGCCATGGGCCTCTACGCGTTCCCCTTCTACCAGTACTCCCAGATCCTCTCGATGACCGACCGCCTCATCAACACCTCGTTCTTCGACCCGATCGAGGGCGGCAGCGTCTGGCTCTACGAGAACCTCTTCTGGCTCCTCGGGCACCCCGAGGTGTACGTGATCCTGATCCCGAGCATGGCCGTGGTGATGGAACTCATCCCGGTCTTCATGCGCAAGCCACTCTTCAGCTACTACATGGCGATCGCCGGCATCGTCGGCGTGGTCGGCCTCAGCGGCCTGGTGTGGGCGCACCACATGTACATGACCGGATGGGCTCCGCAGGCGAACTACCCGTTCATGCTCTCCACGGAGATGATCTCCATCCCGGTGGGCTTCCTCGTCCTCGTCGTCATCGGCACCATGTGGCGCGGTCGGTTCTGGAGCCGCCTGCCGATGATGGCTGTCTTCGCCGTGATCTTCAACAAGATGATCGGCGGGGTCACCGGCGTCTACCTCTCCGACGTCCCCGCGGACCAGTACTTCCACGGCAACATGTTCGTCACCGCTCACTTCCACTTCATGCTCATGGGCGCAGGCCTCTTCGGGGCAATGGGCGCGATCGCCTACTACTTCCCCAAGATGACCGGGCGCATGCTCGACGAGCGGACCGGGTCCATCGGCTTCTGGGTGGCGTTCGCCGGCTTCCAGATCACGTTCCTGTCGATGTTCGTCGCGGGCCTGCAGGGCCAGCCGCGCAGGGTGCTGCAGTTCGACAGCATGTTCAATATCTCGAACTGGATCTCCACCATCGGCGCCTACACGATCGGCATCGGAATGCTCATCTTCCTTGCCGCCATCATCAGCTCCTGGCGCAGCGGGCAGCTCGCACCGTCCAACCCCTGGGAGGCGCAGACCCTGGATTGGCAGACCGCCACCCCGGTGCCCCTCGACAACTTCCCGGTCCTGCCCGTCGTCACGAAGCTGCCCTACGACTACGGCGTCCCTGACCCACTTGCCCCGAAGAAGCTCGAGGAGCAGTACGACGAGAAGGTGGGGGCCCCGACGTGACCGCGCCCGCCCTGTCGCCGACCACGGGCGAGCCCGTCGCCGTCGTCGCGCGCCGCAACCGCCTCGGCATCATCTTCCTCATCGTCGCGGACTTCTCCGGCACGATGGCGCTGATCATCAGCTACTGCTACCTGTGGTCCCTCAACGTCAACAACGGCTGGGCTCCCAATCAGCAGACCTTCGGCAACAACGACCTGCTCAAGAGCCGCGCCCCGCTGCCCTGGGCCGCCGACTGGCCGTTCTGGACGATCCTGCTGCTCACCGTCGTCGCGACGCTCCTCCTGTGGTGGGGCGTCCGGGGGATCGTCGCGGGGCACCGCGGTCGCCTCGTCGCCGGTGCCAGCCTCGCCCTCATCGTGACCCTGGCGGCGCTGGCCCTGCAGATCTGGCAGATCATGACGTTCCCCTTCCAGCCGTACAACGGGGCCTATGCCTCGGCCGTCTACCTGCTCACGGTTGCGGTCGCGGTGCACCTGTCGCTCGTCGCCTTCCTCCTCCTCGCCGTGGCGAACCGCACGCGCGAGGGGCTCATCTCCACGGCCAACCCCTTCCAGGGCAAGCTCGTCGGCTACTGGATGGTCTGGGTCTGCGCGAGCATCCTGCTCGGCTGCCTGTGCACGACCTTCCTCAAGGTGAGCCCCAACACGACACCGCAGAACTTCGGTACGTTCACGCTCGTGAACCCCAACGCGCCGGCCCCGTCCCCGTCGGCCTCGTCCTCCGCTTCGCAGTCCGCGCCGTCCGCTTCCCCGTCGGCGTCCGCATCGCAGTGACCCGCAGGGTGGCCCTCGGGCTCCTCGCGGGCATCCCGGTCCTCCTCCTCGTCCTCGCCAGCCTCGACGCGTTGCGCGAGACCGGCGTCGTGGGCCTGCCGGTGGTGCCGTGGCAGACGCTGTGGGGACTCCCACTGGACCGCTGGCTCCGCGATATCGCCGCGACACTGGCCCTGGGCTGCGTGGTCGTCGGCGGCCTGCTGGCCCCGCGACCCGACCCGCGCCTGCTCCGGGGCGCCTCCCTCGCCGCGCTGGTGTGGCTCGCGGCGCTCCTCGCCCAGATTCCCCTGACGGTCTCCGAGCTCCTGGGCCGGCCGTGGGCCGACTCCCTCGACCCGATCATCGTCACGTCGCTGCTTGCCCAGACACAGCTGGGCCAACTCCTCGTGGCACAGATCGCGATCGTGGGTCTCGTCGCGGTGCTCGGCTGGGCGGTTCTCGGCCGGGTCACCGGGGCGGTCGTCCTCGCCCTCGCGATGACCGCGGCGATGCTGCCGGCACTCGCCGGCCACTCAGGGCTTCACGCGGGCCACACCGCCGCATCCGTGTCGCTCGCCGTCCACCTCGTTTCCGTCGGCGTATGGGTGGGCGGTCTCATCGCCGTCTGTGCGTACGTCGTCGCCCCGGGCCGTCGGCCCAGCGACGCCGTGACGACCCTGCGTCGATTCAGCGTCCTCGCCCTCGTCTGCGTCCTGCTGCTCGCGGAGAGCGGGCTGCTCAACGCCTCCCTGCGCGTCGACGGAGTGGGCACGCTCATGACGACGCCGTACGGCACCCTCATCCTCGCCAAGTCCGTGGTGCTCTGTGCCCTCGTGGTCCTCGGCTGGCGGCAGCGCAGGTACGCCGTCCCCGAGGCCGCGGACGCAACGGGGCACAGGCTCCTCCTGCGTTTCGCGGCGTTCGAGGTGCTCCTCATGGGTATCGCGATCGGGCTTGCCGTGGCGCTGTCGCGTACGGCCCCTCCCGCCGGCGCGATCGCAGGCGACCGCATCACCACCGGATCGCTCACGCTCCTGGCCCTCGCACTCCCCCTGGTCCTCGTCTGGGCGGGGGCGCGACCGTCGTCCGGCCGTTCCGACGGGCGAGCACCATGGTTCGCGCGCATCACCGCGGCCTACCCCGAGCCCTTCGCGGTGATCGTCGTCGTCGCGGCCTTCGCCGCCCCCCTCATCGTCGCGAGCGCAGCGCTGCCGATCGGCCTCGCCACGCTGCTCGCCGGGGTCGTGCTGCTGCTCGCCGGGTGGGCCTTCGCGATCGCGGCGACCGGACCCCGCGGTGTCCCCGCGATCGTGCTCGTTATGGTCCTGTGGGTGCCCGCCCTGTGGTGGACCACCGTCGGCGAACCGGTCGAGACGTGGCTGCAGGTAGGAGTGGCCGTCCTCGCGGGTGAGGCCTGCCTCGCGCTGCTGCTCGTCGTGCGTGCCCGACGGAACCGGCCGAGGACCGCCGAGCCGGCACCGGACCCCGTGGCGGCGGCATGAGCGAGTCGGAGGCCAGGACCGACGAGCGTCGTCGCAGGGTCAAGGACCTGTTCACGCTGCATCTGCCGCTCGTCATCGTCGTGGGCTTCTGCGCCTTCGCCACGGTGATCGAGTACCAGCGCGCCCAGGAAGGAGTGGGCCGGGCCTGGGTTTACACGTTCCAGTGGCCGATCATCGGCCTGTTCGCGGTCGTCATCTGGAACCGCTATCGAAAGCACGGCAACCTCACGCGATGGTTCACCGACCGCTACCGTGCGCGCATTGCCGCGATGGAGCAGGAGGCGGAAGACTCACGCGAAGAGCGGCCCGTGGATCCCGATGAGGTGGCGTGGCAGGCCTATGTCGCCGACCTCAAGCAGCGCGACGAGCAGCAGCGCGAATCCGGCGATCCGCGGCCGTAGAATCCGGTGAGTCCGCGGCTCGCGATGAGCGAGGCGTGTGTGTCGGCAGGGCGGGAGAGGGGTGCGGAATGCGTCGGTGGCACGGGATGGCGTCGAGTGGGGCCCTAGGTCTTGCGCTCGTGGCTGCAAC
>JAPOJD010000048.1 GCA_029978585.1 Actinomycetota bacterium
GTCGCGGCCCACCATGAATCCTGAGATGTTCTGCAGGAACACGAGCGGGATCCCGCGCTGGTCGCACAGCTCGATGAAGTGGGCGCCCTTCTGCGCGGACTCGGAGAAGAGGATGCCGTTGTTCGCGATGATCCCGACCGGGTGCCCGTGGATGTGCGCGAACGCCGTCACCAGCGTGGTGCCGTACTCCGCCTTGAACTCCGTGAACTCCCCCGCGTCGACCAGGCACTCCAGGACCGCGCGGACGTCGTACGGCGTGCGCGGATCGGTCGGGACGACGGCGAGGAGGTCTTCCGCAGGCCGTAACGGCTCGCGCACCGGCACCGTCGGCCAGGCCGGTGCAGCGTCCGGGGGCAGCGTCGCGACGATGCGACGCAGGATGCGCAGCGCGTCGGTGTCGTCGTCGGCCAGGTGGTCCACGACGCCGGAGGTGCGCGCGTGCACCTCACCCCCACCGAGCTCCTCGGCGGTGACGACCTCGCCCGTGGCTGCCTTCACCAGGGGCGGGCCGCCAAGGAAGATGGTCCCCTGATCGCGCACGATCACGGTCTCGTCGCTCATCGCGGGGACGTACGCGCCTCCGGCAGTGCACGATCCCATCACGGCGGCGATCTGCGGGATGCCCATCGCCGACATCGTGGCCTGGTTGTAGAAGATCCTCCCGAAGTGGTCGCGGTCGGGGAACACCTCGTCCTGCATCGGGAGGAAGGCGCCGCCGGAGTCCACGAGGTAGATGCACGGCAGCCGGTTGTCGCGCGCGATGTCCTGCGCGCGCAGGTGCTTCTTCACGGTCATGGGGTAGTACGTGCCGCCCTTGACCGTCGCGTCGTTCGCCACGATGACGCACAGCCGCCCGCTGACCCGTCCGATGCCGGCGATGACGCCCGCGGCGGGTGCATCGCCGCCGTACATCCCCTCGGCGGCGAGCGGCGCGATCTCGAGGAATGCCGAGCCGTCGTCCAGGAGGGCGTCCACGCGGTCGCGGGGCAGCAGCTTGCCGCGGTCGACGTGGCGTTCGCGTGCCGCCGGGGGCCCACCCGCTGCCGCGCGCTCCCGCCGCTCGCGCAGCTCCTCGAGCAGGGGCGCGAAGGCGATGCCGTCCACGGTCGCTCCCCTCGTCGGTGAAGCTGCGGGGGCGACCCGCGTGGTTGACGGTTGCCAGTTAACGATCGTTCACTTTACCGATCGTCGGGCATGCTGGCAAGCGCGGAGAGCGCCATGGACCTCAGCAGCGCCGCCATCTCCGGACGCGTGAGCCGCGCACTGTGCGGGGTGGAGTTGATGAGGCCGAATGCCGCGTGCGCGCCCGCCCGCGCCCGGTCGGGCGTCACCCCGTGCGCACCTTGAAGCGCGCCCACCCACAGATCGACGTACTGCGCCTGCAGTCGACGCACCGACCGCCGCTCCGCCTCGGGGACGGCGTCGAGATCGCGGGACTGCACGGCGATGAGGTCGGGGTGATCGAGGGCGAAGTCGACATGGAACTCCACGAGCGACTCCAGTACGTCTCCGGGATCGTCGGCACTGTCCGCGCGCTCGCGCCCGCCGGCGAGGAGCCGTTCGCTGATATCGACGAGCATCGCGGACAGGATCGCCTCCTTGCCCGGGAAGTAGCGGTAGAGCGCGGGGCCGCTGACGCCCAGGGCCCCGCCGAGCTCGTCCATGGAGACCCCGTGGAACCCGGAGCGGGCGAACATCCCTGAGGCGAGAGCGAGGATCTCCTCGCGGCGCGCGTCCCGATCCGCCACGCCGCCAGGGTACGGCGAGCCTCCTGATGGGGCCCCGGGGCGGGGTGTGGCCTCCCCGTTGGCCCCCGAACGCCGTGGCACACTGGGACGTCATCAGCCGACTGGGGGCCCCATGGACAACACGGGCCGCTTCCTCATGGGAGCGGGTGTCGTCGTGATGCTCCTGAGCGCCACCGCCATCGCCGCCGCGTCGCAGCCGGCCGACTGGGTTCCCGCGGCCGAGGAGCGCGGCACCTTCTCCGCCTGCGTGAGCGCGGACAACAAGATCCGCCTCGTGTACGGCGAGGAGCCGTGCCTCGAGGGCGAGGTACGCGTGGTGTGGGACACCCCCGTTCCTATCGACGCCCCCGTCGTCGCCGGCCCCATGGGACCGCAGGGGCCCCCTGGACCGACCGGTCCCGAGGGACCCCAGGGCGAGGAGGGCCTACCCGGGGCCGACGGCGCCGTTGGTCCGGCCGGGCCTGCCGGACCTGCCGGACCCGCGGGACCAGCCGGCCCTTCCGGGCCCACAGGACCGAGCGGGCCGGGTGGACCCACCGGCCCCACCGGGCTGACCGGACCTGCGGGTCCCGCCGGACCGACGGGGCCGAGCGGCCCGGCAGGTCCGACCGGTCCCGCGGGACCGCCGGGCGTCAACGAGATCCGTGCCGTGGAGCGGCCGGCCGTCGTGCGCGCGACCGGCAAGCGCGCCATCGTGCGCGTGGAATGCCGCGCGAATGAGCGGGCCATCTCGGGCGGGTACGTCGTCGCCATCGATGAGGCGCCCGAGATCGCCGTGCAGTTGTCCGTCGTCGGCAGCCGCGAGCAGAACAACGGCAAGCTGGGCTCCGCTGCCCGATCCTGGTGGGAGCTCACGTTCATCAACTCCGCGCAGGAGCAGATCGACGTGTTCGCCTCGGCGTCGTGCATCAACTACGACTGGCTCGTCACCGACTAACCAACCTTCGCCCCCACCGTGTGGAGGGGGTTAGTTGAGGGCGAGGACCTGGGCGAGCACGCGAGCCGAGCGCCCGCCCGACTCCATCGCGACGGCCAGCGCCCCGGGTACGTCGACATCGTCGAGCAGGCGCGCCAGTACCTCGCGCTCGGCGGCCTCGCTGTCATCGCGCCTGCCCGCGGCGGCGTGCAGGGCGTCCAGTTGCCCCTCCGCCGCGGCAAGTTCGGCCGGGGCGTAGTCCCACTCGCTCGCCCAGCCGCGATTGAGAATCATCAGCCTGAGCGCGCTGGGCCGGTGCTCCTTGAGGAGGTCGGCGACGAGGACGAGGTTGCCCGTCGACTTCGCCATCTTCTCCCCGTCGATACGGACGGTGCCCACCCGCATCCACGTGCGCGCGAATGGCGTCACGCCCGTCGCGGCCTCGGCCTGCGCGGCCTCGTAGGCGTGATGGGGGAACGCCAGGTCAGCGCCGCCGGCGTGGATGTCGACGCTGGACCCGTAGTGCGACAGCACCATCGCCGTGCACTCGGCATGCCAGCCGGGCCTCCCCTGGCCCCACGGGCTCGGCCACGCGGGGTCGGCATCCTGCGAACGACGCCACACGGGCACGTCGTACGGGTCCTCCTTCGCCACGTCATCCGGGTCCTCCCCGAACTCCGCGAATCGCTGCCGCGCCACGGCCTCGGACAGCCCCGCGCGGGAGGGAACCTCGGCCCCGCGGAAGTACACGGTGCCATCCCTCTCGTACGCCGCTCCCCTGTCGAGCAGCGCCTGGGCCAGCCTGATCACATCGGCGATATGCCGGTGCGCGCGAGGCTCGTTCTCCGGTCGGCGTACGCCGAGCTCCGACATGTCGTGCTCGAACGCGTACTGGTGGACGGCGGCGTACTCGTCGTACGGCGACCCAGCCCGGCGAGCCGCCTCCGTCAGGACGTCGTCGACATCCGTGACATTGCGGGTCACGACGGGCTGGAGGTTGGCCGTCCGCAGCGTGCGCACAAGGGCATCCACCCACACGAAGGTCGCGGCATGTCCCAGGTGCGTGACGTCGTACGGCGTCACCCCGCAGACATAGATGCGTGCCGGGCCGACGATGGGCAGAGGCTGCCCGCCGAGGCGCAGCGGTGCGGGGGGAAGGACGTCGTGGCCCATGTGGGCAGCCTACGCACCCCGACGGGCAGCGACGACCGCGGCGGAGGAGAGGTAGGCCACGATGCACCACAGCACGGCCAGGCCGGCCAGGATGATGAGCCCCAGCGCGTCGATGACCCCGTTCTCGAGCAACGCACCCAGGTCGGCGATGGAGATCTGCAGCGCGGCGAGCGGGAACACGAATCCCCACCATCCCGGGTGGAACGGCACCCCTCCCGAGCGGCGCGCCCTCATGAGATTCCCGAGCGCGTAGAGCGACCACCACAGGCCGAGGCCCACCCCCATGGCCGACACGATGGTCCCGAGTGCGAGCAGCGACTCCGGGACCAGCCCGACGGTGATCCCCGCCTGCAGCAGCCGGGTGAGGGAGAGCCCCATCAGCGTGGCCGGAGCGATGGGGATCCACATCGCGGGAAGGAGCACCGTCGGCAGGGGCGGTCGGAGCGCGAGCCGAGTCAGTAGCAGAGCGAACACCGCGAGGAAGAGCACCAGGCCCACGCCGTAGAAGCCGAAGCCGACGGCGAAGAGCAGCGCCGCCTGCTCCGGGTGCGCCACCATCTGCGGCGCGATCGACAGGGGGACGAGCAGGTTCATCGCCGGCGGGATGAGCCAGCAGCCGTTGACAGCGCTGAGGTCGTGGGCACCGCGCGTCTGCTCCGCCGCCCACACCACGCTCAGCGCGACGGCGATGATCGCCCCGGCCGCGAGCAGGATCGCCGAGATGGCCAGTGCCCCCGTCTCGCCGATGACGGCCGGAGTGATGGTGCCCCAGGCCGCCGCGAGGAGCAGCAGTCCCGCCGGGAACGTCGCGAGCATGGCGCCGCTGCTCGGATCGGAGATCTCGCGCATGAAGTCCGCGCGGTGCCGGGGCCGCGAGGCGTAGACCGGTAGGAGAACTAGGGCGATGATCGACGCCAGGACCAGCAGCACCTGCGCGACGGCGTCGAACCACGACACGAACGCCGACTCCTGCCAGAAGGCGACCGCCAGAGCCGAGGTCCCCATCACGGACCCGAACCACGCGGGGTTGCGCCGCAGCGGCTGGTCAGCCATGGCCAGACCGTAGCGATCTCGGGGACGCCGGCGGGCACCCGCCTCGCGTCGGCCGCGCTACGGTCGCGCTGTGAGCCGGCCGCTGGAGGAACTCGTCCATCCCACCTGGGTGCCCGTCCTCGCATCCGAGCGAGACACCCTGACGGCGCTGGGCGACTTCCTGCGCGCCGAGACCGCCGAGGGCCACCGCTGGCTGCCCGCGGGTGAGAACATCCTGCGCGCCTTCACGACGCCGCTGGACGCCGTGCGCGTGCTCATCGTCGGGCAGGACCCGTACCCCACGCCCGGCCACGCGGTAGGACTGTCCTTCTCGGTCTCGCCGCAGACGCGACCGCTGCCGCGCAGCCTCCAGAACATCCACCGAGAACTCGTCGCCGACCTCGGAGTCGACCCGCCCTCGAACGGCGACCTCTCGCCGTGGGTCGGCTCGGGCGTCATGCTCCTCAACCGCGTCCTCACCGTGCGGGCCGGGGAGCCGGGCAGCCACCGCGGCAGGGGCTGGGAGCGCATCACGGAGGCGGCGATCCGCGGCCTGACCGCACGCGACGACGCATTCGTCGCGATCCTGTGGGGCCGCGACGCCCAGTCGCTCACGCCACTCCTCGGCGATGCGCCCATCCTCGCAAGCGCGCACCCGAGCCCGATGTCGGCCGACCGGGGGTTCTTCGGCTCGCGGCCGTTCAGCCGCGCCAATGCACTGCTCGCCGAGCGCGGCGCACCCGCGGTGGACTGGACGCTGCCCTAGAGAGTCATAGCGCCGCGCTAGTTCGCGCGCACGACCTCGGCACGCTCCGCGAGCACGTCGGCCACAACCGCGACGAAGCCGTCGACATCGTCGTCGCCGACCTCCAGGCTCAGCGCGATGAAACCCCGACGGGCCATGTACCAGCCGCGCTCGAGCAGATCGAGGAAGAGCAGCTCGCGCAGTCGATCATCCGCTC
The DNA here is from genome assembly GCA_029978585.1 of Actinomycetota bacterium. Lineage (GTDB taxonomy): Bacteria > Actinomycetota > Actinomycetes > S36-B12 > S36-B12 > Mxb001. Next base: position 5,832 of record JAPOJD010000048.1, read on the forward strand.
CCGCGAGGTCACGCGGCGATCGCACCGGCCCGGGCACCGGGTGCAGCCCCACCATCGAGCCCGCGCCGGAGGCGCACCATCCGTACGGCGACGCCACGGCCTGCAACGCCATGCGGAGCCGGTCGCCTCGCGCATTGAGGGCGGCCAGCGCATCGTCGTCGAGGACCTCGACGAGACCGGCGATCCCGGCCGCCATCGTGAGGACGTTGTTGTTGAACGTGCCCGCATGCGGGAGGGCGTCGGCACGCGACGGGTCGAAGCGGCCCATCAGGTCGCGGCGACCGCCGAAGGCACCGAACGTCAGGCCGCCACCGAGGTACTTGCCGAGCGTCATGAGATCGGGCGTGACCCCGTACGCCGCACCGGCTCCGTGCGGTCCGAGTCGCGAGGTCATCACCTCGTCGAGGATGAGCAGCGCACCCGCGGCGCGCGCCTCGTCCGCGAGCATCGTGAGGTAGGACGGATCGGCCCGGATGCATCCGGCGGACCCCATCACCGGCTCGATGAGGACGGCCGCAAGGCGATCGGCGTTCGCCCGCAGGGCCGCGCGTGATGCCTCCGGGTCGTTGTAGTCCAGCAGCACCGCCTCGAACGGCGCGTTGACCGGGGATCCGCCACCGCCGAAGTACAGCAGGCCGCCGTGGTAGCCGCCGACCGCGACGGCGATGGCCGGGCGGCCCGTCGCGGCGCGGGCGAGTGACACCGCCATGAGGTTGGCCTCGGTCCCGGAGTTGGTGAAGCGCACCAGCTCCAGTGCGGGGAACCGATCGACGAGCAGGCGTGCAAGACGCGCCTCGTAGGTGTTGTGCGCGGCCAGGCTGAGCCCGTCGTCTAGGGCGCGGCGTACGGCGTCGCGGATCGCGTCATTGCTGTGGCCGTACAGGCCCGCGGTGTACTCACCGAGCATGTCGACGTACTCCCAGCCGTCGACATCGACGATGCGGTTGGCCCAGCCGCGAGCTGCACGCAGCGGGAACGGCGCGTGATGCAGGACGGTCCGGGTGTTGCCCCCCGGCATCACCTCGCAGGCCTCGTCGTGCATCCGCGCGCCGACCGGGCGGCGGTCGACGTACCTCTGGCGGGCTTGATCGAGCGCCTCGTCGAGCGCGGGGGTCAGGGAGATGGTCATGGCGGCGCTCCTCCTCGGTGCTAGTCGGCCAGGTCGGCGGGAGTCGACGGGACGTCCACGGCGTGCTCCTGCAGGGCCTCGAGGGGCACGATCCGCAGCGCCGCCGCGTTCGTGGACGAGAGGACCACCGGCGCCGCGGCACCGTCGTCGTAGGCGTGACGCCATCGCGAGGCGCAGACGCACCAGCGGTCGCCGGGACGCAGGCCCGGGAAGCGGTACTCCGGTCGCGGAGTGACCAGGTCATTGCCGGTGCGCAGCTGGTGCTCGAGGAACTCAGCGGAGACAACAGCGCACACGGTGTGCGAGCCGAGGTCCTCAGGCCCCGTGGAGCAGCAACCGTCGCGGTAGAACCCGGTGAGCGGGTCGCGGCCGCACTCCTCCAGCGGTCCGCCCAGAACATTGAGCGGCGTGACATTGAGCGGAGTGACATCGACAGGCTCGGTCATGGGCCCAGTCTCCCCCATGCCGCCCGTGAGCGCCGCCACTCCGCTGACCCGCCATCAGGCATCGGCCTGCCCTAGAGTCGCCGGAGCACGCTGAGGTAGCCACGAATCAGAAGCCACGATTCCCGGGAGCTCCCATGAAGGTCCTTGCCGCCGCCGCCCTCGCCGGCCTTGCCCTGTCCGCGCTCCCCGGCACCGCCGCGGCGACAGCTCTCCCGGCGGCCGCGACATCGGAAGACCGAGCCGGCTCGACCCGCGGCATCGTCCAGGACCCCGTCAACGTGTGCGCCACGGCCGATGACACTGCGGCCGTCGCAGCGTCATCGCCCGGCGACCTGCTCGCGGCGCCGCAGGACGTGACCGCGGAGTCGGGACTGGTGTACGGCCGGCTCTACCGCGTGCTGTACGCCACGACCGGCGAGGCGGGAAGCGTCGAGGCCACGTGCGGCCTCATCGCCGTTCCCGAGATCCAGCAGATCACCGGCGTGATCGCGTGGGCGCACGGCACGCGCGGCCTCACCGAGACCTGCCAGCCCAGCACGAACCCGGCCGGCTTCGTGGGTCCCATGCCCGGCGGCATCGGCGCTCCCTCGGCGGACGACTCCCAGCAGGACGGTGCCCTGGTACACCTCCTGCAGTCCGGATCCGCGGTGGTCGCCACGGACTACTACTCGCTGGGCGAGGACGGTTCCACCGGCCTGCAGCACTACGTCCTCGGAGTCCCCGAGGCCGCCGCGGTGATCGACTCCGCGCGCGTCCTCACCGGCAACGCCGCCGCCTTCGGCCTGTCGCCGATCGCGCCGGGGGCCGAGCTCCCGCTCGTCACCTGGGGGCACTCCCAGGGTGGCGGCTCGGCCCTGTGGGCCGGGCAGTTGGCGCGGCAGTACCTCGCCCTCCACGACGACAGCACCCTCGACCTCGCAGGGGTCGTGGCGCTCGCCCCCGCAACCCAGTACACGACATCACCGGGGCAGCCCCGGAAGTTCCTGGGCAAGCACCTCGGCGACCGCGACATGTACAACATGAATCCGGGGCTCGGCGTACCGCTCCCGATCGGGGCAGTGCTCTTCAGCTACGTCACGGCGAGCTGGAGCCAGGTGGCGAATGCGAACTCGGGTGCGCTCCCCTTCGGCCCCACCGCGAGCGTGTCCATGGCCGACGTGCTGTCACCTCAGGGCCAGGCCACGGCGCCCGTTGCCGCGTCGTACTGCCTCAACGGACCCGACATGATCAAGCTGTACGGCACCGTGGCGAAGTACCTCAACCCCAACCAGAACCGGTTCTTCGCCTCGCCGTTCAGCGGGTCGAACTCCTCGGGTCGGTGGGTCGGCGGCATCGACGCCACCTGCGCCAATTCCTCGGGGTTCTCCCAGGGCGTCCAGGACTGGTGCGCGTGGCTGCAGTTCAACATGCCCGGCCCCTACGGCGTGAATCCCTATTCCAAGGTGCCGCTCGACAACGACGGCAAGAAGGTGCCGGTCTACCTCGCGCAGGGGCGCAATGACCGGGTGATGTGGTGCGTCAGCCCTCTCGGCATCGTCACCGGAGCCGCCTGCCTCACCGCGCAGTTCCGTCGCTCACTCGTGCCGGGGTACTGCCTCGGACAGGGCCACCTGCAGACCGATTACGTCGCGCGCACGAACCATCTGGCGCTGCCCGCGGCGATCTCGGCGAATCCGGCGACCGGGGACTACGAGGGCTCACCGCTCGACGAGTTCATGGACGGCGCCCTCGATCGTTCGCTGCCCAACACCTGCCCCGTCAGGTACCTTCCCGCTCCCCCGTCGTGACCTCGCGCACGGTCCGGGTCCCCGCAGCGCGACTCGGCCGGTGGATCGAGGGGTTCGAGGAGCGACACGGCGCGACCGGCAGCGAGGTCGTCGATGGAGGGCTGCGCCTCACCGGCGCGGACGGGGCCACCGCGACGCTCGCGCCGCCCTTCTGGGTCACGGGGGTCCCGGCGAGCGTGAGTGAGTTCCTGGACAGCGCCGTCCAGCTCCCCCGGTGCGCGGTGATCCTGGTGCGCCGCGGTGGCTTCGCCGCCGCGATCGTCGACAGCAGCGGAGTCCTCGCGAGCGGTCTCGGACGCCGGCATGTGCAGGGGCGCACGGCGGCGGGCGGATGGTCGCAACAGCGCTTCGCGCGGCGCCGGCAGAAGCAGGCGGACGAACTCGTCGACGCCGCCGCCGCCCGCGCGGCGGAGGTATTCCTCCCGGCGCCGACGTCCAGCGCGCCGACCTCCGTCGAGTACGTCGTCACCGGGGGCGATCGCCCGCTCGTCCAGCAGGTCCTGGCCAATCCCATCCTGCGGCCATTGCAGGGGATACCCGTCGGTCCGCACCTCGCCGTGCCCGATCCGCGCCGCGATGTCATCGACGGCCTGCCCGAGCAGCTGACACAGGTCCGGATCGACCTCGTCGACCCACTGTCTCCTGGCGCAGGGGCACCCTAGAGCGGCGGGTGATAGCCCCGCGATTCTCGGCACCCGCGGCGCGTTCCTGGCTCAATGAGGCAATGATGACCACCGGCCCAGACGATCCTGCACAATCGTGGGATCGCAAGGCATGAGGGGGACGAATGACCGAGCCAGGATCTCCAGCTGGAGAGCAGCCGCCCCGGCCGCTTGCCATGCAGCCCGGCTGGTACCCGGACCCAGGCGGATCGCCCGGGTACCGCTACTGGGACGGAGCCTCCTGGACCACCGCGTACGCCGACGGCCAGCCACCCGGGATGCCACCACAGCGGTCCCGCTCCATGCTTGCCTGGGTCGTGGCGGCGGCAGCGGTGGCCCTTCTCCTCGTCGTGACCGCAGCACTGTTCGCCGTCATCGTGCGAGGTGGCTCCGACGAGGCCGCGGTCGAACCCTCCGCCAGCGCCACCTCGGCGCCCAGTCCCTCGCGTTCAGCCCCCAAGTCGTCCACCCCGTCCGCGACGGCTCCTCTGCCAGCGCCCACACCCACCAGGGCCCCGGAGCCAACTTCCGTATCGGTGATCTACTTCCTCACCGTCGCGAAGTCGTGCTCGGACACCGACACGGGCTTCGACGACATTGATCAGGGCACGGAAGTCGAGGTGTTCGACGGGGCCGGCAATCTCCTCGGATTCGGGAACTTGGGGAAGGGCAGTAAGTCTGACGGCAAGTGCTCCTACACCGCCGAGTTCCCGGTTCAAGTCTCACCTGACGGGCTTTATCGCGTCACGGCCGGCAGCGACAGCCGAGGATTCCTCAACTTCCGAGAGAGCGACCTTGTCGACGGCACGCTCCTGGTGATGGCAAGCCTCGGGGATTAGGGACGTCGATCCCACCAGGCGCCGGGCGCTAGCGCGTTCAGGTCAGCGACCTCTCCCGGGCTGCCCCTCGCCTCACCTCCGGGCCTGCCCGAACTCCCGCCCATCGGGACCCTCGATGCCCCGGTCCCGACCGACACGTCCTACCCACCGTCCGCGTCCCTGGAACTCCTCAACCAGCCCCGGCTTCCCGGCCAGGTGACGATCACGGTCACCTCGAGCAAGGGCGGCTCCGGCAAGTCCACCGCGTCGATCCTGCTGGCGGCATCCATCGCCCGTGCCTCCCGCGAGGCCGGCAAGCCCCTGTCGGTGTGTCTTATCGACCTCGATACCCGCGACGGCCAGGTGGCATCGCTCATCGGCACCTTCATGCCCACCGCACTCAACATCCGGGTGCAGCCCGTCTGGGACGAGGAGCGGATCCGGCGCAATGTCGTCCACGCCGGCGACCTCGCCATCGACACGATCCTCGCGCCCATCCGTCCCCGCACGGCCGACACGGTGGGTCCCGAGTTCTACCAGGTCATCGTGCGTAGCCTGCAGCGGATGTTCGACGTGGTGGTCATGGACACGTCGGTTCAGTACCTCGATCCGCTCATCTCAGACGTTGCCCTACGCGAGGCCGATGAGGTCCTGTTCGTCACGACACTCGCATCGACTGCGGTTCAGGGGATGGCGCGCGCACTCCGCGAGATCACCGCCCCGGTCGACGAGTCTGGTCTCGGTGTCCCGCGCGAGAAGATCGGCATCATCGTCAACCAGTCCGTGGCGAACGTGGGCATGGAGCGCGAACAGGTCCTTGCTGCGGGCCTCGGCGTCCCGGTCGTGGGAGTGATTCCTCTCGCCACCAAGGACGTGCTCACCGCCACCAACCTCAACCGCATGCACGAACTGCTCGACCACCCCCTCGTGGGACCGGCGTACGTGCAACTGGCCCAGGCCTGCCTGCCGGGCCGCGACCTCGCCGACTGGACCAGGACGTCCGATAGCCCGGCCGTGGGTGCTACCGACACAGCCTCGCCCAACGGGCAGGCCGAGGACGGGGTTGCGAGCGAAGACGGCTCGCGCAAGCGCGGCCTATTCCGGCGCGGATGAGCCCGGCGATGACAAGTTCCTCCCCCGGCGCAGCCACCCCTGATTCCGCGACAGCTCTCCTCGACGCCGCCTTCGCCACGATCGCCCTGCACCAGCGCCTCTCCCTCGACGAACTGGCCGATGGCGCGCGCGACCGCGACTTCCCGGCGCGCTCGATGCAGACGCCCGGCTGGTTCTCCGCCGCTGCCGCCCGCACCTCACGGCTGGCCGAGATGGCTCCGGAGCTTGCCGCCGCCCCCGCCGATCACGGCCGACTCGACCTCATCCACATGTACGCCCCGGAACTCGACTCGGCCGAACCTGCCGAGATCCCACCATTGCCTGCTCCGGTGACTCCCGCCGCAGTCGACAGCGACGCGCGTCGCCGCCTCCTGGCCGAACTGAGGGATATCGACACCTAGTCGGGGCGTACCCTGCCCACGTGACCGACGACGGGAGTGCACCCGAGGCCACGAGCCCGTACGGCGACCCCTGGACCACGAAGTTCTACCCCGAGGGCACGCCCGCCTTCGAGCGAGTCGTGCTCTTCTCCGACGGCGTCTTCGCGATCAGCCTCACGCTGATGGCGGCCGCGGTGACGGTTCCCATCGTGAAGGACTCCGCCTCGTCGAGCGACATGCTCAATGCCCTGCTGAGCCAGCAGGGTTCGCTCATTGCCTTCCTACTAACCGCCCTCTGGGTCGCGTTCTACTGGAAGGCCAACCATCGCTTCGTCACGACGTTGCGCGGCATGAGTTCCCGTTACATCACCGCAACGCTCGTGTACCTCATCATGATCGCTCTCCTGCCGCTGCCGACGGGAACGCTCGGCGAGCACTGGAACCCGGTCGCTCTCGCCTTCTTCCTGCTCTACCTGTCGATGGTGAGCGCCATGGAAGCGGTGCTCATAGGCGTCGCGATCAAGGACCGCCTCTATGTCCGGGCCCTGGACGCCCGGGAGCGCAAGCGCTACCTCTACGGCTCGCTCAGCCCTGTGTGCGCCGGCGTTATCGCCGCGCCCATCGCACTGCTGCCCATCGCCCACACCCCGGCGATGGTTCTGTCGCTGGTCACCATGATGGTGCTCGCCGTGACCTTCGGTTCCCTGGTACGCCGTCGCTATCCCGTGGACCTCTGAGTCCCCGCGTAGCGCAGCAACTCGTCGTACTTGGGACTGCTGACCTGCTCGGGGAACTCCAGTGCCCCCCAAGACCCGTAGCGCGTGTACGGACCAACATCGGTGAAGTGCACCAGCAGGGCCCCGCCGGTGAGCTCCGCCCAGCGGCGCAGGTACACGCGGTAGGCCGTTCCCATCCCCGGGGAGCGGTTCACCGAGACGAACAGGTCGGTGAGGGCGTCATTGTCCGGGTCGCCCGCAAGGTGCTGGCCGGCCTCGTAGGCCACGAGTCGCTTGCCGAATGAACTGGCGAGGGCCAGGTGGTCGGTGATCCAAGGCTCGACCTCCTCGACCTGGGCACGCCCCAGCGCCGCCAGGATCTGGGTGGGCGTGCGGGTGGCGATCTGCGTGGCCTCGCCGGGGTCGAACGGATTCGCACCCGGCATGCCGAGGTACGGCGCGATCGCGAGCTCGTCGACGGAGGCCGCGGCGTCGGCATGGGTCAGCCGTTGCTCGAGTACCCACGAATTGGCGGCCTGCCCGGCCATGACGCGCACGAACTCACGCCCCGCCGCGTCCATGACCCGTGCCACGGCGCGCATGGCGGCCACGTGCCGGCGGGCATGCATGATCTGCAGCCCCAGGAAGTTGTCCCCGCTTCCGAGCCCGGCCGCCCCGGCCGCGTCGGAGAGGTCGTGGAAGGCGCGGAACGTGGGATTCCAGGTCTCATTGCTGAACTCGTAGCGCGGTGTGAGCCCCGGCTCCAGGCGCTGGGCCACGATCCGGGCATGGCAGGAGATCCAGGTCGAGGTCGCCTCGTGCGGGATCGTGAACCAGGGGTCAGCGTCCAACTCATTGGCCAGGTCCACCATGGCCTCGACGCTGGCGCCGCGCGACGTTCCCTGCGAGTAGTAGTTGCCCCGCACGCGCGACCCGCAGGTGAATCGGCGCTCAGGATCGGACAGCGTGGAATTGGTGCGCTGCCAGTCCATGAATCGAAGGACGCCGTACGTCCGCAACTGCGCAAGGTAGGAATCTCGGAAGGTCGCTCCGGAGCGCGAACCGGGGACACGCACCCGGATGTCGCGTAGCGGGTTGCCGGGGTCGGTTGAGAGAAGTTCCAGGACGACGGTGCTTGCGCCGTCTAGGGTGACGCTCCCGCGGCCGTCGCGACCGCTGAACGTGACACCGTCGATCGTGAATGTGCCCGAAC
>JAPOJD010000082.1 GCA_029978585.1 Actinomycetota bacterium
AGTCTGGTCCGTAGCCGTGCACGACGTTGAGCACGCCCGGCGGGAACCCGGCCTCGATCGCGAGGCGGCCCATCACCGTGGCCGAGACGGGCGTGTCCTCCGCAGGCTTCCACACGACCGTGTTCCCCCACGCCAGCGCCGGCATCACTTTCCAGGTGCCCAGCATGAGCGGGAAGTTCCACGGGGAGATGGCCGCGATGACCCCGACCGGCTCGAACCGTGTGTAGGCGTGGTGCCCGGTGTCCATCGGAAGCGCCTCGCCCGCGGACATGCGGGCATGGTCGGCGAAGAATCGGACGTTGAGGACCGACCTCGACACGTCATGGTGCGACTGGGTGATCGGCTTGCCCATGTCTCGCGTGTCGGCCATGGCCAGCTCGTCGGCATTCTGCTCCATGAGGTCCGCGAGGCGGTGCATGAGTTTCTGCCGTTTCTCGTAGCCCATGGTGGGCCACGGGCCGTGGTCGAACGCATGCTTCGCCGCCGCGACCGCGCGATCGGCGTCAGCCTTGCCGCCCAGGGCGATCGTGGCCCAGGGCTCGCGCGTGTACGGGTCGATGTCGGCCATCGTGGCGCCGTCGAGCGAGGGGACTTCGTGGCCGTCGATGATGTGCCCGTAGAACTCCATGGTGCCCTCCGATTCCGAATCGGCGTCATCGTCCCATGGGGCGCCCCAGGTCTCGCACCGGCGTTCCGGGGACGGGGACGGCGCTCAGGCGGGCAGGAAGCTCAGCCGCACCTGGCGCCGGGGGTTGTCGGTGTTCGTGTCGACGAGGACCACGCTCTGCCAGGTGCCCAGCGCGGGGTGCCCCTCGAGCACGGGGATGACGATGCTGGGCGAGACGATCGCCGGCAGTACGTGGTCTCGGCCGTGGCCCGGGCTGCCGTGACGATGGTGGTACGCCGCATCGCGTGGCAGCGCGGTGTCGAGGGTCAACTCCAGGTCCGCCTCGGTGCCGCTGCCCACCTCGATGATCGCCGCCCCCGCGGTGGCATGCGGGACGAAGACCAGGCATGCGCCGTCGCCGCGGCCCTGGCAGAAGCGGAGGACGGCCGCGGTGATGTCCGTGACGGTGCGCGAGCCGGTCAGTACGTCGATGACGGTGGTGTCCACGCGCCCATGATGTCCCACGCGGTCGGCGCAGGTCGTGGGATCATCCGGCCATGTGGTGGTTCTACACCGTGATCCTGGGCATGTCCTTCGGCCAGGTGCTGCACGGCCTCGCCCAGGGCGTGCGCTCCTGGCGGATCGAGGACGACCGCAAGATCTATCTCCCGGGCACCCTGTGGCAGATCTTCCTGCTGGTTCTCATCGTCCAGGTGTGGCTGGCCGTCACTTACTTCCGCGAGACCGTCACCGAGGTGTCCATCCTCGGCCTGGTCGCGTTCCTGTGCGTGCCCGCTGGGATCTTCATCATGACGTCCCTGCTCCCGGGCCAGGACGGCGACGATGACGACGGTTCGCCGTCGTATGACGAGCTCTTCGCTCGCACGCGTCCGCTCTTCTTCGGCGTCCTCATCGCCATGGTGGTGATCAATGCGGTGCACGGCATCGTCATGGGAGAACTCGGCCTGGACCAGGATCTTGCCTTCCAGGCGCTCATCCTTGCGGGAGCGGTCGTCGGCCTGTTCCTGCGCCGCCCGACCGCCGATGCGGTGCTCGCCGGGGCCATGATCGTCATGGTGGGCACCTACATCGCGGTGGGGTACAGCAGCGTCCAGGTGATGCCGGGCGGCTAGCGGCCCCGGTCACCCGCCGAGGAGGGTCCGCACGTCCGCGCCGGGGACAGGCACCTGCAGTTGGGCGTAGCCGCAGGATGCCGGGTCGCGATCGGGCCGCCAGCGCAGGAAGGTCGCGACGTGCCGGAGGCGGTCGCCCTCCATCTGGTCGTAGGCGACCTCGGCCACGAGGCCGTGGCGCACGGGCGTCCAGGTGGCGTCGCGGCCGCGCGACCAGCGATTGACTCCACCGGGGACCCGGGTGCCGTCCTCGGGCTGGAGCCACGGGTGGGGATCCGCGGGGTCGGCGGTCCATGTGGCCAGTGCGTGCGTCATCTCGCCTCGGCGCTTGGCGGAGAAGCCGGAGGCCACCCCGATGTGGTGCAGCACGCCGCGGTCGTCGTACAGGCCGAGGAGGAGTGATCCGACCTGCCCGTCTGAGGCGTGCGGGCGGAAGCCCGCCACCACGACGTCTGCGGTACGACGGTGCTTCACCTTGCCCTGGGTGCGCTTGCCCGGTGCGTACGCCGCTGCCGCATCCTTCACGATGACGCCGTCGAGCCCCGCGGACTCCAGGGTGTCGAACCAAGACCGGGCGACCGCCGGATCGGTGGTGCGCGGACTGACCACGACGGAGTTGTCCGAGAGAGACCGGCCGGTGAGACCGAGCAGTTGGTCGAGGCGTGCCTGCCGCGCCGACAGGGGCTCGTCGAGGAGGATGTCGTCCCCCACCGCGAGGAGGTCGAAGGCAACGTACGTCGCCGGGGTGTCGCGCGCGAGTGCGGCGATCGACGGGCCTCCCGCCTCGGATCGCGGGCGGAGGCGCGCGCCCAGGGCCTCGAAGTCCAGCCAGGGCCCGTTGGCGATGACGAGTTCGCCGTCCAGCACGACCTCGGGAGGGAGACGAGTGCGGCAGGCATCCACGACCTCGGGGAACGCGTATGCGAGGTCGTCCCCGCCGCGGCCCTGGATGGCGATGTCGTCGCCGTCACGGAAGACCAGGGCGCGGAATCCGTCCCACTTGGGCTCGTACACCAGGCCCTCGCCCTCGGGTACGGTGTCGCCTCTCGGCGACGCCAGCATGGGCGCGATGGGCGGACGGAGCGGGAGCGGCACGGGGTGATCGTGGCACGCGCCAGGCTGGCCGCGCGGCGCGGATAGCATCCGTGGGTGCCCGATCGCCTCGCGGACCGATCGCCCGAGGTGACTCCTCAGCGGATCCTCGCCGACCTGGTCCCGCCTCCGCACTTTCGGGATGCCCGCTTCAGCACCTACCTCCCTGATCCCCGGGAGCCCACGCAGGGTGCCGCGCTCGCGGCACTGGAGGCGTTCGCGACGCGGTTGTCCGCCACTTCGCCGACGCGCCGGCGCTGGGGCCGCGCCGCACCACCCGAGCAGCGCGCGGGGGTGTATCTCGACGGGGGGTTCGGGGTGGGGAAGACGCACCTGTTGGCCGCTTTGTGGTTCGCCGCGCCCGAGCCCAAGGCATACGGGACTTTCGTGGAGTACACGAACCTCGTCGGTGCGCTGGGCTTCGCCACCGCGGTGGAGGCCCTGAAGGCCTACCGGCTGGTGTGCATCGACGAGTTCGAGCTCGACGATCCGGGAGACACGGTGCTCATGTCCACGCTGCTGGGCAGGCTGGTGGAGTCCGGGGTGCGGCTGGCCGCCACCTCCAACACGCTGCCGGAACGGCTTGGCGAGGAGCGATTCGCTGCCGAGGACTTCCTGCGTGAGATCCAGGGCCTCTCGGCGCACTTCGACGTCATCCGGATCGAGGGCGAGGACTATCGGCACCGCGGCCTGCCCGAGGCGCCGGAGCCGTGGGACGAAGCCGCGCTGCGCTCCAGCGCCGCGGAATGGCCCGGGGCGACGTACGACGACTGGTCGGAACTCCAGCGCCACCTGGCCACGATCCATCCCTCGAGGTACGGAGCCCTCCTCGACGGCGTCGGTGCCGTCCACCTGGCGGGGGTGCGCACGCTTGCAGACCAGGTCCAGGCCCTTCGGACCGTCGTCCTGGTCGACCGGCTGTACGACCGGGACGTCCCCATCCGGTCCAGCGGGGTGCCCCTGGACCGGATCTTCTCCGAGGAGATGCTGCGGGGCGGCTACCGGAAGAAGTACCGACGAGCGATCTCTCGGGCCACCGCGCTGGCGCGCTCGGGCGACTAGTCGGGCCGGTTACGGGACATCGCGGCCCCGGCGTGCCATAGTCCGGCCATGGAGTTCTACGGCTTCTTCGGAGCCCTCTTCGTGGGCATCATCATCGGCCTCATCGCGCGACTTCTGGTGCCCAGCATGCAGCCGATCGGCTGCCTCATGACGATCATCTGCGGCGTCATCGGCGCGTACGTCGGCCTGTGGCTCGGAGCGGTCGTGTTCGGCAGGGGCTGGGGCTTCGACTGGCTGACGCTGATTCTGCAGATCCTCGTCGCCGTGATACTCGTCGCCATCGTGGCAGCGCTGTTCCGACGAAGTACCGTCGACTAGCCGGTCTCAGGCGAGGGTCGCGACGAGGAGGGCCTTGATCGTGTGGAGGCGGTTCTCGGCCTCGTCGAACACCACGCTCGCCCCCGACTCGAAGACCTCGTCGGAGACCTCGAGCCCGTCGGCAAGTCCGGTCTCCTCGGCGATGCGCTGTCCCACCTCGGTGCGTCCGTCGTGGAAGGCCGGGAGGCAGTGCAGGAATCGGACGCGCGGATTGCCCGTGAGTTCCAGTGTCGTGGAGTCCACGCGGTACGGGCGGAGCAGGGATACGCGCTCCGCCCACACCTCCGCGGGCTCGCCCAGCGACACCCACACGTCGGTCTCCACGAAGTCCGCTCCCGGCAGCGCCTCGCGGGGGTCCTCCGTGATGACCAGGCGCGCTCCGGACTGCGCCGCCCGCTCTCCCGCGATCTGCTGGACCTCCTCGGTCGGCCACAGTTCGCTCGGAGCGCAGATGCGGACATCGCAGCCCATGATCGCGCCCATGACGAGCATCGAGTTGCCCATGTTGCTGCGGGCGTCGCCGAGGTAGGCGAAGGACATCTCGGAGAACGGCTTGTCGGAGTGCTCGCGCATGGTGAGGAAGTCCGCGAGCATCTGGGTGGGGTGCCACTCGTCGGTGAGCCCGTTGTAGACGGGCACGGAACTGTGGGCGGCGAGCTCCTCGACGGTCGACTGGGCGTAGCCCCGGTACTCGATCGCGTCGTACATCCGCTCGAGCACCCTGGCCGTGTCCGCCGCCGACTCCTTGCGGCCGATGTGGGATGACGAGGGGTCCAGGGACGAGGCGTGCGCCCCCTGATGGAATGCCGCCACTTCGAACGCCGACCGCGTGCGCGTGGACGCCTTCTCGAAAATGAGGGCGATCGCCTTGCCGCGCAGGCGCTGCTCCTCGAGCCCTGCCGCGCGCTCGCTCTTCAACTGGGCTGCGAGATCGAGGAGGGACAGCATCTCCTCCCGGGTGAAGTCGGTCTCCTTGAGGAAGTCTCGACCGCGCAAGGCGGACAGTGAGGGGACGCCGGACACCAGCACAGCCTAGGGGTCGCTAATGGGACGGCGCCGCAGTACTGTGCGCGCACCGACCGAAGCGAGGTGGCAGCCATGCCCGACTCGATGCCCCCGCTCTCGCGCGCGCAGGGCCCCTCGGTACCGCCGCTCCTCGCCGGGACCATCGGGGAGAGCCTCCGCGCCACCGCGGCGCGCTTCCCCGAGGCGGAGGCACTCGTCGACTGCCCGTCGGGTCAGCGGTGGAGCTACCGGGAGTTCCTCGCCGATGTCGAGGCGTGCGCTGCGGGCCTAGTCAGCCGGGGCGTCCAGCGCGGCGACCGGGTGGGGATCTGGTCGCCCAACCGGCCCGAGTGGGTTCTCGCGCAGTACGGATCGGCGATGATCGGCGCCATCCTCGTCACGATCAACCCGGCCTACCGGACCCACGAACTCGCCTACGTCCTGCGGCAGTCGGGAGTCGCCCTTGTCCTGAGCGCGAAGGAGTTCAAGGGCAGTGACTACCGGGCCATGATCGACGAGGTGCGCGCGGACTGCCCCGATCTGCGCGAGGTCGTGTTCTTCGACGATCCCGCGTGGGAGTCCCTGATGCAGGAGGGCAGGGCCTTGGGTCGCGAGTCCCTGCGCCTCCTGGAGGCCGGTCTGCGCGCCAGCGACGACATCAACATCCAGTACACCTCGGGCACCACGGGCTTTCCCAAGGGCGCCACGCTCACGCACCGCAACATCCTCAACAACGGCTTCATGGTGGGCGAGGGCAATGCGTACTCCGAGGTGGACCGCATCTGCATTCCGGTGCCTTTCTACCACTGCTTCGGAATGGTCCTGGGGAACCTCGCGGCCACTACCCATGGCTCGGCGATGGTGATCCCAGCACCGGCCTTCGACCCTGGTCTCACCCTGGCGGCGGTGGAGGCCGAGAGGTGCACCTCGCTGTACGGCGTGCCGACCATGTTCATCGCCATGCTGAGCCACGAGGGGTTCGAGAGATTCGACCTCACGTCGCTGCGAACCGGCATCATGGCGGGCTCGCCCTGCCCGGTCGAGGTGATGAAGCAGGTCGTCGAGCGGATGGGGATGTCGGAGGTCTCCATCTGCTACGGCATGACCGAGACGTCGCCTGTTTCTACTCAGACTTCTCGAGACGACACGGTGGACCGCAGGGTGTCGACCGTCGGCCGCGTTCACCCGCACGTGGAGATCCAGGTCATCGACCCTGTGTCCGGCGAGGTGGTCCCCCGTGGGATCGCAGGGGAGCTGTGCACCCGGGGGTACTCCGTCATGCGGGGATACTGGGAGCAGCCGGACACGACCGCGGAGGCCATCGACTCCGATGGCTGGATGCACACCGGCGATATCGCGGTCATGGACGAGGAGGGGTACGTCAACATCACCGGGCGTATCAAGGACATGGTCATCCGCGGCGGCGAGAACATCTACCCGCGCGAGATCGAGGAATTCCTCTACGCCCACCCCGACATCCTCGATGCGCAGGTGGTCGGCGTTCCGGATGCTGTCTACGGCGAGGAGCTCGTCGCCTGGATCCGGCTCCGGCCCGGGGCGGAGACCCTGACGGCCGAGCGGCTTCGTGACTTCTGCCAGGGCAGGCTGGCCCACTACAAGGTTCCGCGCTACGTCCGGATCGTCGAGGAGTTCCCGATGACGGTCACCGGCAAGGTGCGCAAGGTCGAGATGCGGGAGGTCTCGATCGAGGAGTTGGGACTCCAGGCCGAGGCGAAGACGCCGACGGCGTAGCGGAGGTTCCGTCGCGTCAGTGGCGCGGGGATGGCGAGCCTGACACCGCCGCAGCGGGCCACGACAGGCCCTCGCGGTCCAGCGCTTCGGCAACCGCCCGGCGCATGCCGTCGACCGATCCGGCAGTGCGCAGCGCGGCGTCATCGAGGAGCAGGACGATGCGCCCGTCGGAGCAGCTTGCGACGACGCAGGGTTCGTGGCCGGATGTCGCCTCGGCCACGCCCGGATCGCGCTCATTGCGGTGGACTACTTCGAACGGCACCGGGAGGGTCGCCACGTAGGCATCCGAATCCCGCCGTCGACGCACGGGGGAGTGCGTGATGTCGCAGAGGGAGCAGTGCCTACCCCGGACCTTGCCCGCAAGGTAGGCGAGCTCACCGCGCAGGCCGCCGTCGGCGTCGTACACGCCCACGAGCCCGCGAACCTCGGTCATGGTCCGAGACTAGGGCGCACCTCGCGTTGCCGCTCGTGGGAGCATCGCCCCATGGTCACCCTGGAACGCCCGCTCCGTCACCTGGCCTGGGCCGACGGGCGGCTCTTCGCCGAGCTCGCGGATCTGCCGCCCGCCGCCCTCGATGCGCGCTACTCATCGGATGCCTGGACCGTCGGCGCCCTGGCCCGGCACATCGTGGGCGGTGCAGAGTGGTACCGCTATTGCCTCACCGGGGCGAAGTGGACCGATCTGTCCGACCCGCGAGGCCGCGAGGACCTCCTGGCGCTGGGCGCCTACCTCGCGGACCTGGACGCATCGCTGCTGGCGCAGGTGTCACTGCCCGACCAGGATGTCGAGTTCGTCGACGAGGACGGTCCGCGCACGGCCCTGCGCTCGACGATCCTGACGCAGGCATGTCTGCATTCCACGGAGCACCGCGCCCAGATTGCGTGCGCACTGGAAGTGAGCGGCTTCGGTCCGATCGTCCTCGACGACTACGACCTGTGGGCATTCGAGAGCGTGGAGCGATCGTGAGCGTGGCGCCGGAGATCGACCTGCGCTCCGACACGGTCACGCACCCCACCGATGCGATGCGCGCCGCGATGGCGCACGCGCCGCTGGGGGACGATGTCTTCGGAGACGACCCCACCGTGCTGGCCCTGGAGCATCGCGCCGCAACACTGCTCGGCAAGGAGGCCGCCCTCCTCGTGCCCACCGGAACCATGGGGAACCTCGTGAGCCTCATGGCCCATGTCCCGCGGGGAGGGGAGATCATCGCGCCTGCCGAGTCGCACGTGTTCAACGACGAAGCGGCCAACTACGCGGTGGTCGTCGGCGCCGGTATGCGCCCGATACCCGAGACGCCCGAGGGCGAGATGCCGGTGGAGGCGGTCCTCGACGCCATCCAGGACGCGTCGGACCCGCACTGCCCGGTGACGAGTCTGGTCATCATCGAGAACTGCCACGCCCACACGATGAGCCGTGCGATCACGCCCGCCTACGTGGGGCGGCTCCGCTCCGCCCTTCCCGACGGCATGCCGATCCACGTGGACGGTGCGCGGCTCTTCAATGCCGCGGTCGCGCTCGGGGTGCCGGTGTCGGATCTGGTGCGCGACGCCGATTCGGCGACGTTCTGCCTGAGCAAGGGTCTCGCCGCGCCCGTGGGGAGCGTGGTCGTGGGCTCGGCGGAGTTCATCGCGCGCGCCCGTCGGGCCCGCAAGCTCGTCGGAGGAGGAATGCGTCAGGCCGGCGTGCTCGCGGCCGCGGGACTGGTGGCGCTGCAGGACGGGCAGGACGGGACCGTTGACCGGCTCGCCGAGGACCATGCACTGGCCCGGATTCTCGCCCAGGGCCTCGCGGAGCAGCCCGGCATCGTCAGCCCCGGCCACCTGGCCCAGCCGTCCGGGGATCGCCTCGACCCTGCGCGCGCCACGACCAACTTCGTGCTGTTCGCCGTCGCCGGCGGGCCCTCCCGTAGGACCGCCTACCTCGCCGCGCTGCGGGAGCGGGGCGTGGGGATGGTGGCCTATCCCCACGGGCAGATCCGCGCGGTCACCCACCTGGGCATCGGGGAGCGCGAGATCGAGCGCACGCTCCAGGCGAGCGCCGAGGCGCTGGCCGACACCGCCTAGCCACATCCGACGCACCCCACCACTGCGTTGAGCGGCGGGTGGTGTCGCCGACACGCCGACCCCGGGCGACCCCCC
>JAPOJD010000097.1 GCA_029978585.1 Actinomycetota bacterium
CCGGCGCGTAGAGGATGCCGCGCTCGGCCAGGATGTCGGCCACCTCCGGCCGGGCGAGCTGGTTGTTCGCCGCTCCGCACACGATCGTGGACTGCAGCCGCTCTGCGACGTCCATCGTGAGCGCGTGGCCGAGGGCATTGGGCGAGTAGACGTCGAGCGGCATGTCGACCAGCGCGTCTGCCGAGCCCACGATCGTGACCGGCACGCGATCGCGCACCGCCTGCAGGGTGGCGTCCAGTGGATCGGTGATGAACACCTCGGCGCCCTGCTCCTCCACGAGGTGCACGGCGAGCCGACCACCGACCTTGCCCGCCCCGGAGATACCGATCCGGCGCCCCTCGAGCGAGGCCTCGCCCCAGACGACCTCGGCCGTTGCCAGCATGGCCTGCATGATCCCGAACGCCGTGAGGATGCCGGTGTCGCCCGATCCGCCCTCCTCCGGCGATCTCCCGGTGGTCCACGGGTTGGTCTCGCGGATGACGTCGAGGTCGGCCACCGTGGTGCCGACGTCCCCAGCGGTGATGTACCGGCCGCCGAGCGTTGCGATGAAGCGGCCCATGGCGAGGAAGAGCTCGCGCGACTTGTCCGTCGCGGGATCGCCCCAGATCACCGCCTTGCCGCCGCCGTGGGGCAGCCCGGCGAGGGCGTTCTTGTAGCTCATCGCCTTCGACAGGCGCAGCGCGTCGGCGGCCATCTCCCCCGCGCTCGCGAAGGGTCGCATCCGGCATCCGCCGAGGGACGGCCCCAGTGCCGTGGAGTGGATCGCCACCATCGCGCGCAGGCCGGTCTCGGGATCATGCCCGAAGACCACCTGTTCGTGGTCGTCGAACTCCCCGGCGTCGAAGGTCACCGGCCCACCGTATCCCGGCACTCGCGGGGCCTCCGCCGGGCCGCGGTGACGCACCCTAGGCGGGCAGCAGGGCTCGCCCCTGGGCGGAGATGAACTCCCACAGCGACGCCATCGCGGGGCTCGGCTCACGCGAGGCGAGGCGTACCGCGCGCCACTGCCGCCGGATGGGCAGGCCCTCGACGTCGAGGACGGCGAGCCGGCCGTCCCCGAGCTCGGCGGCGATGGTGTGGGCGGAGATAAGCGCCACCCCGAGGCCGGCCATCACGGCCTGCTTGATCGTCTCGTTCGACGACATCTCCATCTCGACCCTCATCGGGAGACCGGCCCCGGCGATGAGCGACTCCGCGTGGATTCGGGTGCCCGACCCCGGCTCGCGCAGCAGGAACATCTCCTCGGACAGCCGTGCCACGCTCACGTCGCGAGCACCGACCAGCGGGTGACCGGGCGCGGCGATGACGACGTAGGGGTGGTCCCCGAATGCCTCGTCCACGACATCCAGGCTGGACGGCGCCCGGCCCATGATGGCGAGGTCGACGTCGTAGTCCTCCAGTGCCGTGATCGTCTCCGCACGGTTGCCCACGACGAGGTGCACGCTGATGCCCGGATTGGCGCGGCGGTACTCCGCGATGAGGTGCGGGGTGAAGTACTTCGCCGTGCTCACCGCACCGAGGACCACGTGTCCGGTCGTGCTAGTTCGCAGCGATTCGAGTTCGTCGGCCGTCGCCTGCATCTCCCGCTCCACCCGGTGGGCGCACCCCAGGAGCGCGCGACCCGCTTCGGTGACGTGCAGCCCGTCGGCCCGGCGTTCGAGCAGAGCCAGCCCGACGCGCTTCTCCAGCAGCCGCAATTGCTGGGCGATGGCCGGGCCGGTCACGTGCAGGGCGGTGGCAGCGCCGGCGAGCGTGCGGTGCTCTGCCGTGGCGGCCAGCATCTCCAGCTGCCGCAGGGTGACGTCGCGGAGCGCACTCTCGGCCATACCAGGATGGTACCCAGGACCATAGTGATACTTTGCTTAGGCCGTAATTTCCATGCCTTTACTTCTCCTCCCGCCCCGCCCACACTCGGGAGATGACGGCGTCCCCTCACCCGAGCCTGGGCGCGGTGCTGGCAAGCGCCCAGGCCCCGCTGGCCGACGCGCTGCTCGTGCTCACGGAGACCGCCGTCAAGGTGGCCGGCCTGATCGCCCGCTCCCCCCTCACCGGCGGTGCGGAGGTGGTGAGCGGGGAGGAGAACGCCTCCGGCGACGCACCCAAGGCGCTCGACCTGCGGGCCCAGGATCTGTACGTCGATGCGCTGCGGGGCACCGCGATCGCCGGGCTCGCCTCGGAGGAGGCCGACGGTGTCGTCGATCTGGGCAGCGGGGACTTCGTCATGGCCATCGATCCGATCGACGGTTCGTCGAACATCGACATCAACGCGCCCATCGGCACGATCTTCTCGATCCTGCCCCGCCTTCGGGCGCTGCCAGGCGGCACGGCGGCAACGCTCGAGGCCTCCCTTCTGCAGCCCGGGACCGAGCAACTGGCCGCGGGATTCGTGCTCTTCGGGCCGAGCACCCTGCTCATCCTCACCATCGGCGATGGCACCGACATCTACGTGCTCGCCGACGGCGAATTCCTCCGTACCCATCGGTCCATCCGAATCCCCGAGGAGGCGCGGGAGTACGCCGTCAACGCCTCCAATGCGCGCCACTGGGACAGCGGGATGGCGGCGTACGTCGCGGACCTCGTGGCCGGAGAGATCGGCCCGCGCGGCCAGGACTTCAACATGCGGTGGCTCGCCTCGCTGGTGGCCGAGGCGTACCGCATCCTGCTGCGCGGCGGCATCTACCTCTACCCCGCTGACCGCCGCCCGGCCTACGCCCGCGGGCGGCTGCGGCTGGTCTACGAGGCCAACCCGATCTCCTTCCTCATCGAGCAGGCCGGCGGCCTGGCGACCGACGGCGTGGACCGCATCCTCGACCTCCGGCCGGTTGAGTTGCACGAGAAGACGCCGTTCGTCTTCGGCTCACGCGGGAAGGTCGAGCGCGTGCGCCGCTACCTGGTCGACCCGCCCACCATGCACGAGGAGTCCCCCCTGTTCGGCCGGCGCACCCTGCTGAGGAGTTCCTGATGTCGACGCGTCACCCGATCATCGTCGTCACCGGGTCATCCGGATCGGGCACGACGACCGTGAAGAACACGTTCGACCAGATCTTCCGGCGCGAGGGCATCACCGCGGCGACCATCGAGGGCGATGCATTCCACCGCTACGACCGCGCCGGCATGAAGGCGGCGATCGCGGAAGCCGAGGCCGCGGGCAACCGGCACTTCAGCCACTTCTCTCCCGAGGCCAACCTCCTCGACGACCTCGGCGAGGTGTTCGCGGAGTTCGGGGAGTCGGGGAAGGGACGCACCCGGCACTACGTCCACGATGAGCGCGAGGCCGAGATGTACGGCGCAATGCCCGGGACCTTCACCGACTGGGAGCCGCTCCCCGCGGACTGCGATGTCCTCTTCTATGAGGGGCTGCACGGTGCCGCGAAGACACCGACCGTGGACCTCTCGCAGTACGGCGACCTCAAGATCGGCGTGGTCCCCGTCATCAACCTCGAGTGGATCCAGAAGCTGCACCGCGACATGAACGCCCGACACCACTCCGAGGAGGTGATCACCGAGACCATCCTGCGGCGGATGCCCGATTATGTCCACACAATCACGCCACAGTTCTCCCGCACCGACATCAACTTCCAGCGGGTCCCGATGGTCGATACATCCAACCCATTCATCGCGCGCACCATCCCGACTCCCGACGAGTCGATGGTGATCATCCGTTTCCGGGATCCGCACGGGATCGACTTCCCCTATCTCGTGACCATGATCCACGGGAGCTTCATGTCGAGGGCCAACTCCATCGTGATCCCGGGCGGCAAGCTCGACATCGCGATGCAGCTGATCCTCACGCCGTTCATCCGCCGGCTCATCGAGAACGCACGTCGTTCGCGATGAGCCCGGAAGCCCTCAAGGAGACACCATGACCGCGACGTACGACGCCGGGGTGAAGGACTATGCCCTCACCTACTGGGAGCCGGACTACGAGCCGGCCGACACCGACCTGCTCGCCTGCTTCAAGGTGGTGGCCCAGGAGGGCGTCCCCCGCGAGGAGGCCGCAGCCGCCGTCGCCGCGGAGAGCTCGACGGGCACATGGACGACGGTATGGACCGACCTGCTCACGAACCTCGACCACTACAAGGGACGGGCCTACCGGATCGAGCCCGTGCCGGGCGATGACGCCGCGTTCTACGCGTTCATCGCCTACCCCCTCGACCTGTTCGAGGAGGGCTCGGTGGTCAACGTCCTCACCTCCCTGGTGGGCAACGTGTTCGGGTTCAAGGCGATCCGCTCGCTGCGGTTGGAGGACGTACGCTTCCCCCTGGCGTACGTCACCACCTGCGGCGGGCCGCCCAACGGCATCATCGTGGAGCGCGACCGCCTGGCGAAGTACGGCCGGCCACTCCTCGGCTGCACGATCAAGCCCAAGCTCGGCCTGTCCGCGAAGAACTACGGGCGCGCGGTCTACGAGTGCCTGCGCGGCGGCCTGGACTTCACCAAGGACGACGAGAACATCAACTCCCAGCCGTTCATGCGGTGGCGCGACCGCTACGAGTTCGTCGCCGAGGCGATCCGCCAGGCCCAGGCCGAGACGGGCGAGATCAAGGGCCACTACCTCAACGTCACCGCGCCCACGGTGGAGGACATGTTCGAGCGCGCGGAGTTCGCCAAGGAACTCGGCATGCCCATCATCATGCACGACTTCCTGACGGCCGGGTTCACGGCGAACACGTCCCTCGCGAACTGGTGCCGTCGCAACGGGATGCTCCTGCACATCCACCGGGCGATGCACGCCGTGCTCGACCGCAACCCGTACCACGGCATCCACTTCCGGGTGCTCACCAAGTGCCTGAGGCTCTCCGGCGGCGACCACCTGCACTCGGGGACCGTCGTCGGCAAGCTCGAGGGCGCCCGCGACGCCACCCTCGGGTGGATCGACCTCATGCGCGAGCCGTTCGTGGCCGAGGACCGCAGTCGGGGGATCTTCTTCGACCAGGACTTCGGCACCATGCCGGGCATGCTGCCCGTCGCCTCCGGCGGCATCCACGTGTGGCACATTCCCGCGCTCGTGTCGATCTTCGGCGACGACTCGGTCCTGCAGTTCGGCGGCGGCACCCTCGGCCACCCGTGGGGCAACGCAGCGGGGGCGACTGCCAACCGGGTCGCGGTCGAGGCCTGCGTGCAGGCACGCAACGAGGGCGTCGCCATCGAGCAGAACGCACGCGACGTTCTCATGTCCGCGGCCGCCCACAGCCCCGAGCTTGCGGCCGCGCTGGAGACGTGGAAGGAGGTCCGCTTCGAGTACGACGTCGTCGACAAGCTCGACGTCGTGGAGGACCTGGACGAGAGTGTGGTGAGTGCGCGATGAGCGCGGTGAGCAGCACGATCAAGCTGGGCACGTTCTCCTACCTGCCTCCGATGACGCGCGAGCAGGTCGCGGCCCAGGTGTCGTACGCGCTGGGCCGCGGCTGGACGTGCGGCATCGAGCATGTCGACCCGGCCCGGGCCACGGAGACCTTCTGGTACATGTGGCGCCTGCCGCTCTTCGGGGAGCTCAATCCCGTCGCGGTCATGGAGGAGCTCGACCGGTGTCGCGACGCCAACCCCGGGCATTACGTGCGCCTGGTGGCCTACGACCGCATCCGCCAGACCCAGGGCCTGGCATTCGTCGTACACCGTCCTAGCTGATCCCCAAGCCGTCCCCTAGGGTGGCGTGATGCGACGCGCCGCCCTCGGGATCATCGCGGCGGTCACCGCGCTCACCCTCGTCCCCCCTGCGGTGGCCCAGGAGGGGGCAGCAGACCCGCAGTCCGCGCGGCAGCTCGCCACCGTGACCTGGCACGACTGCCCCAAGGACCTCCGGGAGTGGCGCTGCGCCACCCTCACCGTGCCGCGCGACTGGGTCAATCCGAACGACGGACTCACGGTCGACGTCGAGCTCGCCGTGCGTGCGGCGACGGGCGAGCGCATCGGCGCGCTAACCTTCAATCCGGGCGGACCCGGGGGATCGGGCCTGGATTCGGCAAATCGCATCTATGCCCTGCTGCCTGCCCGGGTGAAGGCGGCGTTTGACGTCGTTGCCTGGGATCCTCGCGGCATCGGGGCCAGCCAGCCTCAGTTGCAGAGCTGCCTGCCTGTGACCGCCGAGCGCGACACCTACACGGCACCGCCGACGGGACCCGTCGACTGGCAGGCCTTTGCGCAGCAGTCCTACGAGCAGACCGCGGCGCAGCTCGGTCCCTGCTGGGAGGCCAACCAGGACATCGCTCCCTATCTCGGCACCGACTACGTGGTCGAGGACCTCGAGGCGATGCGCGAGGAGCTCGGGTACGACACCTGGAACATCTGGGGCATGAGCTACGGCTCGCGCATCTCCTACCGATACGCGCGTGCCTACCCCGAGCGGGGCCGCGCCATGATCCTCGACGGCGCGCTGCCGCCGAGCATGACCATCTCGGAATGGGCGGCGAACGAGGCCTGGGCCTTCACCTACGCCCAGGCGGTCTTCGGCTCGCTCTTCGGCGACCGCATGGCCGCACGTCTGGACAGGATCCTGCGCACCCTGAACGAGCGCACCGTGGTGATCAATGGCCGTGAGCGCGACAGATGGGGCATCACGCTGGGGATCTTCGCGGGCATCTCGTCGCAGGCGGAGTACCCGACGATCGTCAAGCTCATCAACACGGTGTACGACGCGATGTTCCGCACCGCGAGCCCCGCGCGGCAGCGTCAGGCGGCGCGCGACCTGGAGCGGCTGGAGAAGCTTGCGGAGAAGGACCGTTCCGGAGAGGTCTACAGCATCAACATGATCAACTGCGCCGACCTGGGCTCTCCCCCGAGCGTGGATCAGGTCGCGAGTTTCGCGGAGGCCGGCTACGTCAATAGTTCGGTGGCTGCCGGGTTCGTCGCGACCACCAAGGGGACGCTGTGCGCGGGCCTCCCGATGCCCATCGCCGTCCCCTACCCGGCGCCGGAGAGGATGCTGGAACTGCGGACCCCGCCCGTCGTCCTCAACTCCCTGGGCGACACCCGGACCCCGTGGGCGGGGGCACGCACGCTCGCGAGCTCCATCGCCGGAGCGTGGTTCATCACCTACCTCGGCACCCAGCACGTGACCTGGCTGCGCACCACCTCCGCCTGCGTCAACAAGCGCATAACGGACTACCTGATGACGCTGAAGCGACCCGGGTCCCACACCTGCGACTACGCGCCGCTCAAGGAGGCCCCCGATGCCCGGTAGGCCTGCCACGCGACGCGCGCTCGCGGCGCTCGCATCCGCCCTCGCGGTCGCCGCCGTCCTCGTCGCGCCGGCGTACGCACCGCAGGCCGCCGAGGGTCAGCCGTCGGCGCAGCAGGTGCGAGGTCTCGCGGAGAGTCCGGGCGAGCGCGGCACGATCACGTGGTACCCGTGCCAGGACGACTCGTGGGCCGGCTGGGAGTGCGGCTCCCTCACGGTGCCGCTCAACTGGTTCGACAAGGCCAATCCCGCGAACGCCGAGATCGCGATGGCCATCAAGCGCTCCACGGCGCCCGACCGCATCGGGGCATTCACGTTCAATCCCGGCGGCCCTGGCGGCTCCGGCCTCGGGTCCGCCCTGCGGATTCGCGAGATGCTCCCTCCCGAGGTCCGCGACCGCTTCGACTTCGTGGCCTGGGACCCGCGCGGTGTCGGCAAGTCATCGCCCAAGCTGTCGGGCTGCCCGCCCGAGCCGGACGGCCCCGATCTCCCGGCGACCGGATCCGTCGACTGGGCGGCGCTGATCCCGCCGTACATCGAGGAGCTGACGCAGGCACGCGCCGCCTGCTACGCCGCCAATGCGGGGCTCGCGCCGTACCTCGGGACCGACTACGTCATCCGCGACCTCGACGCCCTGCGGATCGCGCTGGGCGAGGAGCAGTGGACCTACTGGGGCATGAGCTACGGCACCCGGATCGGCCTGCGCTACTCGCGCGCCTTCCCGACGCGCTTCCGCGCGTTCCTGCTCGACGGCTCAGTGGCGCCGAACGAGACGATGATCAGCCGATCCGGCC
>JAPOJD010000141.1 GCA_029978585.1 Actinomycetota bacterium
ACTGCATCACATCGACCCGCAGGTGCCCGAGGAAGACCAGTTCGGTGTGATCAAGGAGATGCAAGACGAGGGCCTCATCCGCCATGTCGGCCTGTCCGAGGTATCCATCGACGAGTTGGAGCGGGCGCGGGCGGTTCTCCCGATCGTCACCGTGCAGAACCTCTTCCACGCGGGGCTCCGCCAGAGCGAGGCACTACTCGATCACTGCACCGAGCAGGGCATCGGCTTCATCCCGTGGTTCCCGTTGGGCAATCGCGCTCTGGTCGCACCCGATGGTCCGCTCGCGCACATCGCCGCCAGCCACGACTGCACCCCGGGTCAGGTGGCACTCGCCTGGCTCCTGCAGCGCTCCCCCGTGATGCTGCCGATCCCCGGCACCGGCTCGATGGAGCATGTGAAGGAGAACTGCGACGCGGCGCTCGTCACCCTCGATGCCGCGGCGATGAAAGAGTTGGAGACGGCTCCCGAGCTCCAGTAATCGACCTCAACCGATCTGGCGGACGTCTGAGCCCAGCCTGAGCAGGTACGCCGCCTCCACGGGAACGCGCTCCGGCATCGTTATTTCCACCATCCCGTCGCGCTCGCCGATTCCGACCTTCGCGCGGCTGCCCACGATGTGGGCGGAGTCGACCGAGCGTCCGTCGATGCCACGGAGCCCGAATGTGCGCGCCCCGGGCAGGTCGAGCAGCGCGGCGTACACCTGGCCGTCGTTCTCCCAGAGCCGGACCTCGGTTCCCTCGGTGGTCGTCGTCTCCGCGATGGACCAGGGTCTCGAGCCGTAGACGGCGCTCCCATTGCTCGCCATCCACGCCCCCAGCCCACGCAGCGGCGCCTGCTGCTGCTCGATGATGCGGCCATTCGCGTCCGGCCCGATCCCGATGAGCAGGTTGCCGTTCTTGGAGACCACGTCCACGAGCATGCGGACGAGCTCAGTGCCCGTGACGATGTCCTCCGGGCGTTCATTGCGATTGGCCCCGAAGGAATGACCGACGCCCCGCGTCGACTCCCACTTCTTCGCCTGGACCTCCGAGAACGAGGCGTACTCCGGGGTGTTGAAGTCGTACCAGTGGGCTCCCGGGAAGGTGAGGTGCTTGTCCTCCTCCGGGATGTGCTTCCACAGCATCTGCACGACGCTGCCGGCCGCGCGCGCGAGCGTGTCAGACACGACGTTGCGTGAGCCGCTGGGCTCGATCCAGCGGTCATTGATGACGCCGTCGGGCACGTGGTTGTAGTAGTACGCGAACAGGTCCGCGAGATTGCCACCGGGCGGCCACGCGACGTCATTCCACAGGACAGAGGGCGCGTAGCGGTCGATGAGCTCGCGCACCTGTGCGGTGGCGTAGTCGAGGTACTCCTGGGTCGCGGGAACCGCGAGCATGGCGTCCGCCGGGTTGCGCAGGACGGCGCCGTTGAAGGGCCAGTCGTAGCCGCCGGAGTAGTAGAGCCCCATGCGCATGCCGTGCGAACGCACGGACTCGGTCATGTCGCCCACGATGTCGCGCTCAGCGTTGTACATGCCCTTGTTGGGATTCGGCAGGGTCGACGGCCAGAGCCGGAACCCCTCGTGATGCTTAGTGGTGAGCACGACGTAGCGGGCCCCGGCGCTGCTGCACAGATCCGCGATCGCATCGAGGTCCGCCGAGTTGGCGCCGGAGTTGAAGGCCGGGATGAAGTTGTCGTACGGGTAGTCCTTGCCGTAGGTCTTCTCGTGGTGCACCTGCGTGGGACTTCCCTCGATCTGCATGGTGTTGCGGTACCACTCGGCGTAGGGGTTGTCGCGCAGCATGCCCTGGGGCCCCGCATCGTGGAGGAGCTGCTGGATATCGGGAACCTGCGGCGCCCATCCCGGCACGGAGTAGATCCCCCAGTGCAGGAACACGCCGAGCTTGGCGTCGTCGTACCAGTCCGGCAGCGGATGGGTGCTGACCGAATCCCAGGTGCCCTCGTACGCCATGGTCCCTCCTCAGCCGATGCTGAG
This sequence comes from Actinomycetota bacterium, assembly GCA_029978585.1. Lineage (GTDB taxonomy): Bacteria > Actinomycetota > Actinomycetes > S36-B12 > S36-B12 > Mxb001. The sequence continues at coordinate 1,979 of JAPOJD010000141.1, forward strand.
GTCACCCTAGTGCCGAAGGGCGAAGCCCCCTAGAAGCTCCCGAACGCCGTCTCTGCGATGAGTTTGATCGCGTCCTCGGTGCTCTGGTCGGCGTTGGGGAACGCGAGGACATCCATGAGCAGCGAGATGCCGTCGCCGCGAACGGCGGTGAAGACGCCGCCGCTCACGGGGATCGACCCCTGCTGGGTCACCACGGTCCCCGTGTAGTTCACTTTCGCAGCCGAGATCACGGACGGAGATCCTTCGGTCGGCAGGGATTCGATCTGCCCGACCTCGAGGCCTGCGATCTGCTCGGAGACCACCTCGAAAATCCAGTAGCTGGCGACATCCGTGCCCGTCACTCCGGGGTCGACCGAGATGAGGTAGAGGCCCGCCAGGCCGCCCGTGCCCGCGAAGACGACGCCACCACCATCGAGTTGGCCGGCCTCCCAGCCGCTGGGGACCGCGACGGTGACGCCCGCGCCGATGTCGACGGTCTCGCCCGATGCCGGCCCCGGCTGGGGAGCCGGCTCAGGAGCGGGCTCGGGCGCAGGCTGCGGAGCGGGCGTGGTCGGAATGGGCTCGCTGGAGGGCTGCGACGGAATCGGCGAGGGTGTTCCGGGAGCCGGCGCGGGCGCGGACTGCGAAGGAATCGGCTCCACCGAGGGCTGCGTGGGCGCGGGGATCGGCGTGAGGACACCGGGGGCCTCGGTCGGCACGGCGACCGGCTCCGACTCCCCGCCTCCCGCAACCGCGCGGCCCACGAAGAAGAACACCGCGCCGAGGGCGAGGATGCCCACGACGACGCCGACGATGAGGAGGACCGGCGACATGCGCCTGCCGGGTGCGGCAGCTTGTGGCGCCGCTGCTGCGTAGTAAGGAGGCGGTGGCGGACCGGTCGGGGGAGGCGGAGGAGGCGGAGGAGGCGGTGGGGTAGGCGCGCTCATGCGTCACCCCCCGTGCTCTCGGTGCTGGTACTCCCTGCATCCGGTGCGGCGCTCGCCGGGGCCGGCGCGGAGGAGGCGTGGCGAGCATCCTTGGATCGGGCCCGGACCGAAGCACCGCACGCAACGCAGAACATGGCGTCCACCAGGAGGGGCATCTCGCACTCGGCGCAGAAGTCATCGGGGCCTGACGACCACTTCGACGACCCGGCGCGCGCCGCGGCCTCGAGGGCCCCCTCGACGAGGGCCCGCTGCAGGACGGTCCGCAGCCGGAGGATGACGGCGCCGGCGACGATAAGCGCCCACACCATTCCGAGGATCAGGCCGGTCGTGCCGGTGAGCAGGCCGGTGAGGTACAGCCCGCCGTTGAAGAGGATGAGAATGATCATCGCCTCGACGGTGCGGACGACGAACCTGCCGGAGAAGCCGTCGTAACCCTCCCCCAGACCGGAGAACTCGGCCGCGGCGATGCCGACGGCGCAGCCGTACACGATCGGCTTGAGGAAGGCGACGTTGACGATGACCGGGAGCCACACCGCGATATCGGAGCCGGAGGAGGTACCCCCTCAGATGACCAGCCAGTTGACGGTGAGGGTCTCGAAGCAGGCATAGGCGACACCGGATACGACTCCGAAGGTCAGCCCGTCCATGAGGTCATCGAACTTCGGGCGGGAAGCAAGGAACATGGGCCCGATGAGCATGAGGATGACCCCGATGACGGGCGCGATGACGCAGGGGATGAGCAGTCCCCAGAGATTGAAGACGCCGAACGCGGCGTCGGTCGAAGCGCCGGGGATCGACTGCAGCCAGGTTCGCCAGGCGTAGGTGAAGCCCACGGCGAGCACGGCACTGAGCACGAAGGCGCCCAGGACCACCGAGACGGGCTGGTCCTCCCACAGGTTGACGTCGTACAGGTAGAGGATGAACACGACGGGAACGACGAAGGCCGCGGTCACCAGGGCGAAGGAGGGCTGCCCCAGCAGGACGGCGATGATCGGAATCGCGACGCCGATGAGGAACGCCAACTTGTAGGTGCGGGCCGACTGTGCCGATGCGTAGGGCATCACCGTCGAGACCAGGGCGAAGGACGCTACCGATTCGTTCGGCTGTGCCGCGTACGGGCGCTTCTGCGGCGCGTGACCCACCGGGTTGCCGCAGCCCGCACAAAAGCGGGCGCTCGGTGGATTGTCGCGATTGCATGCCGCGCAGTGAGTGGTCGCGGCCGCGGTGCTCTGCTCGGACATGGGTCCTCCTAGCCCCTAGCCCCAGTCGGCGCTGTCATCGTAGGGCCGCAGGCCCCCTCGGCAGGCCCTCCCGGCGATAACACCGCCTCAGAATGAGCGCGGACCCTTTCGTTCGCCCGGCATGATGGCCCCGAGGGGCGCATAGTCGTCCTCGGGGTGCGTACGCCACCGACGCAGGAGGTTGCTCGTGCTACGCGACGCAGGCATCACATCCGCGAAGACACGCTCGCGATTGTCAGGTCTCGCGCTGCTGTGCGCGGGCCTTTGCGTGGTGCTGGCGGGGTGCGTTTCCTGGGTCCGGGTGATGCCGGGTTCGGAGCCGGCGTCGTCGGAGCCGGCGGGCCCGGTGGGGGTGGGCAACGATGCCGCGTCAGATCCGGTGGTGGCATCCCCGATCTACGCGCTGCAGGTCGGCGAGGCGGCCCAGCAGTCCCGGGTGGCGGAGATCTCCGCGGTCGTGGAGCGGCTGCGCGAGCAGACCACGTCAGGGTGGCAGGCGCGCCAGAGCGACATCAACGGGTGGGCCGCGGAACTCTCCGGCGGCAGCTTCCCCGCCCCCGGCGACCCGGTCGCGGTGACCGCGGCATTCCTGGAGAAGTTCGGTTCGGCATTTGGCCCGGCCTCGGGGCTGACGTTCGAGTCCAGCGAGGACGCCGAGGGTCTCACCACCGTCCGGGTGGGCCAGGCCGTGGGCGAGGTCCCCGTCGACGGCGCGAACCTCATCGCCTCGGTGCGCCGCGGTGACGACGGAGAGCGCCTGGTCTCGGTGCGCGGGCTGCTGATCGACACGACCGGCGCCGCCGACACCCCGCAGATCACCGCGGCCCAGGCCGAGGACATCGTCGCCAATGCCGTGGGCGCCCCTCCGAACCCCGGCGCCGCCCTGGTCATCACGACCTTCCAGGGCCAGGCCCGCCTCGCCTGGAGCGTCCTGGTCACCCAGGGGCCCGCCGACGCCCAGGAATCGCCGCTGGGTGCCTCCTTCGCCTTCCCCGCCCGCGTCTACGTCGACGCCCTCACCGGCGCCATCCTCGGCTCCCGGCCCACCGCCACCACCCCCAACGGCAGCGCCCGGCTGACCCGCACCACCTCCGGCGCACCGGCGGTGGACCAGCCCGCCACCACCGCCGTCGACTACGGCTACTACAACTTCGACATTCCCCCCGGCGGAAAGCCCATCACCCTCAATGGCAACTACCTCGGCCTGTTCCCCATCACCGTCAACGCC
>JAPOJD010000247.1 GCA_029978585.1 Actinomycetota bacterium
AGATCACCGCGGTGGCGATCCGCCAAGCGGACAAGGAGGAGTAGCAATGTCCGACATCACCGAGACCCTCAACTTCGACGCCTGGGTCGACGAGCACGGGCCTTCTCTCAAGCCGCCCGTCGCCAACAAGGAGATGTTCCCGGGCCACGAGGACTTCATCGTCATGGTGGTCGGGGGCCCCAACCAGCGCACGGACTTCCACGTCGACCCCTACGAGGAAGTCTTCTACCAGGTCCGGGGCAACATGCACGTGAACGTCATGACCGCTGACGGCACGGCACGCGTCGACATCCGCGAGGGGGAGATGTGGGTCCTGCCGCGCAATCTCCCGCACTCCCCGCAGCGCCCCGAGGAAGGCTCGATCGGCCTGGTCTTCGAGCGGCCGCGCGAGGAGGGCACGCTGGAGAGGTTCCGGTGGTACTGCCCGCAGTGCAACGCCATGATCTTCGACGTCGAGCTCCAGGTGCGAGATATCGCCGCCGACCTGCCGCCGATCTTCGAGGCGTTCTACGCCGACGAGTCGGCACGCACCTGCGGATCGTGCGGCCACGTCCATCCGGGCAAGGGCTGACCTTGACCGTTATCGACGCCCACTCCCACCCGGTGCCGCGCGGCTGGCCCGACCTCGGCGAGGTGACCGGCGATCCCGGGCCGTGGCCCAGCCTGCGGGTCGAGTCCGAGCGCGAGGCCATGATCCTCATCGGGGACCGGGAGTTCCGCCGCATCACGTCACAGTGCTGGGACCCGGAGGTGCGCGCGGCCGACATGGACGTCGACGGGGTGGACATCCAGGTGGTGTCGCCCACGCCGGTTTTCTTCTCCTACGCGCGGCCCGGCGATGCCGCCGCCAAGGTGGCCCGCATCTTCAACGACCTGACGCTGGACATCTGCGCCGGACTGCCTGACCGCCTGCTGCCCTTCTGCCAGGTCCCGCTCCAGGATGTCGACGCGGCGTGCGCCGAGCTCGACCGCTGCCTGGACGCGGGGCACCTCGGGGTCGAGATCGGCAACCACGTCGGCGACCGCGACCTGGACGACCCGGGCGTGGTGGAGTTCCTCCAGCATTGCGCCGCCCAGGGCGCGCCGGTGTTCGTCCATCCGTGGGACATGCCGAGCTCGCCGCGACTGGACCGCTGGATGGCGCAGTGGATCGTCGGCATGCCGGCGGAGACGCACCTGTCGATCATCGCGATGATCCTGGGCGGGGTCTTCGACCGCGTGGGCGAGGACCTGCGCATCTGCTTCGCCCACGGCGGCGGGTCCTTCGCGTACTGGCTGGGGCGGTTCGAGAATGCCTGGCATATGCGGCACGACATCATCGGAACCTCGGAACAACCCCCGTCCGCCTACCTGGACCGATTCTCCGTCGACTCGGTGGTGCTCGACGAGCGAGCCCTGCGCCTCCTCGTCGACACGATGGGCGCCGAGCGGGTGATCATGGGATCGGACTACCCATACCCCATCGGGGAGCGGCCCGCAGGGCGCGTCGTGCGCGACGCGACGTTCCTCTCCGATGCCGACCGCGCTCTCATCCTCGGCGGCAACGCGCAGACATTCCTCGGAATTGCACAGGACCAGCCCCGGGAGGCCGCCCCATGACCGAACGCGTTGCCATCGTCGGAGCCGGACTCACCGGCGCCCTGCTGGCCACCATGCTCGGGCGCCGCGGCTACGACGTCGTCGTCTACGAGCGCCGACCCGATCCGCGCAAGGTCGGGGCCGAGCGCGGTCGCAGCATCAACCTGGCCATCTCCACGCGCGGGCTCACCGCGCTGCGTGCCGTGGGCCTCGAGGACGCCGTGCTCGAGCGGGCGCTGCTCATGAAGGGCCGGATGATCCACGA
>JAPOJD010000191.1 GCA_029978585.1 Actinomycetota bacterium
CGGACTGCCCACCACCGGCGTCGTCGCCCGGTACACCTGGGGCGCGCTCGGCGACAAGGTGGCGGCAGCGGCCGCCGAAGCTCACGCCAACTACGGCACCGAGTTCGGGCCGGGCACCCCCGAGGAGGAGTCCGGCAACGGCGGCGGTGGCAACGGCGGCGGTGGCAACGGCGGCGGTGGCAATGGCGGTGCGACGCCCTCCACCGATGGACGCTTCTGCCCGGTGGCCAACTTCTCGTACGGCGATGGCCTGGGCGCGCCACGACCGGGCGGTCGCCTGCACGAGGGCCTGGATCTCATGGGTTCCTACGGCGAGCCGATCTACGCCATCGACGGCGGGACGGTGACCCGCGCGGAGTACCAGTCCAACGGCGCGCTCGTGCTCGACATCACCGGCCCGAACGGGATGTTCTTCTACGGACACTTCGACTCGATCAACTTCGGGTACGGCGACAAGGTGCAGGCCGGCGATCTCATCGGCCTGATGGGCGACACCGGATCCCCGGGCGCGGTGCACCTGCATCTGGAGTACCGTCCCAACGGATGGTCGGGTGGCGCGGACGACGTCGAGCCGCTGATTCGACAGCTCTGCGGCTGACGCTGCACGACCGGCTCACACGACGCCGGGGGACCGGACCCGAGGGGGGCCCGGCTCCCCGGCGTCGTGCTATTGCTGGGGGATCAGGGTGTCGTTGATCTGCGAGGTGTCCATGGTGAGGACGCTCCAGATCAGGTAGCCGGCGATGAGGATCGTGGCGATGATCGACAGCAGGATGAACAGACGTGCCCGCTCCGAGGCCCGCAGGGCTGCCGGCATGTCACCACGCTTCCGCGCGGAGTTCGACTTGACGGAGAAGTACACCGCGAATGCCGCCAGGGGCCACGCGCAGAAGATCACCGCGAGGATCGAGGGCAGCAGGTAGTCGCGCACCGGTGGCGCCTCGCCCGCGGGGCCGTTGGCCACGGCCGGGGGCGGCGGGGGAAAGGCAGACGCCGACGCGGCGTTCGCCGTGGCCACCGGGTCGGCCTTGACGCGGGTCTCCTTGGTCCACGAGGCGCCGGTCCAGTAGCGCTGCAGGTGGTCGGTGAACGGGTCGTCGTACCAGCCCGCATCCATGGCGGCCTTGCCCGGGCCCTGGGGCGTGTACTCGGGAGGGACGGTCATCGCGGGCCTAGGAGAAGAGGGCGCTGTAGCCGTTGAGCGCGGGCTGGCCGCCCAGGTGGGCGAAGAGCACCGTGCTGGAGGGGTCGATCTCGCGAGCCCCCACGACGCGCAGCAGCGCCGCCATCGACTTCCCCTCGTACACGGGGTCCGTGATCATGCCCTCCAGCCGGGCGGCCGTGCGCATGGCGTCGAGCGTCTCGTCGTCGGGGATGCCGTAGATGCCCGCGTGGAATCTCTCGTCGAGCTCGACGTCGTCCAGGGTGATGTCGCGGTTCACGCCGATGCGCCGGGCCGTGTCGGCGGCGATGCGAGCCACCTGCTCGCGTGTCTGCGCAGGCTTGGCCGATCCATCGACGCCCAGCACGCGACGCGGGCGGGCGCCGTTCTCCTCGAGGTAGGCGAAGCCCGCGATCATGCCGGCCTGCGTGGAGCCAGTGACGGAGTTGACGATGATGGTGTCGAAGAAGACATCGAGTTGCCGCTCCTGCTCGGCGAGCTCGAATGCCCATCCTGCGAAGCCGAGGCCACCCAGGGGATGGTCGGAGGCGCCGGCGGGAATGGCGTAGGGGACACCGCCGGACTCCTCGATCTCGCGCAGTGCGAGTTCCCAGCTCTCCTTGAAGCCGATGCCGAACTCGGCCTTGACCAGCCGCACGTCTGCACCCGCTAGGCGGCTGAGCAGGATGTTGCCGACCTTGTCGTAGACGGAGTCGGGCCAGTCGACCCAGCTCTCCTGCACGAGCACGCAGCCGAGACCTGCGCGAGCAGCGACGGCCGCCACTTGGCGCGTGTGATTGGACTGGACGCCGCCGATCGACACCAGGGTGTCGCAGCCCTGGGCGAGCGCATCGGCGACGAGGTACTCGAGCTTGCGCGTCTTGTTGCCGCCGAACGCGATCCCGCTGTTGCAGTCCTCGCGCTTGGCCCACACGGCTGCCCCGCCCAGGTGCGCCGTGAGCCGCTCCAGGGGATGGACGGGCGAGGGTCCGAAGAGCAGGGGATAGCGGGGGAAGGACTCCAGGGTGGTCCCGGTGCTCATGCGGGCTCCGATCAGCGGGTAGACGCCCATCCTAGGCGGGTCGGGTCGGACCGACTCGGTGCGCCGGTCGTCCTCACGCCGTAGATTCGCGATGTGGCCCGATACGTCAGTGCCGATGGCGTCCTGACGCCGGAGGGGATCGTGGCGCGAGGCTGGGTCACCGTGGACGGCACGCAGATCACCGCCGTCGGGAGCGGGGATGCGCCGGTGAGTTCCGGCGAGGTGGTCGATCGGGTGGAGGGCCTCCTCGTGCCCGGCTTCATCGACATCCACTGCCACGGCGGCGGAGGGGCGGCGTACACCTCGGCGGAGCCGGAGCAGATCCGCGCTGCGGCCCGGACCCATCTGCTGCACGGTACGACGACCTCGAACGCCAGCCTCGTCTCGGCGACATACGACGATCTCGTGGCTCAGATCGAGGCGCTCATCCCGTTCGTGGACGACGGGACAGTCGAGGGGATACATCTCGAAGGCCCGTGGATCTCCCTCGACTACTGCGGTGCGCACGACCCCGCCACCCTGCGGGCTCCCGACCCGTCAGAGGTCGCCGAGGTTCTCGCTGCCGGCCAGGGGCGGATCGCCATGGTCACCATCGCCCCGGAACTCGACGGGGCGCTGGAGTCGATTCCTCTCATCGTGGAAGCCGGTGCCATTGCCGCGGTGGGTCACACGGGGGCCGACTCAGACAGGGCGCGGGCGGCTGTCGACGCGGGAGCGACCGTGGCGACGCACCTGTTCAACGCCATGCCGCCGCTGCTGCACCGGGCGCCGGGTCCCGTGGGGGCGCTCATGTCCGATCCGCGGGTCATCGTGGAACTCATCTGCGATGGCGTCCACCTGAGTCCGGACGTGGTGTCCCTCGCCATGGGGGCGGCATCGGGTCGGTGCGCTCTCATCACCGACGCCATGTCGGCCGCCGGCTCGGCAGACGGGGACTACCTCATCGGCAACCTCGACGTCGTGGTCCGAGACGGGGAGGCGCGGCTGGCCTCGAACGGCTCCCTGGCCGGGAGCACCCTGCTCATGGGCACCGCGGTGCGCACGGCGGCCGTTGCCGCAGGACGCGGCATCGAGCAGGCGAGTCATGCGGCGTCGCACGTCCCTGCTGCTGCCCTCGGGCTGACCGATCGTGGGCGTATCGAGATCGGTCAGCGCGCCGACC
>JAPOJD010000104.1 GCA_029978585.1 Actinomycetota bacterium
AGATCACCGCGCCCGCGCCGCTGCCCTAGTCCGGCAGCCGGAAGTCCGCAGGTCCCGTGGGCGCCGGACCGATGCCCTGCGGGTAGTGCACCCGGAAGGACACCGTGCGGCCACTGCCACCGTCGTCGTCGCCGACGTACGCCCGAACGACGTAGCCGCCCGGACGGGCGAACTGCACCTCGCCGCTCACCGCGAGAACGCTGCGCAGATCGGCCCCCGGGGTTGCGCCTGCGGGTCGGCCCGCTTCGACAGACCCTTCGACGGCAAACAACTGCTCGCCATCCTCGTGCTCGACGCTCACCGTGAGCGGGTAGGTGCGATTGGTCTCGTTCCAGCCGATGATGAGGCTGACCCCGATGCCCATGTGCAGCATCCCGAGGTTGCCCTCGGGGTCCACCGGCTGCTCGAGCTCCGACCAGCCCGCCCCCTGGACGTACAGGAGGCCGTCGATGGCCTCGGCGTGGTGGGCGAGGGTCACGAACTCGATCTGCGGCATGCCCACATCCTTCCCCATGGGGGCCTACGACGCCACGGAGCCCCTGAGGCGCGCGACGGCCTCCCTCAGCACCTCGGGGCGCTTGCAGAACGCCCAGCGCAGCGAGCGCTCGCCGATGTCCGGGTCATCGCAGAACACCTGATTTGGGATGGCGACGACCCCGGCGCGCCCCGGGAGTGCCTCGGCCACGGCGAGGCCGTCCGGGTACTCGTCGAACGGCCCCAGGTCGGACGTGAGGAAGTACGTCCCCTGTGACGTGACGACACCGAAGCCGATGTCCCGGAGGCCCGCCGTGAGGATGTCGCGCTTGGCCTGCAGGTCGTGGCGGAAGGAGTCGAAGTAGTCGTCACCCATCCGCAGGCCCGCGGCGACCGCGTACTGGAAGGGCCCGCCGGAGACGAACGACAGATGCTGGCGCACGGTGCGCACCGCGCGGATGAGGGGAGCCGGTCCGGTGGTCCAGCCCACCTTCCAGCCGGTGAAGGAGAACGACTTGCCGGCGCTGCCGACGCTAACCGTGCGCTCGAACATCCCGGGCAGGGTGGAGATCGGGATATGCGGGTTGCCGTCGTACCAGAGGTGCTCGTAGGCCTCGTCACTGATCACGAGCAGGTCGTGTTCCAGCGCGATATCCGCGATCGACTGAAGTTCGTCGCGGGTGAAGACCACCCCCGTGGGATTGTGCGGGGAGTTGACGAGGATCAGCCGGGTGCGGGGGGTGACTGCTCCGCGCAGGGCCTCGAGGTCGGGCCTGAAGTCAGGAGGGCGGAGCGGGACGCTGACCCGACGTGCGCCGGCGAGGTCGATCCCGGCGGCGTAGATGTCGAACCAGGGCTCGAAGACGATGACCTCGTCGCCCTCCTCGCACATCGAGAGAAGGGCAGCGCCGATGGCCTCGCTGGCGCCGGTCGTCACGCAGACGTCGGTCGCCGGATCGATGCGCAGCCCGTAGAAGCGGTCCTGGTGCTCGGCGATCGCCAAGCGCAGGTCCGGAAGGCCGTGGGCCGGCGGGTACTGGTTGCCCCGGCCGTCCCGGATGCACTCGGCGGCGACCTCCTTGAGCAGCTCCGGGCCGTCGGTGTCGGGAAAGCCCTGTCCGAGGTTTATCGCATCAAACTCGAGGGCGAGCGCGGACATCTGGCCGAAGATGGAGTGGACATAGGGCTCCATGCGGGGCACGAGGATGCGCTCGGGCATGGAGCGAGCCTAGCCAGCCTGCGGGAGGGTCGGAGTTGGCGTCAGCCCCAGTGCAGGATGACGTTGCTGTAGGGGACGGCATCCCCGGTGTGCACGATCCCGAGGCACTGGCCCACGCGCTGCTTGAACTCCGCGTGCGGGATCCACGTGATGGGCAGTTCGCCCAGGTGCGCGAGGTAATCGGCCTGGACCGCGGGGTCGACGTTCGCGCGGAACTCGTCGGCCATGACCACGCTGCTGACCTCGTGCTCGGCGAGGATCACGTCGACGACCTGCGGGATCGTTGGGATCCCGCGATCGAGGATGAGTTCGATGGTCTCGACAGCGGGGTACGACGGGAAGGGCCCGTCGAGGATCGCGATCGCGTTGGCGTGGCGGAAGCGCGCGAGGAGCGAGGCGAGTTCGGGATTGAGGATCATGGGTTCTCCTTGAGTCGTGCGTCGCGGAGTCGTCCGTCTCGAACGGTGCGATCGATGTCGTCGGAGTGCGGCAGGGAAGGCATCGCTCCGGCGACGGTCGACGCGAGGCCGCCGGCCGCGCAGGCCCGCCGCAGGCAGTCCATCCAGGGCAGCCCCGCGGCCATGCTCGCCGCGAGTGTCCCGCAGAATGCGTCGCCGGCCGCGGGGGTGTCGACGGCGGTGACGTCGTACGCCGGCACCGTGCCATGCGCGTCGCCGTCGTCCCAGATGCAGCCGCGGTCGCCGAGGGTCACGACGACGCACCCGGCACCCCGCTGGAGCAGGACCTGCGCGGCTGCTCGCGCAGTGACCTCGTCGTGCACGTCGATCCCCGTCATCGTGCTGGCCTCGTGCTCATTGGGCACGAGCACGTCAGTTGCCGCGAGCAGGGCGTCGGGAACGCCATCGGGAGGGACGGGCGCGGGGTTGAGCACCGTGCGCAGATCCTGCTCGCGGGCAGCGACGAGCCCCGCGAGGGCAGCCTCGACGGTGGCCTCGAGGTTGGCGAGCACGACTCCGGCGCCGCTCGGCACCGCGGCCCGGGCGTGCTCTCGGGTGAGGAGCCCGTTGGCACCGGGGATGACGACGATGCGATTCGCGCCGGTGGCGTCAACCTCGATGAGCGCGGTCCCGGTGGGTACGTCGGCGGTGACGAGATGGTCGTCGGAGATGCCCTCGCCGCGCACGATCGACCGGAGCCAGCGGCCACCGTCATCGTCACCCACGGCACCGGCGAGATGTACCGGCTCTCCCGAGCGCGCGGCGGCGATCGCCTGGTTGAGGCCCTTGCCGCCCGCATGTCGGGCGAAGTCGCGGCCGGTCACCGTCTCGCCGCTGTGCGGCATGCGGTCGACGAGGAGGACGAGGTCGACGTTGAGGCTGCCAATCACGACGACACCGGGCACGGAGGAAGGCTAGCGCGGCAGGATGGGGCCGTGAGCATCCTCGGCATCGACCTCGGCACCCAGTCGGTCAAGGTCGCCGCGGTGGAGGAGGGCGATCACGGGGCTCGGGTCCTGGAGTCCGCGACCCGGGCGTACCCGGTGGAGTCGCCGCGCACCGGATGGGCCGAGACCGATCCCGCGGCGTGGCTCGCGGCCACGCTCGAGGCGGCGCGGGACGTGCTGGCGCGGCTGGAGGAGCCCCCGCGGGCGGTCGGCCTGAGCGGCCAGATGCACGGGGTCGTGCTGTGCGGCGACGCTGGCGAGCCGTTGCGGGCCGCGATCACGTGGGCCGACCTGCGCAGCAGTGCGCAGGCGCGGCGCATGTCCGCCGCGCTGGGCGCTCGGGGACTCGCTCGCCTGGGGTCCGCGGCGTTCCCCGGCTTTGCGGGTCCCACTCTGTCCTGGCTGGCGGACGAGGAGCCGGACGTGCTGGGTCGTGCCCGGTGGGCCCTGCAGCCGAAGGACTGGCTGAGATGGGCGCTGGGCGGTGAGGTCGCCACGGATCCCTCTGATGCCAGCGGGACGCTGCTGTACGACGTCATCGACGGCGCGTGGAGCCCCGCGGCGGTGGCCGCCTGCGGCATCGACCCGGAGATCCTTCCCCCCATCGTCGCCTCGCAGTCCTCCGGCGGGCTCGTGCGACTGTCCGGCGATGGTCTCGCGGGGCTTCCTATCGCCGTCGGAGGAGCCGACGCGGCGTGCGGGATCCTCGGTCTCGGCCTGTCGCCGGGCCGCGGTTCGATCGCCCTCGGCACCGGGGCGCAGATCGCGAGCGTCCTCGATCGCCCCGACCCGGACGGCACCCTGCGCACGCATACCTTTGCCTGCGCGGGCGACATCGGCCAGTCGTTCTACCGGCTCGGTGCGGTGCAGAGCGCCGGCCTGGCCATCGAGCGGGTGGTCGCCTGGCTGGGTGCCGACATCGAGGAGTTGCAGGTCGCGCTGGCGCGGGGCGTGCGCGCGGACGATCCGTACTTCCTTCCCTTCGTCGCGGGCGAGCGCAGCCCGTACGTCGCGCCCGAGCTGCGCGGTGCGTGGTACGGCCTGTCCCTCGCCACGACACGTGAGGCGATGCTGCGCAGTGTCCTGGAGGGAATGGCGTACGTCGTCGCGGCCGCATACGAGGCCGTGTGCGAGTCCGGTGCCGCGCCCGAGCCGCCGGTCACGGTCCTCGGCGGGGGAAGCCGGGACCCGGGGTTCGTGGCCTTCCTCGCCACGACGCTCGCGGTGCCGCTGCGGCCGGCCGAGGTGGGGGACGCCACGGTGGTGGGGGCCGCGCGACTCGGCGCGGCCCTCGCGGGCATCGACCTGCCGCCCGTGGCGGCGCGCGAGCATGCGACCGTGGACCCGGGACCCGATGCCCTGGTGCGCGAGCGCCAAGGCCGTTGGCGGGACCTGGTGGAGTCGGCCCTGGTGGAGTCGGCGCTGGTGGAGGGGAGCGGAACATGACGACGGTGGCGATCGGCTCCGACCACGCGGGGTATCCGCTCAAGGCGGTGCTGCAGGAGTGGCTGCACGACAACGGGTACGAGATCGTCGATGTCGGGACGGACTCCGAGGAGAGCTGCGACTACCCGGTGTTCGGGGCGGCCGTGGGTCGCGCCGTCGCATCCGGTGCCGTGGATGTCGGCGTCGCCGTGTGCGGGAGCGGCTTGGGCATCTGCATGGCGGCCAACAAGATCCCGGGAGTGCGGGGTGCGGTCCTGCGAACCGCGGAGGACGCCGAGCTGAGCAGGCGCCACAACAACGCCAACGTCGCGTGCTTCGGGGCGCGGATCACCGCGGCGGCCGAGGCCGAGCACGCCCTGTCGGTCTTCCTCGCCACCGAGTTCGACGGGGGGCGTCACGCTCGCAGGGTCGAGCTTCTCGCCGAACTCGACGAGGAGGGCCGCTGACGGCTACGGCAGGTCGATGAGCACTTTGCCCACTGCGCCCGACTGCACCGCGTCGTGGGCGTCCGCCGTCGCTTCGAGCGGGAAGCGCGTCACGGGGAGCGGCGTGAGGTCGCCAGCCTCGAGCGCGTCGGTGATCTGCGTGACAGCCGCGGCGAGGAGCGCCGGGCTGAAGCCGTACACGAGCATGAAGCGCACGGTGACGTTGAGCATCATGAGCGGCCGGATCGCGAGCGCGGCCTCAGGAATGTCGGCCGCATAGCTGGCGATCACCCCGTGCGGCGCGATGACCGCGGTATCCGACGCCAGGTTCGGCGCCAGCGCTACCTCGACGATCCGGTCCACGCCCGCGCGCGCCGCGGCCCGAATCTGCTCGACCGCACCCGGATCGCGGTAGTTCACCACGACGTGAGCACCCGCATCGGCGGCGAGGTCGGCCTTCTCCGGACCGCTGACGGTCGCGATGACGTGCGCCCCTCCGCGTACGGCGAGCTGGATCGCGGCGTGACCGACGGCGCCGGCGCCACCGGTGACGAGCACGGTGCGGCCGTCGATGGGGCCGTCAACGAAGAGGCAGCCGTACGCCGTGATGTAGGGGATCCCCAACGCGGCCGCCTGGTCCAGTTCGATGCCGTCGGGGATGGGCACCGCCTGGCGAGCGGGAACCACGCAGTGCTGCGCCGCCGTGCCCCAGGGACGCTGGTAGGCGGCGTGGTAGACCCAGACGCGCTCGCCGATCCGGCCCGGGTCCACACCGGGGCCGACGGCATCGATCGTGCCGGCGCCGTCCTGACCGGGAACCTGGAGGGGGAAGGCGAGCGGATCAGGGGAGGTTCGCGACTTCCAGTCCGTGGGGTTGACCGCCGCGACAGAGAGACGGACGCGTACCTCGCCCACGTCGGGGCCCGGCGTGGGGATGTCATCGACGCGGATGACGTCGGAGGCGCCACGCTGCTCGTAGAACGCCGCCCGCATAGCAGGTGAGCGTAGTCCTCGCACGCGTCAGCGCGCGACGAGGGAGACGGGCTTCGACCGGTTCTCGCCGTACTCATTGGCCACGATGGCCACGCAGGAGTACTCGGTCCCCCTGCGCAACCGCTCGACGGTGGCCCGGCCGCCCGCGCCGATCGCGGCGCTGCGCGTCGGACGGCTGGTGGCAGCGCACTCCACGGTCTTCGACAGCAGGGGCGCGCCATTGCCGCGGAGGTTGACGACGCGGAACGTCGCCGTGCCTCCGGGCTGCGCGGCGTGCTCCTGGATGCGCGGCCGCGCGGGCAGGCCGTCGACGAGGACCTCGACGGGCGCGGATGGGTCCGATGCCGCGGTACCGACCAGGGAGCGGGCAGTCACGACGTACGTCGACCCGGTCACCAGCCCGTCGATGGTGCAGCGTGCGCGCTGCGGCAGGGCGGGCGCGGGAACCGTGCATTCGGAGATGGAGCCGTCCGGAGCCTGAGCGGTGACGGCGTACGTGTCGGGCTGCGGGCCCTCCGAGGATCCCCGCACGACCGCGGTGAGGGACGTCGGCGTGGTGTTGACGCGCAGCAACTGGGGCGGCTCGGGCCGATCGACGGGATCGGTGTCGAAGGGCACGCCTGCAGCGGCCAGGAAGTCGGCGTACGTCGACACCCGCGTGTAGACGCCGGGGCCTCGCGGGGAGCCGCACACCTCGAGTCCCCAGCTCACGATGCCCACCAGGCGCCGCCCATCGCCGGTGCCGCCGACCAGGGGCCCGCCCGAGTCTCCGACGCAGGCGTCGACCGGGCGCCCGTTGCGCACGCCGTCCGCGCACAGCATCGCGGCGGGGTCCACGTCGCTGGGGCCGTATCCGGAGAAGGTGATCCCGTCGATGACGAAGTCCTTGCCGCCGCCGCACGACGACTTGGGGAAGACCGTGAGGTCGCCGGTGCGGAATATGTCGGGAAACTTCCAGGGCTCGGTCTTGTTGGTCGCTCCCCAGCCGGCCACGCGCACCGTCGCGCGTGCCGCCGCGAGGGTCTTCGCCTCGTCTGCGGTTGCGGGAGACAGCGTCGGGATGCCGGCCAGCGGGAGGTCGAGGGTGATCACGGCGATGTCCCCCGCGAACGACCTGGGGTTGTAGCCGGGGTAGACCTCGATCGCCGTGACATCGCGCACCTGGAGCGTCAGGCCGCTGAGTGCCCCGCTCGGACCGGGAGCCCCGACGACGAGGTCGGCAGGCTTGCGCCCCCGGACGCAGTGCGCGGCGGTCACGACGAGCGTGTCGGATACCAGCGTGCCTCCGCAGAATTGTGCGACAAGGAAGCCCTGGGTCTCGAACGTCGACTTCTTGGCGATAGCGACGAGGAAGGGCCACTCGGCCATGGAGCCCTGCTTGCCGTTGACGACGCGCGGGGAGGGCCCGTTGTCGGGCTGTGCAGCAGCCCGAGAGGAGGTGGCTAAGCCGCCCGAGACCATGACCGCGGCCAGGGCGAGAGCGGCTGTGAGCTGTCTCACGGTGCCGTTCACCCGGCCACGAACGTCACGCGCGTCGTGGCGCTGCCGGAGGTGCCGAGCACGCTGACACGAACGACCCTGACGATCGTTGAAGTGGACTCTCCGGTCGCGTTCGACGTGGTCGCTGCGCAGGAGTACACCGCTGTGGATCGCATCGCCAGAT
>JAPOJD010000211.1 GCA_029978585.1 Actinomycetota bacterium
CCGGTTAGCCCGAGGTGCTTGGCGATGATGGTGGCGAGTTCCACCGGAGTCGCGGTCACCAGCCACACTCGCTGGCCGCCATCGAGGTGCCCCTGGGCGAGAGCCAGCGTCCCGGGGATGAGCTTGTCCGCCATCTCCTCGTCGAAGATGCGCTCGCCCAGGTCCACGAGCTCGGTGACCCGGCGCCCGGCGACGAACGACAGGGCGGCGGTGGTCGCCGACGCCATGTCCTCGAGGTCCTCCGAGCCGCTCAGCACGAACTTGACCTGCCGCAGCGCGAAGTCGCTGATCTGCGGGACGCTGAAGAAGCGTCGTCGTGCCAGGCCCACGGCGAAGTGGAAGATGCTCGCCCCGCGCATCAGCGTGTTGTCGACATCGAAGAAGGCCGCGGCCGTGGGATCCGGGGCGACCGCGAGCGCAGCCTCGACCTCGGCGGCCGCGGCGGCGGCCTCGCCGGCGCGCCGGTACGACGTCAGGATCGGGCTGTGCGCGCTGCCCGACCGACCTGCCTCGTCCACGGGCCGAGGCTATCGGGGGCGGGTCCCGGCGCGGGGCGGCGCGGCCGGTCCGCGGGAGTGCGTGCCACACTCCCCGCGTGGAGCGGGACCCGGTGACGCACTCGGTCGTCCTGGTGGACAAGCCCGGGTGCCACCTGTGCGATGACGCCCGCGACGTGATTGCGCAGGTGTGCGAGGAACTCGGGGTGCCGTGGACGTCCTCATCGATCCTCGACGACCCGGTCCTTGCGGATCGTTACTGGGATCAGATCCCGGTCGTACTCGTCGACGGTGAGGTGCACGACTTCTTCCGCGTGGACCCCGAGCGGCTGCGCCGCGCCCTGTCGTCCTGAGCGCGGATAGCCGCCCGGACCCTGACGCTGTCCCCGCCGTGAGCCCAGTGTGGCCGATAATCGGACGGTCATGTCCGGTCAACTTTGTTC
This sequence comes from Actinomycetota bacterium, assembly GCA_029978585.1. Taxonomy (GTDB): domain Bacteria; phylum Actinomycetota; class Actinomycetes; order S36-B12; family S36-B12; genus Mxb001. The sequence continues at coordinate 941 of JAPOJD010000211.1, forward strand.
GGAGGTTCACATATCCCTACCCTGGAGGCCTCCTCCTGCGATAGGTCCCACCGTGTCCGTGTCCTTCCCCCGGCCTCCGGCCGCCCGCTCGACCCGCCTGCGGCGGGCCAGCGACGTGCCTGCCGCCACGGTGGGCCGGCTCCCGCTGTACCACCGGGCACTGGAGTCCCTCCTGGACCAGGGGATCCACACGGTCTCCTCCCAGCGGCTGGCCGAGCTCAGCGGGGTGACGAGCGCGCAGCTGCGCAAGGACCTCTCCTTCCTCGGCTCCTTCGGCACCCGCGGCGTCGGCTACCAGGTGGCCTACCTGCATTCCCGGATCGCCGAGTGGATCGGTGCGGGCAGCGACCTCGACGTGGTCATCGTGGGCATCGGCAACCTCGGGCATGCGCTCGCGTCGTATCGCGGGCTCGCCGAGCGCGGCTTCCGGGTGATCGCCCTCATCGACATCGACCCCTCGCGGGTCGGTCTTTCTGTGGGCGTCGGAGAGGGCACGCTGCGCATCCGCCCGCTGGCCGACCTCCCCGAGGTCGCGCGGCTAGCGCAGATCGGTGTCATCGCGACACCCGATGCCGCGGCCCAGTCGGTGTGCGATCGGCTCGTGGAGGCGGGAATCCGCAACATCCTCACCTTCGCGCCGGGCGTGCTCACCGTCCCCGGGGGAGTCGAAGTGCGTCGCGTCGACGTGGGACTCGAACTGCAGATACTCGCGTTCCGAGAACGCCAGCAGAGGGCGGTGAGCGCGTGAGCTCCCGCCCTCGCCCCAGACTGTCCCGACCCGACTACCGCAAGGGGGAGGTCACGCCGTGACCACCGCACGCACCAAGAAGAAGCTGGGCCTCGTCGCATTCGTTGCCGCCGGCCCGGGAGACCCTGAGCTCATGACGCTGCGCGGCGCAGACCTCCTGCGCACCGCGGACACCGTGATCGCGGACTCCGACGCCATCGGCCTCGCCGAGGGGTTCGCCGGAGCCCAGACCCAGGTGGTCGCGACGGTGGACGCCAAGGGCATCCCGCTCGACCATGCCGGTCGCGCCAAGCTCATCGTCGAGGCCGCTCGCGAGGGGCAGCGCACCGTGCGCCTGCTCTCCGGCGACCCGGTCCTCGACGGATCCCTGGCCGTGGAGGCAGCAGCCCTGCACAAGGCGAAGGTGCCGTTCGAGATCGCGCCGGGCGTGAGCATGATCACCGCGGTCCCTGCCTACGCCGGCTTCGGCCTCACCGGTCGACGTAGCCGCGAGGTCCACATCGTCTCGGTGAGCGACCCCGACATCGACTGGGTGCCGCTTGCCGATGACAGGGTCACCGTCGTCATCGTCGACGGCGCCGACGCGGCGCCCACGATCGCCAAGGAGCTCATCAGCGCGGGCCGGCCGCCGGCACCACCGATCGCAATCCCCCGCGGGGGCACCACTGTCGAGCAGAGGTCGATCGTGTCCACGCTCGAGGACGTTCCCACGGCGGTCAAGAACGCAAAGCAGGCCGGACCCGGGATCGTCGTCATCGGCGAGGTCATCACTCAGCGCGAGAGAATGTCGTGGTTCGAGGTCAAGCCGCTGTTCGGTCGCCGCGTCCTCGTGCCGCGGACCCAGGCCCGCTCGGACGACCTGCTCGAGCGCCTCGTGCGGCTTGGCTCGATCCCGGTCGAGGTGTCCACCATCTCGGTGGAGCCGCCCCGCACCCCACAGCAGATGGAGCGCGCGGTCAAGGGGCTGGAGGAAGGCCGCTACAGCTGGATCGGCTTCACCAGCGTCAACGCCGTTCGCGCTGTCCGGGAGAAGGTTGCGGAGTACGGCCTGGACGCGCGCGTGTTCTCAGGACTGCGTGTCGCAGCCGTCGGCAATGACACGGCGGAGGCGCTCGTGGCCTTCGGGGTCAACCCTGACCTCGTGCCGGAGGGCGAGCAGACGACGCAGGCCCTTCTCGACTTCTGGCCGGCGTACGACTCGACGCTCAATCCGATCAACCGCGTGTTCCTCCCCCGCGCCGATATTGCAACCGAGACGCTGGCGGCAGGCCTCACCGAACTCGGCTGGGAGGTC